>ONPA01000205.1 GCA_900319575.1 uncultured Desulfovibrio sp. | reverse complement strand
GCCGGTGATTTCGTTGAGCACGCGGACCACATGCTGGGGCTTGAGATATTTGTCGCCCTTCGCGTAGGTGAGCGGCTGCTCACGCTTCCATTCGCCGATGGTCTCGATCCACTGGGCATGGCGGCTGGCCATGTCCTGGCCGGAGAATTTGTTGCGGCTGATCTCGTTGATGCCCTCAACGGCCAGGCGGCAGTCACCGACCACGGGCACGTCGACCCGGACATTCTTGCGGATGCTCGTGGGGTCGATATCAATATGCACAACGCGGGCGTGCGGGGCGAAACCGGAAAGCTTGCCGGTCACGCGGTCATCAAAGCGTGCGCCCACGCAGATGATGAGGTCGGCGTTATTGAGGGCCATGTTGGCGGCGTAGGCGCCGTGCATGCCGCACATGCCGAGCCAGAGGGGATCCTTCGCGGGGAAGCAGCCGATGCCCATGAGGCTGCAGGTCACGGGAATATGCAGGGACTCGGCCATTTCCGTGACGGCAGAGGAAGCGTTCGAAAGAATGACGCCGCCGCCGGCGAGAATCACCGGATTGCTGGCCTTCTTGATTTCCTCGACAGCCTTGTGGAGCTGGCCGATGTTGGGCTGATACGTGGGATTGTAGGAGCGCATATAAACAGACTCGGGCCACACAAACTCGGTTTTGCTTGTCTGCACATCCTTGGGCAGGTCCACCAGCACGGGTCCGGGACGGCCCGAACGCGCGAGGAAGAACGCCTGACGAATCGTCGTGGCGAGATCCCTGACGTCCTTCACGAGATAGTTATGCTTCGTGCAGGGGCGGGTGATGCCGGTGATATCGACTTCCTGGAACGCGTCATTGCCGATGAGCCCTGTGGGGACCTGCCCGGTAAAGAGAACGAGAGGAATGGAATCACAGTATGCAGTGGCCAGACCCGTTACCGCATTGGTGGCGCCGGGGCCGGAAGTTACCAGTGCTGTTCCTACCTTACCGGTAGCGCGGGCATAGCCGTCAGCGGCATGAAGAGCTGCCTGTTCGTGGCGTACTAGGTAGTGATGGATCTCGGGATGCCTCGTCAGTTCATCGTAGATGTCGACAATGGCTCCGCCCGGATATCCGAACAGAACATCAACTCCTTCTCTCTTGAGACATTCAAGGAGAATCTGTGCACCTGTAAGTTCCATGTGTTTACTCCATCATTTTTACTGCGCGCGCCTTGCGTCTATCATTTCCGCAAGACGGGTCTTCGCTTCAAGCTTCTGCTTCTTCAGCTGCTTGAGCTGGACTTCTTCAGAGGGGCTGCGGAAAGGCTTCGCTTCCAGCTTTTCCACCTGCTTCTTCAGAAGAACATGATCTTCCCAGAGAGACTTCAGCTCAGGATCAGTATCCGCACGCTGTTCAATGAAATCGATATCGCGCTGATCCATAACAACACTCCCTTTGCTGATGTTTACCGCCGGGGTTATTCCCCGCGCGGCGTGTTAGGTTCAACAGTGAATAGGGCAGACGGCGGCTAAAGGGCCATAGCCAGCTGCCGGACTGATCTGATGACGATCATATCAAAAAGCTCTAGTACGACAATAACAACCACGGGTGAAAAATCCAGTCCCCCGGAGCAGACGAAGGGCATCCATCTGCGCACGCGGGAAAAGACAGGTTCCGTCAGTTTCGCGAGCACGCGGACAGCCGGGTGGTACGGCGTTATGCGAAACCAAGAAACCGCACAGGCCACGGCCACGATGATCATGTACGTGACGACGGCCACGTGACAGAGATAGGTCACCGCGTCGATGATGTTGGCAAGGATGAACAAGCTTTTTCTCCTGTGGTTTCCATATAGGGTGCCAGTTCCCGCCTGAGGGCGGCGTAGCCGTCCACGCGGAAATCGCCATCCAAGGGAGGATTTTCCTTCGGATTCATTGCCGCGAAGGGCATGCGGCAGGCTTCCGCCGTACGCCGGTCCACGTCACTGTCTCCCACGTAAAGCACATCGCCCGCTCCGACGCCCCATTCGGAAAGAATCAGGCGGGCGCCGCCGGGCTGGGGCTTCGGGAAGCCGCAGGAGGCGGTTACTACCGGATTAAAATACGAAGGCAGAGAAAAAAAGTCCAGAATAGACTTCATCCCGTTGTCCGTTCTGTTGGTCAGCACGGCCATTCTGACGCCGTTTTCGTGCAGAAAATCCGCAAAGCCGAGAAATCCGGGATAGAGCTTTATGAAAGGCAGTATTTCCCTGTCGTAATTGACGATGTCCCTGCCGAAGCGGGGGATGTCCTTCTTCGCCCTTTCGGGCAGGATATGCTCCAGCCCCTGGCGGGAGGTGGACATGTTGCAGTAGGCGGCCTGTTCGTCGGTCATGGGCGGAAGGCCGTAATAGGCAAGACAGCGGTCGAAGAAAATCCTGTTGGCCGCGACGGAATCGATCATAACCCCGTCGCAGTCGAAGATGACACCTCTGAGTCCCGAAGCAAACATACGCTACTTTCCGGAAGGAAGAAGAACGAGGCGCACGCGGGACGGCAGGCCGGGTTCCTTCGCGGCCCGCGCACCGAAGATATCGGCGGGCAGAGCTTCGCAGAAATCCACGGACACGCCTTTCTCCGCGCCGAGGGCCGAGGCCATTTCCGCGGACGGGACGAACGCGAGACGCTCGGAAAGATCCTGGGCCATGCCGCCCTCCGCCACGAAGACGGTGTCTGACGGAACGAGCTTCAGCACGGCGAGAAACAGGGGACGCCAGTCAGGAGACAGATCGCCCGTGCCCGATGACATGGGTGCCGCGAAATGACGGGCGGATACGTCTATGCCGTCTTCGCCGGTTTCAGCTCCATAGCCTTTCTCAATGGCCGAACTCACCTCGTTGACGCGGTTCACCAGCCCGTCGATTTCGGCAATGTTGCGCTGCTGCAGCCAGTACCAGGCAAGCGTGCGCTGGGCGGCCCTGCGGGATTCCGTCCCGGCCTCCCTGTCCGCCTCGCTGCGCTCGTGTTCCGTGGCGCCGAGGGCGGCCACACCGGCCAGTTCCTCGCGCAACCGCTTTCTGTCGCGGCCGGCCTTCTCGTTGAGAAGTGCGGCTTCCACGTCGGCGCTGCGGGCCGTGTCTCTCGCGAAGCGGTCCACTTCATTGAGGTAGGCGGCCAGGGTCTCGGGATCCTCGGGAAGATTCTCCGGAACATAGACAGCGGCATCCGACACGGCGCCGGGGTCCGAAAAGAGACGGTCCGGAAGGCCGGGCCAGAGACGGCGGACAGAAGGGCATGCCGCGTCCGCATCCCCGTATCTGCTGCCTGTGCCGGCGAGACCGGGAAGCCGGAGAACGGTTCCGGATGTATTGAGAGACTGTGTCATACGTAAACTCCGTTTAAAAGCGCCGCCCCGTTTCATCCGGGGCGGCGCGTCATATCAGTGGAAACAGGAACGCTCGGCGCCGAAAATAGTCTTCTTCGTCTGCACCTGGCGTGTCTGGCTCGGCTTGCAGAGATGGACAATATCCCTGACGTAGGCCTTGCGCCTCGAGAGGAAGAAGGCCAGGGGACGCCCGAAATCACGCCCCACAAGACCGTCCACCATGAGCTGGCTCACGTCCCTCTCGCGCATGAGCACGAGCTGGGAAAGAGCGAAGGCCTTGCGGTCGGCGTTAGTCAGGTTCCTGATCATCTGTTTGAAGGCATCCTGGGCCCGCGGCTGGTAATACCAGATGTACAGAAGATCCAGCGCGTTGACTATCAGAGCGCGTTCCAGCTTGGCGGCTTCCGTGCCGCCCCTGCCTCCGAGTCCGCCCGGACGCGCCAGCTTGACGAGGGCGTCCTCCTGCGGGAACAGAAGCTCGAGCCGGGTATAGCAGTCGAAAATGCTCTGCAGCTTATTCCTGTAATCGAGGGCGCGCATATGCATGTTCATATGGCTGTCCGCGAAGCCCTCAATGACAGCGGCAACCGTGTCCGAAGCGAGCTTCGACACCACGGCTGCGCTGGGAATGAGGTAAAAGGACGGATCCGGTATGCCGCAGAGGAGGAGCAGGTGCCAGAACCCCGTGTTGTAGGCGCTCGACACGGGAATGGCCAGGGCTGACCGGAAGAGATTTCCCACGGCGGCCGTCTTGGGAAAGCCGCGGAAGATGTTGTGGGAAAAGATATAAAAGCCGTTCACGATGTTGAGCACCGTGAACACGATGATAGGCTGCTCGCGCACGGTGACGCCGAAGCCCTTCTCGAGGAGCCACACGCGCACCATGACTTCCAGAAGAAAGACGCTGATGCCCGTGTACATGAGCGAGTCACAGAGCCGGTTGATGCTCACGTGGTCGCGCCAGTGCATCAGGGTATTCCGGGACATGCCCTTGGCCGCAAGCACCATCTGGATGACGTTGCGCACGCCCGTGATGCCGAACCAGATAAAGGTGCCGAACCAGGCGAGGAACCACCAGTCCTGGGTATACAGAAAGGAGATAAAAGCCGGGACAAAGCCGAGTATCACCTTCAGGACGTTGCCCACGCCGCTGTTCAGGTAACGGATCCCCGGTCTCCTGTCAGAAGAATCCGACTCTTCCTCGAGAGGGGCGCCGTTCGTGCTGGCGAGGCCTCCCAGATTGGCGATGTTGCCGCGCGGACTTACCTGCAGGTTATCGCGCGGAGAGACCCATTCCACGGCGCGGTCAAAGCCGAGCTCATGACAGAAGGGGAGCCGTCTCAGGCTTTTGAGGAAAAAGTACCAGCGGTCCGGCGTTTCGGGTTCGCGTAGGATCTTGTGTTCCTCCACGGCCGCATAAACAGGAATGGCCGGCGCCTCCGCATGGCTCAGCAGCATTTTGGCGCCGCGGCGCGGAAGCGTGTTTGTGACCACGAGGCCCATGCCGAACGACTTGGTGCGGCTCGCCGAGCCCGTGCCCATGCGCGATTTCAGGGGCGCGTGGCGGTAATGCTCCCAGAGCTTCGGCACGTTGCGCAGGATTTCCTCAAACTTGCGGGCGCGCCCGTCATCCCCGGCATCCTGCATCCTGCGCACCATCTGGCGCACCATCTGCTTAAGGCGGGGCCCCTGTCCCGTGTTCAGAGCGTGCTGGAGCTCGCCTATTTCATAGATGTCGGGCATGCGGCCTTCAAGCCATCCGCGCATATTGAGAATTTCAAGGTGCGTGATGAGACCGCGGCAGTCCCAGAGGAGTTCTGTCACATCCTCGACGGTAAGGCCGGTTGTGCAGAGAATCATCCGGAAGCCGGCGTTCACCTTGGAAAGCTCGCGCATAAGCTCGTAGGGAGGCAGCTGCAGAAGGCCGGGAAGCTTTTCCCTGTCGTCAGGCAGCACCACGCGCGGCAGCTCGGGATGCACGTCGGGATTCAGCCATTCATCCTGCACCACGCAGGGAGTGAGGTTTTCAAGACGCGCTTTCTGGGCGAGATCTTCCTCACCGGCTTCGGCACCCTTCGCCTTGATCTCGATGATCTTCTTGTCGATCACGGGCTTGAGATGGCGCATGAGGCATTCAGAAAGCCGCGAGAGATTGGCGTGCCCCCTGCCCACAAAATCCAGAAAAGCATCGGCACCGAGCGGAGGGATATTCAGGCCGTAGAGCTTCTGGTATTGCGGACGCAGAACATCGTCCCACACGGCGAGACAGCGCAGGACAAAATCACGCTCCCAGTTGACGACCTCGCGCCCGCGCACGGACAGGGCGTTCATCTTAGGCGATCCCAGGAACTCAAGAAAATCCTGGTCAGAAGAGAATCCTCGGGGAATCCACAGGACACTGACGAACTGATCCCGGTACGGCACCCTGAACTCGAGACCGATACGGACCTCGATTCCGACGATGGCCGCGGCGGCGAGCACTTCCCTGGCAGCCTCTATGGTGACGCAGTTATCGTACACAACGGTGAGCGACCTGAGGCCCTTGATCCAGGCGTCCATGATGAGATGGGTCGGACTTTTGCGGCCCTTGGTATTCATGTCGTAGACATGGTCGTCAAAGGCCAGCTGATTCCACGACTCCGACATTTCCGGAAGAAAGTAACGGTGCAGCAGGCGGCGTACCACCCGGGGCGTACCCTGCGCCGCGGCCCGGAAATCATGGGCCAGCTTGAGCTGGCGCTGCTCATTCCCATGCGCGCGCACCATGCTCTTCATAATCTGCATGAGTACGCGCGCCGTGTTGCGGCGCAGCATCGTATGCGCGCTGTTCAGAACTTCGTCATAAAGGATTCTCAGAGCAAGCAGACGATCCCTCGCCTGGCCGCCTCCGCTTTCGAGATTGCGCAGCAGGTTCACCACGGCATAGGCCATGCGGGCAACCGGCGTATCCACCAGTTCCTTTATGCCATGCGGGTGAAGATTCGGGTCAGAAAGACTCTCGGCTGATGGCGTCCTGCTGTCCAGAATCCTGTTGACCAGCTTCAGGATATCCACATCCCGGCGGTCAAAGTAAAGGCTCTTTCTGTTCGACAAAACTGAGAACTCTCCTTCTTCCCCTCCCTCCTGGGAGAGGAAGAAGGAAGAATACGAATGTTACACGAATTCATCAAGACGGCCGTTTCTGACAAATCCCAGAAGCCGTTCTGCAATCTCACGCTCGGAACTGCTCATCTCGCCAAGCTTGGCCTTAATGAGCTTTTCGCCCAGATCACGGGTACGCGGCGTGGCGTAGTGGAGCAGGTACTCATAAAGGGAGGCGCAGGCGTTGGGCCAGCACTGGCTGCTCATGCCGCAGTTGCGCACCATTTCCATGAATTCCTGACCGGTCCTGCCCATGCGGCCGCAGGCGGCGCAGAACGCGGGAAGATGATGGGCGGTCTCGACGAAATAGCGCACGACCTCGTCAAGATGGCTCTCGGACTGATCCGGGAACGGCACCTGCTGATTGGGGGCCTCTGTCCAGGATTCATAGGGATTGGCCAGGCTGCCGGTATAAAGCTGGGAGGCGCCCGCATCGCAGGCCTGCTTCCACAGATCGCCGGGCTCGCGGGTGGAAACGATGATGCCCGTGTTGGGAATGGCCAGACGCACCATGGCGATGCAGTCGATGTACTCCTCGTCGCTCAGGGCGTGGGGAGCGGGCCAGAGCAGGGAACCGGGCACGCGGCAAAGCCTCGAGAGATTCACGGTGTGCGGGAAGACGCCGTACTTGTCGATGAGATGTTCGGAATGCTGAATCATGGCCAGCACGTCAAAGTGCCAGTCGCTCAGGCCGAGAAGCAGCCCGAACCCGCAGTCCTTCATCTCAGCGTCAAAAATGGCGTCAGGCACGTTAAGGTGGGCGAAAAAGTCGGCCTTGGGGCCGGCAAGATGCGTCGCCCTGTAGCATTCCTCATCGTACGTCTCCTGGAAGGAAATGACGACGTTCACGTCCCAGATTTCCTTGAGACGTCTGAAGTCATTGGCGTCGAGACCTTCCACCTTGAGGTTGACGGAGCGGATTTCACCGCCGTCACTGACGCTGTTGACGGTTTCCACGGCGTCATGGATATAGTCGATATCCTCGGCCGTGACGTGGGAAACTGCCAGCACCATGCGTTTGTGGCCCTGCTGCACCAGCCTGGTCGTGGCTTCGCGAATCTCGTCCATGGAGAGGCGCTTGCGCTCAATGGCCTTGTTGTTCACACGGGAGGGGCAGTACGTGCATTCACTGCTGCAGATATTCGTGAGGTGCAGGGGCGCGGTAATGATGATGCGGTCACCATAGGCCTTTCCCTTCACTTTCCGGGCCGTTTCGCGGATGAGCTGCTTCAGCTCGGGATCCTTCACTCGCATGAGGCTCGCCGTTTCTTCCACGGTGAGGTTTTCCATGGTCATGGCCTTGTCAAGAATGCTCTCAACCTCGGGCCTTGTAGGCGTCGAGGTCTCACTGAGCAGGCTCTTCAGCCATCTCGGGTTGAGCCACAGGGGCGCTGTATTTTCCATATGGGTTCCCTCCTAACTGCCACTGGCATAGCGTTTTTACAAAATAAATCCGGACGTACGCAGAGTACCACCGGATGTGCCCTCAATCTATCTTTATGACCCGCAGCGGGCAAGAGAATTTTTTCACAAAAGCCTCTTTCCCTTGCAAATCCATATTTTTTGATATTAACCCAATTTTCCCCAAATACAACAGACTCTGTCACTACAGAATCAACAGCGCCGGCCCTTTATCACCACCACCACAGGAGTGTGCACCCGTGTCGATTTCCTTCCTTTTGTCCCGCATAAAGAGCGCCCTCTCATTCTCCCTTTTCTTTCTGACCGTCTTTTGCAGCGCAGTCCTTCTTTCCCAGAAAGAAAGTCCCGCCCGGCCTCTTTCCATTGCGCTCATTCTTGAGAACGGCGCCTCTGATCACGGCGCGGCCGACATGCTGAGGGATGCTCTCCGCGCGGCCGCCGCAAAGCACGGCGCTTCCGCCGAGGTGGTTATCGCCGATCCTGACAAAACGAACCAGACCGATATCTTCCGGAAGGCCGCATCTGACCATGATCTCGTCATCGTCGCCGAAGGACGCCTGCACGAAATCCTGCGCGACAACGCCGCTGCCTTCCCGAAAACCATGTTCGGCTGCATCGACACAGGCGTACGCAACCGCAACATCATGTCCGTCACCTTCGAGGACAACGAGCCCGCCTACATTGCCGGCGCGGCCGCCGCAAAACTCCTCGCGCCCGGAACGAAGATAGGATGGCTCCAGGCCGAAAAGACGCCCATGCTCAACAATATGTACAAAGCCTTCGTGGACGGCACCCAGCTCTCCTCCCCGGGCACGAAAACCCTGCAGGTCAGCGCAGGGTTCAACAAGCCCCTCGCCGAAGCCGATGCCCTGCGCTCCCTCGAGGAAAAGGGCTGCGGCATTGTCGTTGTCGCCGGCGGCTACGGACAGCGCGGCGTCTGGAACGCGGCAGGCACCACAAGGGCCCTGCTCGTGGGCATGGATCAGGATCAGTCCTCTCAGGCTCCGGGCCGCGTGCCCTTCTCCATCATCAAACGCTTTGACAGGGCTCTCACTGAAATCGTCGATTCTGCCGCGTCCGGCCACTTCCGCGCCAAGGACATCCTCGTCTATACCCTGGCCAACGGCGGCGTGGACATCAGGCTTTCGGACGACTGGGCAAAGACAAGCCCCGTCTCCGGAAAACTCGCCAGCCGCATGGACGACCTCAGGCATGAAATCACGGCCGGCAACATCAAATTCACCGACCTGCGCGATCCCACGCTCTGCGACTGCCTCGACTAAGGGAATCTTTACGCAGCCGAAGGTCCGACTATGAACATCAGAAATCCCGGCCAGGACGGCGCAGACAAAGACTCCGCTCCGGAAAACACGGGTGCGGGGAAGGCCGCTCCCGTGCACATGTACAGAGTATCCCTGCTCATCCTCTTCTTCATGATGGGCAGTGTCTTCGGTTCCTGGGCCAGCCGCATTCCCGACATAAAGAGGGCACTCTCCCTCTCTGACGGCGCCCTCGGACTCGCGCTCTTTGCCGCCCCCACAGGCGAATTCGCTGCCGTGGCCGTCGCCGCACTCCTTATCAAACGCTGGGGCTCCCAGGCCGTCATCCTGGCAGGACTCCCCTGCTACGCGGTCTGCCTCACCGGGCTCGGCCTCGCCCCGTCGCTTCCCTTTCTCGCCGCGGCCCTCTTCCTGTTCGGCTTCGCGAGCAACACCTTCAACATCGCCCTGAACGCCCAGGCCGTTGACGTGGAATGCCTTTACAAACGGCCCATCATGTCCACGTTCCACGGCATGTGGAGCCTCGGCGGTGTGGCCGGCGGCACGCTCGGCGCCATCGTGGCGCCCCTCGGCCTTCCGCCTCTCCCGCATTTCATCATCATGTGCGCCGTCACCTGTCTCGTGACCTTCAGCGTCAGGCAC
This sequence comes from uncultured Desulfovibrio sp., assembly GCA_900319575.1. Lineage (GTDB taxonomy): Bacteria > Desulfobacterota > Desulfovibrionia > Desulfovibrionales > Desulfovibrionaceae > Desulfovibrio. Next base: position 21,050 of record ONPA01000205.1, on the reverse strand, counting down.
AGGATTCTGCCGCACGATCTGCCCAGGAAGTTCACGCCGAAAAAACACCGCGGCTTCACCATGCCGAGCTGCTTCATTCTGCTCCTCGGCTTCATCGCCTTCAGCAACATGGGCACGGAAGGCACCATGTACGACTGGAGCGCCGTGTACTTCGCCCAGGTGGTCCGTCCCGGCGAGGCCCTGGTCAGGGCCGGCTACATCGCCTGCATGATCTGCATGGTCTGCTGCCGCTTCATCGCAGACCGGCTCGTGGTGCGCTTCGGCGCCATACGCGTGCTCCAGTTCGGCGGCCTCTGCACGGCGGCAGGCTTCCTGCTGGCCTGCCTCGTCCCCACCCTGCCGGCGGCCACCGCGGGTTTCGCAATGGTTGGCTTCGGCATGGCTCCCGCCATTCCGCTCTGCTACTCGCTCACCTCAAAAAGCCGCACCGTTTCACCGAGCGTGGCCATTTCCATCATTTCCACCATCAGCTTCTTCGGCATGCTGGCAAGCCCCGCCGGCGTGGGCATGCTCTCGCACGTCTTCGGCCTGCAGACAGCCCTCATGCCTCTCGCGGCCATGGGGCTCAGTATCATCGTGCTGGCTCCGCTTCTCACACGGGCCGAAAGGAACCAGTGACGTTTCCTCCGGAAAACGGGAAAGGGCCCGGTGCGCGCAAACGCTCCGGGCCCTTTCCATATCATCTGATGCGGACTAACCGGCGTAGCCGTCCGGATGGGACTTATGCCATACCCAGGCCGAGCTGATGATCTCGTCTATGCCGTACTTCGGCTGCCAGCCGAGCACCCTGCGGGCCTTCTCGGAAGAGGCCACGAGGCGGGCCGGGTCGCCGGGCCTGCGTCCGGCCACCTGCGCTTTGATGGGAAGCCCCGTCACCCTGCGGGCGCTCTCAATCATTTCCTTCACGGAGAAGCCCTGGCCATTGCCGAGGTTGCAGACCGTGCTGGCTCCGCCCGCGGCCAGGTAGTCCAGACCGCGCAGATGGGCGTCCGCCAGATCCATGACATGCAGGTAATCGCGGATGCAGGTTCCGTCGGGCGTGGGATAATCCGTGCCAAAAATGGAAATAGCCTCACGCTTTCCCATGGGCACCTGCAGGATGAGCGGAATGAGGTGGGTCTCGGGGTGGTGATCCTCGCCGATGAGGCCGCCCGGATACGCTCCTCCCACATTGAAGTAACGCAGGATCACGGAGCGGATGCCGTGGGCCTTCTCCGTCCACTTCATCATTTTTTCCATGATGAGCTTGCTTTCGCCGTAGGGGTTGGTCGGATTCTTTGGCGCGTCCTCGGGAATCGGCACGCTCTCGGGCTCACCGTACACGGCGGCCGTGGAGGAAAAAATCAGCTTGTCCACGCCATGGCGGACCATGGCTTCGAGCAGGGACTGCATGCCCCCCACGTTGTTGTTGAAATACTTGAGCGGCTTCGCCACGCTTTCGCCCACCTCGATGAAGGCGGCGAAATGGAGGACCGCGTCGATCCTGTTTTCCGTGAAGACCCTGTCGAGATCTTCGGCGGAGCGGATATCCCCCTTGTAGAATTTCGCGCCGGGGTGCACGGCTTCCCTGTGTCCGGTCACGAGGCTGTCCATGACGACCACCTCGTCGCCGCGCTCGACAAGAGCGCGCACGTTATGGGAGCCGATATAGCCGGCTCCGCCCACTACCAGTATCTTCATGATGAACTCCCCGGGCAGGCCCGAAGGCCCCCCGACTGTATTCTCGGTTACGCGCCGGCGCCGTCCCCGTCCTCAAGCGGTTCGAGCGGCTTCTCCTTCCATTCGCCGGGCATGGGCGCCGTGAGGTCTGCCCTGTCGCCCACATAGGGATTGAAATAGCCGTACCTGAGCCAGGGGCAGGCCCTGCGCAGACGCTTCATAAACAGCCTGAGCCCCATGGAAGGTCCGTGATCAATGCCCTCCATGAGCTTCAGGTAATATTCGGGATCAATATTCAGGTTGCGCCACTGAATCATGCTCACGCCGCCCTCGCCCACGAGATGCGTCAGCGCCTCAAGCTCATTCTCCGTGTCCGTGACGCCGGGGAAGAAGAGCAGATTCAGGGAAATGAACACGCCATGCTCCCTCGCCGTCCGTATGGAAGCCCTGACATCCTCAAAGGAATAATGGGGCCGGTAATAGCGGGAGTAGACCTCCTCCCTGGCGCTGTTGAGGCTCACGCGCAGACTGGTCAGCCCGGCCTCCGCGAGGGCCTTTACGGCATCGGGACGGGAGGCGTTGGTGTTGCAGTTCACCGTCCCCCTGCCTCCTCCTTCGCGGAAAAGGCGGACTGCATTGCAGAGAAGTTCCGGATTCATGAGCGGATCGCCCTCGCATCCCTGTCCGAAGGAGTAGATGGGGGTCTTCGTCTCGTGCTTCTCGTGTATGCGCATGACCTCGCAGATTTCCTCAGCCGTGGGCGTGAAGGTAAGCCGGCACTGCGGCGTGACGCCGATGGGCGAGCCGTCCTCCTGCTCGGAAATGCAGCCTATGCAGCGGGCGTTGCAGACCTGTGAGGACGGGAGCGGAGCCTCGTAGCGGCCGAGTACGAAATTTCTCGCGGCCGGGCAGTCGTAGCGCAGAACGCAGTCGTTGACGATATGCCCGACAAGACGGTTTCCGGGATAGGCGGCCAGCATTTCGCGCACGCCTTTCTCGATCCTGCTCCTGTGCACCTTGTTGAACTGCTGCCTTCTGTCCTGATCCACCCTGTGGGCGCAGATCCAGAAGCGGTCCTCGGCAAATCCCACGGCTCCGTAGGCAAAGAGAGGCAGCATGGGCGCGTCAGGGTCGGATTTGTACACGGGATGCGCGGACAGCGTGTAACCCGGAGCCGCGAAGGCGGCCACGGCCAGATCATCCGTTTCCACGGTTTCCCCGGTCTCAGGGTCAAGCCCCACGGCACGGCGGCCGGGAAGTAGGAAAAGCTCGCTCTCCGGCGGCAGGGGAATGAGTTCGTCCGGACGGGGCGTTCCCCACTGGCTGCCGCGGCGCCCCACCATCAGCAGGTAGGGATCGTCAAAAATGTTTCCCTGATCATCGGCCACGACCATGTGCGCCTGCACGTGTTCTGCCATCTCATCCTCCTCACGGCGGGAAAACGCCGCCAAAGTCGCTGTATGTTACTCTCATACCGGAAAAACTGCAAAGAAGCTCCCCATCCGGCCCCTGCCGGACCCATGAAAATCTTCCCCGGAGCTTCTCCGGCAGCGGGCCGTGGAACCGGACCGGAGGCGCCCGGCTGAACAGACAGCCCTTCTCTGCTGAAGATTACGGATCAGCCGGAACACCCACGCGCCATCAGGCTGTGCCCGGAAGCTGTTTTTCGTGCACCGGCATATATCCACCCCTCTATGCCACAGGCGCGAGCCTTGCCCACAGGGCCATACTGGGATAGTAAAACCACAGTTTACGCGTTCCTTCCCGCTGACTGAGGCAGCCACGCCCGGTTGTCCCTTCTCACTTTTCCTTTCCCCGTTCTGCAGGACACCAGGCAAATTGTCAGATTTTCTTTTTCATTTCCGGTATAACGTCCCCTTCGGACGTGCCCTAACGCCATGGAGTCCGACGTGCATCTGAACACATCGGTTCTCCGCACTGTTCTGCGCGCTGTCATCATCGCGGCCTCGGTCCTGGCCATCATCATTCTGTGCGCGCTCATCTTTCTGCAGCTCAACGCCGATTCCCTTGTGGCGGGCTACAGGGACAGGCTGGCTGAGGAAACGGGCTGCAGGATAGAGACAGGCAGCATAGGACTGAACGTCTTTCCTTCGCCCATGCTCTCCGTGGACGGCATCACCGTGAAGAAGGACGGTCTCACGTTCAGGGCTGAGTTCGCCTCGGTGCGCCCGAGCCTCTTCTATCTTGTGCGCGGAGAGTTCAGGCCCGAGCATTTCATGCTTGTGCGCCCCTCGGCCCGGGGCACGCTGCCCTTCAGCATCGCCGAAAAGCTGCGGCAGCAGAAAACAGCCGGCAGCGCGGACTCCGGGAACACCCTGGCCGAAGACGCCTTCGCCATCCCGAGCCGCATCCGCAGAAAATTTCTGCCCCTGTACTGTTCCGCGGAAATCATGGACGCTGAAGCCGAACTCACGGACGCAGACGGCAGCCGTCTGCACCTGCGCGGCGCGGAGCTCAGCATGGCCGTGCGGCCGCTCAGAAACCGCGCCCAGATGCGCGTCACCGTCTCGGAAGGTTCCCTTGTCATGGGAAACCGCACGTGGAGCGTTTCCAAAGTCGACATCGACAGCCAGACGCACGTGATCCGCCCCATGAGCAATATTGACATGAAGGTGCGCGGCTCAGCGTCCCTTCCCATCCTCTCCACACGACTGCGCGTCGACGCGCGCATCACGGGCTCCCCTGAAGGCTTCATCACCGAGGGCTCGGCCTCGGGTGTCTACGTGTTCGATGCCACACCCATCCCCTTCGAAATCACGGGAAAGGTAACCCCCTTCACGGCAAACGCTGACAGGCCGCCCTACGCGGATATCTTCCCCGCTGCAGAGAACGCCGGCGCAGCGGATGAACCTTACCCGGGAAAGGACAGAGCCCTGCATCTCATGCTGGGAAAGCTCGCCATGGGCACGGATTCGGCCGGTCTGGACGCGGTTCTGGCCCTGCGGGAGCCGGGGCCTGAAATTACGGGCCGCCTCAGCCTCACCAAGGTGAGCCTCACCCGCTGGCTCAGTTTCGCGCGCTGGATCACGCCCGGCCTCCAGGCGTCCCTGGATCAGGTCTCCGAGGGCATCATCGATTTCACGCTGGACAGCCATGGCATGAAGGCTCCCCGCGTTACCGGCACAGCGGCAGACGCGGAGTTCCGCGGCGAAGGCGGTGTGGCGTCCTGGAAAAATCCCGTCGTCTACCTCAACCTGAAGAGCCGCGAGGTCGATCTCGGCGAAGCCCTCCCCGAAGCCCTGGGCGAACCCGTGACCGCGCCCATCTATACGCACAAGCCGCTCTCTGATCTGACCTCGGACGAATTCTGGGGACGCAGGGAGCGCGCGAAGGCGCCCGCGGCACGGGACGCGCAAGGAAAGCCCGCGGCCCCGACACAGCCCCCCGCCGCCACGGCCCAAACCCCCGGGACAGCCGCAGCAGGGAAAAAGGACACGGAGAGCAGACAGGACACGGCGCAGCCTGACCGGAACACGGTTCAGGCTGATCAGAACAGCCAGGGCGGCCTCAGCTACGACATCCGTCTCTCAGCCGCCCTCATCCACTACGGAAAACTCAACATCAGGAACGGCGGCGTTGTCATCACGCCCCAGACCTCACAGCGCACGGGCATACGGGGCACGAACCTCGCCGTAAAGACGGACTTCTATGGGGGGCCCCTCACGGGGAACTGCTTCATCTACGGGACGCACATGACGCCCCTCTACGACATCACCCTGAAGGCGGGCAGCGTATCCGCCGCGGCGCTCAGAACAGATCTCGCTGTTTTTCCTGCGGCAAAGGGAACCATGGACACGGTCATCGACGTCACCTCGAAGGGCCGCACTCTCGATGATTTTCTGGCCGGACTCCACGGCAAAATCAGCGTGGACTGCGCCAAAGGAAGCTTCAGCGCGTCCGAAACGAACGGACCTGACGGCCCCTTCACGGATCTCGATATCGACTGCGCCCTGCGCCGCGCCTCTTACGCAAAGAAGACCCTCGGCCTCGATGGGAAATTCAACGTAAAGCGCCAGGGAGCCTGGGACGCCCAGGCCACTCTGGACGGCATGCTCTGGTTTTCCGGCCAGAGCGACGGCATGCACTTTCAGAACCTGCCGTTCACGCTCTCGGTGAAGGATCTCGAAAAAGCCATCCCCGCCATGAAGGGCAAAGGGGTTCCCCTTGACGCGAATGGCACGGCGACGCTCAGCAGCAAAAACGGCACCCTCAGCGTGTCGAAGAGCCAGATTACGCTGAGGGGCCTTTCTTCGAGGGCCAGCCTGACCATTCAGAAACAGGGGCAGTCGTTCTCGGTCACGGGTGACATTCAGAAAGCTGACGTAAACGTGCCGGAATTCATGCAGGCGAACCTCGGCAGAAAGACCGACATCCCGAACCAGTTCCGCCATTTCACGGGATCAGCCAGAATAGCCTGGAAGGACAGGCAAATCACCCTGAGCGACCTGAAGACGGAAGTGAACGGCGTGCGCACCACGGGCAGCGTCACCGCTGACTTTGGCAGGCAGAAGCCTGATTTTGAATTCAAAATCAGGATGGCCGAGCTCGATTTCAGCCGGCTCACCGGCCAGAAGTCCGGCAGCGGCTCAAAAACAAATATCCCGGGCGGAAGCCAGAAAAGCTGGAACTTCAGCACCATGAAGGACTTCTCTGCGAAAGGCACGCTCTCGGCGGGCAGCGCCGTGTTCGGCAAAATCATCATCCGCGACCTGCAGTGCCCCCTGCACCTCTCTGACGGCAGGCTCACCGTCTCGGGCCTCACGGGCGGCTTCTACGGCGGCACCCTTTCCCTCAACGGGCACGCCGTCTTCGATAAAGGACTCTCCTTCGGAGGACAGATGGCCGTGCGCAAATTCTCCCTGGGCGACGTCATGCGCGCCTTCGGCGCCACATCGATCATCACGGGACAGGCCGCGCTCTCCGCCGACGTCACGGGCAGCATGTCGGGTCCGGATCAGCTGACCAGCGGCCTCAACGGCACCGCGCACTTCACTTCGGGCCAGGGGAGCTTCCAGAGCGTCGACAAGGAGGGGAAGCCCAAGGGCAAGCCCACGGTTTTCAGGGAGAGCAGCGGATCCGGGACAATTACTTCCGGCGTGCTGCGTACCCAGGACTTCCAGCTCAAAGGCGACAGCATGAAGGTGAATGGCACGGGAAAATTCGATCTCAACACCCAGACCATGAACCTCGACCTCAATGTCGATATGCCGGGTCTGCCCCTCATTCCGGTCTACGTGCACGGCCCCTTCTCAAATCCCAAGACCGTGGTCAACGGCGGCAAGGTCATACTCAATACTTTCGGCAGTCTGGCCAAAGGCGTCTTCGGCATATTCGGCGGCGTCTTCAACCTCTTCCGCCATGACAACAGCAGTTCCCACAGTGGCGAGGAATCAGACGTCTATTAGCGGTGCGACCTGTCTGGCTCCGCCGGGCCAGGGCAGGGACGCTGCGCGATGATAGTGGCAGGATCGTTTTCCTGCATTGACACAGCAATGGCAGGGGGGTAGATTTCCTTCAATTGTGTTTTTTTGCACAAACTTCCAAAGGAGGAATCCCCATGAATATTCTCATCTTCGGCCCCAACGGCAGCGGCAAGGGCACCCAGGGCTCCCTGATCAAGCAGAAATACAACATTGCTCACATCGAATCCGGCGCCATCTTCCGTGAGAACATCAAGGGCGGCACCGAGCTCGGCAAGAAAGCCAAGGCCTACATCGACCGCGGCGATCTCGTCCCGGACGAAATCACCATCCCCATGGTGCTCGATACCCTCAAGACCAAGGGCAAGAACGGCTGGCTCCTCGACGGCTTCCCGCGCAACATGGTGCAGGCCAAGAAGCTCTGGGACGCTCTCCAGCAGGCCGGCATGAAGCTCGACTACGTGGTTGAAATCCTCCTGCCCCGCGAAGTGGCCAAGAACCGTATCATGGGCCGCCGCCTCTGCAAGAACGACAACAACCATCCCAATAACATCTTCATCGACGCCATCAAGCCGAACGGCGACAAGTGCCGCGTCTGCGGCGGCGAGCTCACCGTCCGTTCCGACGATCAGGACGAAGCCGCCATCAACAAGCGTCATGACATCTACTATGACAAGGTGAACGGCACCCTCGCTGCCGCCTACTTCTACAAGGAACTCGCCAAGGAAGGCAAGACCAAGTACATCGAGCTCAATGGCGAAGGAACCATTGACGAGATCAAGGACACCCTTCTGAAGCAGCTTGCCTAATTCGGGCTTTCCCGGAAATAAAAAAGGCTCCGCCTGCGCGGAGCCTTTTTTTGTGTCATCAGAAAAGACGCTAGCCGCCGAGATAGGCCTTCTGCACGCGCGGATTGGCCAGGAGTCCCTTTGCCGTGTCCTCCATAACCACATTGCCCACCTCGAGCACGTAGCCACGGCTCGCGAGCTTCAGGGCAGCGCGGGCGTTCTGCTCCACAAGGAGGACGGTCACGCCCTGTTCACTGATACGGCGTATGGTGCGGAAGATACTCTTCACGAGAAGCGGGGCGAGCCCCAGGGAAGGCTCGTCAAGGAGCAGGAGCCTCGGCTGGGCCATGAGGGCCCGGCCCATGGCCAGCATCTGCTGCTCACCGCCGGAAAGCGTGCCCGCCATCTGCGAGCGGCGCTCCAGGAGACGGGGAAAGAGCTGAAAAATCCATTCCAGCGTATTCTGCTTGATCGTCTCGCTGTGAACCTGAAAAGCGCCGAGCATGAGGTTCTCCTGCACCGTCATGGTGCCGAAGACGCGTCTGCCCTCGGGAGACTGGGCTACGCCGAGGCCCACCACCTGATAGCTCTCGTAGTCCAGAAGATTCTTTCCGTCGAAGGTGATGCGGCCCTCCCGGGGGTTCACGAGGCGGCTGATGGAAAGCAGCGTCGTGCTCTTGCCGGCGCCGTTGGCGCCCAGAAGCGTGACGATTTCGCCCTCGTCCACGTGCAGGGAAATGCCGTGCAGCACTTCCACGCTGCCGTAGGAAACATGAAGATTCTCGATTTCAAGCAGGGCCATGGCTAGTACTCCTCGTCGTCATCGGATCCGAGGTAGGCTTCGATGACCGCAGGATCCTTCTGCACCTCGGCGGGGGTTCCCTCGGCGATGAGCGTCCCGTGCTCAAGCACGACCAGTTTCTCGCAGATCTGCATGACGAGGCGCATGTCGTGCTCAATGAGCAGGACAGTGATGCCGCGGTTCCTGATGGCGTCGATGACGCGCATGAGGTCTTCCGTCTCCTGATCGTTCATGCCGCCGGCCGGCTCGTCCAGGATGATGAGCTTCGGATCAGAGGCCAGGGCCCTGGCAATTTCAAGAAGGCGCTGGCTGCCGTAAGCGAGACTGCCGCCCTCCTCGCGCCAGAACTTTTCGAGGCCCACGAACTTCAGCTCCTTCATGCAGCGCTCAACGGCTTCCTGTTCCTCCCGTCTCTGGGAAGGCAGACGGAACATGGAGGAGAAGAAGCCGGATCTGAGGCGGCAGTGCCTGCCGGCCAAGACGTTCTCCAGCACGGAGAGGTGCCCGAAGAGGCGTATGGTCTGGAACGTGCGGGCTATGCCGAGTTCCACGATGGTATGCGGCTTTCTGCCCCTGATGCTCTGGCCGTTGAAAAGAATGTCGCCGCGCTCGGGGACATAGTTGCCGGTGATGCAGTTGAAAACGGTGGTCTTGCCCGCGCCGTTGGGGCCGATGAGCCCGACAACGGATCCCCTGTCCACGGTGAAATCAAGCTCATTGACGGCCACAAGGCCGCCAAAGATCTTGCTCATGCCTTCCACTTCAAGAAGCGTACTCATGACCGCTCCTCCGTACCGGGATCAGGGATCCTGTAGCGCCGCTGCCTCGGGGGCATGAGCCCCTGCGGACGCCAGACCATCATGATCATCATGGCCGCGCCGAAGAAAAGCATACGCGCGGAGGAAAAGCCGCGCAGAAGCTCAGGCAGGCCGATGAAGAGGAAAGCGCTGACGAGTACGCCGAGCTGGCTGCCGCCCGCGAGAATAACCACGGCGAAGATGATAACCGACTCCATGAAGTTGAAGGAGGCGGGCGCGATGGTGGTCATCTTGGCCGCGTAGAGGGTGCCGGCCATGCCGGCCCAGAAAGCACCCAGCACAAAGGCCATGAGCTTGTAGTGGGTGACATTGACGCCGCAGGCCTCCGCGGCCACGTCATCTTCCTTGATGTAGTTCAGGGCACGGCCTATGCGCGAGTGCCACAGACAGTGGAAAAGAAGGATGGTGGCGCCGCACATACCCCAGACGAGGTAGTAAAACTGAATGCTCTTCACGATGCGGAAGCCGAAGAAGCGCGGGCGCGCGATGCCGAAAATACCGTTCGAGCCGCCCGTGATGCCGCCGATGTCGTTGGTCAGCGCGATACGCACGATCTCCACGATGCCGATGGTCACGATCAGGAGATAGTCGCCGCGCAGATGAATGATGGGCCTCGCCACCACGAGGGCGACGAGCGCGGCGGCGAAGCCGGCCACGGGCATGGTCCAGAAAATGGACCAGTGGAACATGGTATTGAGGATGGCCGTCACGTAGGCGCCAACGGCGTAGAAGGCCGCGTGGCCCATGTGGAAAATGCCGGCCTGACCGAGAATGACATTGAGCGAAAGCGCGAGGATGGCGTAAAGGCCGATGCTCACGCACACGTCAGTCCAGTAGGCGTTGAGGAAAAGCGGCAGCACGAGAATAAGCACGGCCATGCCGATGCCGAAATAGGTCCGCCTGTCCTGAAAATCGAAGAGGAAACTCATAGCTTGTCCGCCGTACGTTCGCCCAGGAGGCCGGTCGGGCGGATAATCAGGATGAGAATGAGCACGAGGAAGGCCACGACATCCTTCCAGGCCACGGCAATGTAGGCCGAGGCCAGCGCCTCGCTGACGCCCAGGATGAGGCCGCCGATCATGGCTCCGGGAATATTGCCGATACCGCCGAGAATGGCGGCGATGAAGGCCTTGAGGCCGTAGGACCAGCCCATGAGGAAGTCAATCTGGCCGTAGTAGATACCGACCATGATACCCGCCACGCCGCCGAGTCCGGGACCGATGAGGAAGACCAGGGAGATGACGCGGTTCACGTTGATGCCCATGAGCTGGGCCGCGCCCTGGTCAATGGCCACGGCACGGATGGCCGCGCCCGTCTTCGTGCGCAGCATGAAGACCTGCATGGCCACCATGAGTACGACACAGCTCAGGATAATCAGGATGCGCATGCCGGGGATGCTCAGGCCGAAAAGATGCACGGTGAAATCGGGGCGCAAAAAGTCGGGATAGACGTAGACGCGCGCGCCGTAGATAAGCATGAGCGCGTTCTCGAAGAAGATGGACGCGCCAAGGGCGCTGACCACGGCGGAAAGGCGTCCCGCATGGCGCAGGGGCCTGTAGGCCACGCGCTCGAGCAGATAGCCGATGATGGCCACGAGCACGGCCACCATGACGCAGACCAGAAGGACTGCGGGGAGGGGGGAAAGGATGCCTGCCAGGTTGCAGCTCACAAGCAGGGTCAGGCCCAGATAGGCACCGATGGCGAACAGGTCGCCGTGAGCGAAGTTGATGAGCTTGAGAACACCGTAGACCATGGTGTAGCCCAGGGCCACGAGTGCGTAGATGCCACCGACGGCGAGTCCGTTGAGAAGTTGCTGAAAGAAGAATTCCATGATTTTGGCGGGGACGGAACGGGGAGGGGCTGAGCCCTCCCCGCTCCGGAAAATGCTAGTTCTTGGGCTGCAGGACGAACTTGCCGCCGTCCTCCACTTCGTAGATGCGGTAGAAGTCGCCGACGCGGTCTCCCTTCTCGTTGAATCCCATCTTACCGGAAAGGGCGGGCTTGTCCTTCATGGTCTTGAGGTATTTGGCCATGTCCTCGGGCTCGTACTTGCCGGCCCTGAGGGCGTCCTCAATGGCAATGTAGGCGTCACCGGCCAGGACAGCCCACACGGAAACGGGCTGGGCATGGTAGGCGGCCTGGAAATCCTTCAGGAAGGCCTTCGCTTCGGGGGTATCCATGTCCTGGGGCAGCGGCGGGCTGACGAAGAAGTAGCCTTTGGCTGCCTCGTTGCCGGCCACCTTCACGAGGTCGGCGTGGTTGGAGGCGTCACCGCCCATCATGGGCACGTTCCAGCCCATTTCCTTCTTCTGGCGCAGGAGCATGCCGGCTTCAGGGTAATAGCCGGTGAAGAAGATCACGTCAGGGTTGGCGGCCTTGAGCTTGGTGAGCGTGGCCGTGTAGTCGCGCTCGCCGGCGGTCAGGGCGTCAAAGAAGACGATTTCCACACCCTTGCCCTCCAGGCACTTCTTTGTCTGGTCGGCGAGGCCCTTCGCGTAGGAAGAATTGTCGTGCAGAAGGGCGATGCGTTTGAAGCCCTTCTTCAGAAGCTGCTCGGCAGCGAAGCTTCCCTGCGCGTCATCGCGGGGGCAGGTGCGGAAGAAGAGCGGGAGGTTCTTTTCGGAAAGACGGATACTCGTGGAGCCCGTGGCGATCTGCAGGATGCCGGCCTCGTCGTAGATGTTCTGGCTGGCCTCGGTCACGGCGGATCCGTAGGTGCCGATAACGGCCTTCACGTCAGAGGAGGCGAGTTTCTGGGCGGCCAGGGCAGCGGAGCGGGGATCGCCGGCGTCATCCTCGACGACAACCTCGATCTTCTTGCCATTGATACCGCCCTGCTCGTTGGCCTTCTTTACCTGAAGATCAACGATGTTCTTCATGTCGAGGCCTTCGGAAGCCCACTTGCCGGTCATGGGGCACATGAGACCGATTTTATAGGTGTCAGCGGCCCGGGCCTGCAGCGGAAGCGCAAGGACAAGGGCCAGACAGCTCATCCAGAATACAGAATGTTTCACGGTTCCCCCCGTTTTTTGAGCTTGGCCGGCCGCTTCGTGCGGCCCGGCAGGACAATTTTCAGTCCGGAACGAACCTAGTTACCGTATTTATGCCGAAAAAAAAAGCCCCCGGCCTGCTTTCGGATACGCCGCTTTCTCCCGGCACAAAACCGTGCCGGGGAACAGGCGTTCCGGCAGACGGGAGCCGGGGCCCCTGGGCCGTTCAGAATCAGGAAAGATAGGCGGTAATGGCGCAGAGCGTGTCCGGCACGGCTGAAGCGTAGCGGCCGTACACAACCTGTGTGTCCGCACCGGCCCTGAGGGCCAGCTCAAGATCCAGGGCTCTCGCCGCGAGGAAACGGCATCCGAGGCGGCCTGCCTTTTCGCGCACCTCATGCACGATGACCTGGGCGTCTCCCCCGCCTCCCCTGTTGAGGGCGGCGAACACGTGGTCCACACTGTCCCTGGCAAGGCCCATGAAGGCGCGCAGCTCGGCAGCGTACCCGGCCCGTCCTCCGGCCTCATTCAGGCCGCTCTTCCAATCCAGCATCTCCTCACTTGACATAAAACTCTCCGGAAATCGGTAAAAATCAGCAAAAGAAAAACGCTCTGCCCCGAATGGTTCCGGCGGCAGAGCGCCTGATATGCTCTCAAACGGCACCGCTGTCCAGAGCGGCTACCGTTCAATCTGATGGGAAAACTGACCGCCAGACACGTAGAACGCGTTGTCCACGATGAACAGCGCGTTCGGGTCTATGCTGTCCACAAGGTTTTCGAGCCGCTTCAGGGCCACATTATTGGTCACAGTCAGGAGGATTTCCCTGTCAGTGCCCGAATAGGCGCCCTTGCCGCGCATGACGGTGACGCCGAAGCGCTCGCTCACGAGGATGGCCTCGCTGATCTCCTCCCCGTGATCCGAGATGATAAAGACCAGCTTGCGGCGGTTGAAGAGCCCGAGCACGTACTCGAGCACGCTCGCCGATATGAACATCATAATGAGCGAGGCCATGATTTTGTCGAGCGGCGTTCCCGTGGAAAAAGCCGTGGCGAAAAGCACCACGTTGAACAGGAAGGTGCACTGGCCGATGGCGATGTTCCACCGCTGTTTCATGGCCACGCTGATAATGTCAATGCCGCCGCTCGATCCGAGGGTGCGCAGCATGACGCCGCTGCCCGCACCGAACATGACGCCGCCGAGCACGGCCGCGTATATCTCATTCTGCAGGGGAATGGTAAAGTTCATGAGCAGGAGAATCTTGCCGGCGGCCGAGGTCACCACTGTGCCGTAGGCCGTGTAGAACAGGAAGCGCCTGCTCACGAAGAACCAGCCCCAGACGAAAATGGGGGCCGAAAGCAGGATGTACCAGGTCGAGGCGTCAAAGAGCGATGTCCAGTAGTTGGCGAGCAGGGCCATGCCCATGACGCCGCTGGAAAGGAATCCGTGCGCGGGAGAGATGCACTGCAGGCAGACGGCGTTCAGGATGCCGCCCACAGTGAGCCAGAGCAGATTCCACCACACCGATTCGGCGCGGCGTCTGTTGAAGGTGCTTTTCAGCAAAGGAGGAACTCCGTCCGTTAGAAGAAATACCTGCCCGCGACCTGCCAGATCATGCGGGCGGCGATGATAATCAGGAAGAGAGCGAAGACCTTCTTCAGCTTGGCCGTCGGCAGGGCGTGGGAAAGCCTGGCGCCCAGGGGGGCTGTGCAGAAACTCACGGCCGCGATGCCGGCCCAGGCAAAGAGACTCACGTAGCCGAGACAGCCCTCGGGCAGCGCGGGATCTCCCCAGCCGCCAACGATGTAGCCTATGCTGCCGGCCACGGCAATGGGAAAGCCGATGGCAGCGGACGTGCCGACAGCCTCATGCATGGGAACGTTGCAGAAGGTCATGAACGGCACGGACAGCGTGCCGCCGCCAATGCCGACGAAGCTCGAAACGCCGCCGATGACCGTGCCCACGCCCATGGTGCCCCAGGTGCCGGGAATGTCGCGGCTCGCCTTGGGGCGGTAGCCGGAGAGCATCTGGCAGGCCACAAAAAGGATGAACACGATGAAGAATATCTTCAGGAACGTGGTGGGCATGTGCGTGGCCACAAGGCCGCCGCAGAAGGTGCCTACAAGGATGCCAGGGGTAATCTTGGCGAAGATGTCCCAGTGCACGGCCCCGCGCTTTGCGTGGGCGCGCGAGCTCGAGATGGACGTGATGACAATGGTGGCGAGAGACGTCCCGAGAGCCAGCTGGTGTATGAGCTCCGGCGGATAGTGGAGCCATTCAAAGACGATATCCAGCATGGGGACGATGACGATGCCGCCTCCGACGCCAAGCAGGCCAGCCAGAAGACCCGCCACGGCGCCACAGCCCATGAATACGAGGATGGGCACAAGCAGAGCCGAAGAAAATACCATGGCTTTCTCCTTGAAAAAAACATAGACTTTCGTAATACGCAGTCGCCTGCCGTCTGTCCAGAGATGAGGAACCTCTTTACAAGCGGGGGAGCCCCGAGTAAATTCCAGGGCATGAACATACGGCTATTCTGTATCCGGCTCAGTGCGCATTTCTGCGCCGATGAGGCTGCCAGCCAGGCAGTTCTTCAGCCGTTTTCTTATTCCGCCTCCTGAGGGCGGTTTTTTTTTGCCAGAAAACCAGACACCAGAACCACATTATACAATACGGGCCCCGGAACGCACAGCACGGAACGGGAAGGGGCCGGCTGGAGGGCAGCTGTGAACAACGACAATCGATACCTCTGGAAACATAAGGACCTGCTTGATGTGAGCCAGCTCAGCAGGGAAGACACCGTACATCTTCTGGACCTTGCCGCCAGCTTTCAGGAAATCAACAGGCGCCCGGTCAAAAAAGTCCCGACCCTCAAGGGCAAGACCGTAGTGCTCTTCTTTTCCGAAAACAGCACGCGCACCAAGACAAGTTTCGACATGGCGGGCAAGCGCCTTTCCGCCGACACCTTCGCCCTCTCCAAATCCGGATCGAGCATAAACAAGGGCGAGACACTCAAGGATACGGCCCAGACCCTCATGGCCATGAATCCCGACGTCATCGTCATCCGCCATTCCGCAAGCGGCGCGGCGGAATATCTTTCGAAGCTCCTGCCCTGCAGCATCGTCAACGCGGGTGACGGCTGGCACGCCCATCCCACGC
The DNA here is from genome assembly GCA_900319575.1 of uncultured Desulfovibrio sp. Classification (GTDB taxonomy): domain Bacteria; phylum Desulfobacterota; class Desulfovibrionia; order Desulfovibrionales; family Desulfovibrionaceae; genus Desulfovibrio. The sequence goes on along the minus strand of ONPA01000205.1, from coordinate 5,392 downwards.
AGGCTCTCCTCGACAGCTACGCCCTGCGCCAGGTCTGGGGGAACGACTTCGCCGGAAAGACGCTCTGCATCCTCGGCGACATCGACCACAGCCGCGTGGCCCGTTCCAACCTTTACCTGCTGAACCTCCTCGGCGCGAAAGTCCGCATCTGCGCCCCCCGCACCCTGCTGCCCGCCGGCGTGGACAGCTGGAACTGCGATGTCTACACCAATGTTGAGGAGGCCGTCCGCGGCGTGGACGCCGTCATGTGCCTCAGACTGCAGCTCGAGAGACAGGAAGCCGGCCTCCTGCCCGATCTCATGGAATACTCGCGCCGCTACTGCCTCACGAAAAAGCGCCTCGCCCTGGCCAAACCGGGAGCGTACATCCTCCATCCCGGCCCCATGAACCGCGGCCTCGAAATCGCCGATGACATCGCCGACACACCGCAGAGCCTCGTGCTCAACCAGGTCTCGGCCGGTGTCGCCGTGCGCATGGCCATTCTCTACCTTCTCACCACCCGCAACGAAGGCTAGCCGCGGATACAGGCCAAGCCCCGAATTTTTCTGGAGGAACCATGAAATTTTTTCTGAAGAACGCGAGACACCTCGGCGCCCCCGTCGACCTGCTCTGCGAAGACGGCAAAATCGTAACCATGACCCCCGCGGGCAAAACGCCGGCTCCCGAAGACGCCCAGACTGAAGACGCGGGCGGCCTCGTTCTGCTCCCCGGCCTCACGGACTGCCACGTGCATCTGCGCGAGCCCGGCTTCGAGTGGAAGGAAGACATCGGCACCGGCCTTGAGGCTGCCGCCCACGGCGGATTCTGCCAGGTCATGTGCATGCCCAACACCAAACCCGTCAACGATTCCGCTTCCGTCACCCGCTTCATGCTCGAGCGCGCCCGCACCACGCATCCCGCAGGCCCCCGCCTCTACCCCGTGGGCGCCGCAAGCGTGGGACTCGCCAGCAGGGAAATGGCCCTTCTCGGCGAACTGAAGGACGCCGGCTGCGTTGCCATCTCCAATGATGGCAGACCCATGACCAATACCGAACTCATGCGCCGCACAATGGAATACGCCTGGGATCTCGGACTCGTCTTCACGGATCACTGCGAGGATCCCGATCTCGCCAAAGGCTACCTCATGAACGAGGGCCAGGTGAGCGGCAGGCTCGGCGTCATGGGCCAGCCCGTTGTGGGCGAGGCCATGCAGGTCGCGAGAGACGTCATGCTCTCCGAGTACCTGAACATCCCGATCCATATCGCCCACGTCTCCTGCAGGATGTCCGCTGACATCATCGCCTGGGCAAAGAAGCGCGGCGCGAAGGTCACGGCCGAAACCACGCCCCACTATCTCCTCCTCGATGAGTCGGAGATGGAGGGCTACAACACCCTGGCCAAGGTCAACCCGCCCTTAAGGACGCCCGATGACCGCGAGGCCATGCGCGAGGCCGTAAAGAACGGCACCATCGACATCATTGTCACGGACCACGCCCCGCACATCGCCATGGAAAAGAACACCACCCTCGACCTCGCGCCCAACGGCATCACGGGGCTCGACCTCTCGCTCACGCTCATCTGGTCGCTGGTCAGGGACGGCGTCATCACCGAGGCCGACCTCATCCGCCTCATGGCCGAAAAGCCCGCCGAGATCTTCGGCCTCCCCTGCTGCCGCTTCAATCCCGGCGATCCGGCTGACTTCATCCTCTTCGATCCCGAACTCGAGTGGACGGTCACCCCGGAAACGCTCTACTCCAAAAGCTTCAACACGCCCTACCTGAACAAAACCGTCAGGGGCCGCACGGCGCACAGCTGGATCGGCGGCGTGAAGCTCTTCTAACAGCATCCGCAAAGAATATATGTCTGCAGGGTCTCCTCCCGTCAGGGCAGAGGCCCTGTTTTTTCACACGGCGGCTTCCCCGCCGCGTTCCGACAAAGGAGGTTCTGCCATGCCTACGCGCAGTCCCGTCGTTGCCAATCAGTTCTATCCCGGCAGCCGTGAAGCCCTCGAAAGCATGCTCGATGAGCTCTTCCGGCCCTTCGCCGGCAAAAGACCGGCGTCCGCACCCTTTATTTTCATGCTGCCCCACGCGGGCTACATCTTTTCAGGGTTCACGGCCGCGGCCACGCTGGAAGGCGTCAGACTGCCGGAACGTCTCGTGATTCTCTGCCCCAACCACACAGGGTACGGACGCCCCTTCGGCGTGTGGCCCGACGGGAAGTGGCTGACGCCGCTCGGTTCCGTGGACGTGGACGCGGATATGGCCGCCCGTCTCACTGAGGCCGGCCTCTTTGAGGCAGACCTTCTGAGCCACGAACGGGAGCATTCCATCGAGGTGGAACTGCCCTTCCTGCAGCACATGACCGGAGGGAAGACACCGCTTATCACTCCTGTGTGCATAGGAACCCAGAATCCCAGCGCGCTCGAATCCGCGGGCTCAATCCTCGCCGCGGCCCTGCGTGAGGAGAAGAGCGCCGGCATTCTCGTCAGCAGCGACATGAACCACTACGAGGACGAGAACACCACAAAATACAAGGACAGCCTGGCCCTCGGAAAGGTGCTCGCCGAGGATCCGGAAGGCCTCCTCGATGTCTGTTCAAAGCACGGCATCACCATGTGCGGCGCCGGTCCCATGGCCCTCGCCCTCTTCTGCCTGCGCGAACTCAGGGACGGGAAACCCGCCTCAGAGCCCGCGGAACTCGTCATGCATGACACCTCTGCCAGAGCGGCCCGCGACACCACGCATGTGGTGGGCTACGCCGGCGTCCACATCTTCGCCTAACCACCCAACAGGGAGACACGCATGCGCGAAAAAATCCGCACCATTCTTCTTGCCTGTGCCATCATGTGCGCGCCGGCAGTTCTCGCAGGCTGCCCGGATTTCAGCTCCGGAAGCTTCCTGCCGGAACGCGGCCCCCGCGCCCTCAATATCTACGGCGACATCGCTCCCGACTTCGACACGAGGCTCCAGGCGGGCCTCGAGCAGGAAGCGAAGAATGAGGGCTTCACCGGCTACAGCGATGAAAATCTCACCAATATCCGGCGCGTCGGGATCCTCAGCAGAGTCTTCCCCACCCTGGGCTACTCTTATGACGCAACCATCAACCAGGCCATGCACGACGACAAAGTGATCCAGCTCGTCCAGAATGACGCGAGGAGCACCATTGATATCCTGCGCACGGCCATAAAAGCCATGGACGAACCCAATCCTCAGTCCATGGTGGACAGCGGCTGGCTCCACAAGGATACTCTCGAGCTTCTCGCTGCCACCAAGCGCAGGGCAGCCATGTAGCTCCAGGGAAAATTCCTGATCAGAAAAGGGGACAGCGCAGTGCGCTGTCCCCTTTTCTGTCTGCCTGGAAAAAATCTACTTCCAGAGGCCGGCCTTCTCACAGGGATCCTTCACGAACCTGTTCTCGTTGCCCTGCAGCTTCTCGATGCGGGAAGCCCGGGTGCATTCCCACTGATCCACCGGGTACATTCTGTTCCAGCTCTCGAAAAGCTGTTTCTGCTGACGGCTCAGGTTGTAACGGGGATAGCTGTCATCCATGTAGAGCGCCGCGCGGGCCAGCTGGCCGCGGGCGGCTTCCGGCGGTTCGGCCCTGTGATTCTGCTCGTCGACCTTCATGGGGCAGGAGCCGAAGGTGGATTCCATGTCCGGCAGCATGGCGTAGTTGTAATTGCTGCGCATGGCGTTGACCGCGCCCACGGCAGGGAAGAGATTGTACATGTCAGCCTGCATGAAACGGTATTCCTGGTTCACCTTTTCCGCGCAGCTGCGTCCCTTGAAAGGCTTGCCCTTCCTGTCCACGCACTGGGCGTCGCCATCACGCCATTCGGCAAAGGCTCTTCCGAAGTTTTCGGCAGGCACGCTGTGCTCCCACTCCACGCGGTAGGCGCGCTTCAGGAAGCGCGGCGTGCTGAAGCTGTCCGGCACCTCGACCTTCTTGTCCGCGCCGTACCGGTAGCCGCAGTAAATGGTCACCATATGGTCAGCGTACACCTGGCGCTCCAGCATGCGCTTCGCCTTGTTAAAGCTGTCATTGGTGGTGTTGCCCGCGGCCTGCGCCGGGGCAGCGCCTCCCAGACAGACGAAGGCGGAAAAAAGAAGGGCACACAGCATCGCGGTTTTTTTCGGCATCTCTCGCTCCTCGGAAACATATCATTCAGGGAAGGCGCGGCGCGCCTCCGTCCCGTCCGGCTTCTCCCCGCGTTTTCCGCGCGGCAGACGTTTTCCGTACCGGGGGAACCAGCTCCCTTCTATACGGCACAGCCTCCCCCAATGCAAACAGGACGGGAGCGGGAGCCTCTACACCAGAAGCCCCGAAGCCGCAGCCAGAAGAACGAGGATCTCCAGAAGCGCGATGGCGGCCTCAAGTTTCCGGCGGCTTCTGAGATACGACCAGGTGAGCTGCGCATAGCAGACAACCGTTACGCTGGCGAGCAGGGCAAGGCCGATAAAGTTCGCCATGTCGCCCTTACTGAGAAGCCTGAGCCAGCCCCACCCCTCAGGAATGTGCGCGGCCGCCCGGTATTCCGCGGCACTGTGCACCCAGAGCTTCGGCATCTCCTCCAGAGGCACGAGCGGTTCCGTTATGCCGGAAACATAAAGAACATAGGTCACCAGCATGACGGCGAAGCTCAGGACCGCGCCGTGGGCCAGCGTGGCCGCATAGCGCGTCTGGGCCGGTCCGGCCTTCACTTCGGCGAGCCGGCTGTCCTTAGCGATATCTGTGTATTGCTGAGCCATAACACTCTCCTCTCCTTCTACCAGCCGAGGCCCTTCATGAGGGCCCTCACGCCTGAGAAGAACAGCACGACAATGACCATGTAGCGGACGAACTTCGGCTTGGCATGGGCGAGCAGGCGCACGCCGACGAGAGAGCCGAGCATGAGACCCATGATGGACGGAATGGCCATCAGGGGGATGACGCAGCCCTGGTTCAGATAGACCCAGGCCGCAGCCGTATCCGTCACGGAAAGCAGGAACTTGGAGGTCCCCACGCCGACCTTCAGAGGAACGCCCATGATGAGATTGAACGCGGGAACATTGGCCCAGCCCGCGCCGAGACCGAACATGCCGGCCATGATGCCGATGACGATGAAAAGGAGCAGGGCAGGAAGCGTGTGATGCGTCTTCCAGTTCACGATTTCACCGGTGGTGGACTCGAGGAAACTGCCGCGTATGCCCAGGGCCAGGCCGACGGCGTCCTGCTTTGTCACTGTGGGGACCGCCGAATTTCTGTAAAAGAGAAGCAGGAAGGCAATGCCGAGTATGGTGCAGCCGAGGCAGGTCTGAACGATGTCCGTGGGCAGGGCAAGGCCGATGACAGCGCCGGCAACAGAGCAGGCCGAAGCGATGAGCGCAACGGGCAGCGTAAGCCTCAGGCTCGCGAGGTTGCGGCGCAGAAG
>ONPA01000208.1 GCA_900319575.1 uncultured Desulfovibrio sp. | reverse complement strand
GCGCTTGAAGTCATTGATGGAATCGATGCGTTCGAGAAGCTTGGTGCCAAGCGCGCACTCGACTTCGCCGAGGCTGTAGTTGTTGGGCTGCAGCCATTCGCCGTCCAGCATGGGCATATCCACGTTGCCCATGGCCGGCTTCCAGTAATCCGGGCGCTCAAAATCGTAGGCGCAGTGCCCGTTGTGGCGCAGCATGGGGATGATGGCCCGGAGCTTCGGGTCCTTCAGATAGAGCATGCCACCTTCGCCGAGAGTGGTGAGATTCTTGTGAGAATGGAAGGAGAAGATGCTCATGTCGCCGAACGAGCCGGCCTTCTTCCCGTCCACCTCGGAGCCGATGGCCTGGGCTGTGTCCTCGATGAGGATGACGCCGCGGTCATGGCAGAGTTTTGCGATGGCGGGCATGTCCGCCACGTAGCCGTAGAGGTGCACGACCACGACGGCCTTGGTACGGGGCGTCATGGCAGCGGCTATGGTCTCGGGCGTGGCCACGTGCGTATGCAGATCGACGTCGCACCACTTAATCTTCGCGCCCTTCTTGACATACGGATACGCGGAAGCGGTGAACGTGTGCGACGGGATGACCAGCTCGTCGCCATCTTTGAAGCGGCAGAGCTGGGCGGACATCTCAAGGGCCGCGGTAGCGTTGCAGACAGCGAAGCAGCTGCCTTCTTCCACGCCCTGATAGCGTGCAAACGCGGACTCAAACTCCTGGAGGTAATGTCCCTGGGTAAGAGGCTCTGCGTTGCGCATGGCTTCGACAACAGTGGCGATTTCATCTTCCGTGTAACGGATGGAACGGCCGCTGAAATTAATTCTGAGTTTCATGGAAAATTTCTCCTGGTGCGGTCCGCCGCTCCCCGCGGGAACGGAAGGCCGGCACTCCATACATGACTGCTCCACCCCCGCACCCTGAGAGAGCGGAAGTGGAGCAGAAAAAAGGCTTCTGAGGGGCCCGGGCGGACGCCCGGCTTAAAGCTTCTTAAACCTGGCGATGACGTTTTCCTTTGTCAGGATGTCCCTGTAATTGGGGCCGAGAGCGTTGGTCAGGGGCTTTTCGTGGACAATGCTGCCCTCGTAAAGCCTGGTGAACTGCTCGTCGGTAAGATTACGGCACACACCCTTCGGGAGAGTGATGCCCTGCTTTTCCATCATTGCCATGACTTCGGCGTGCTGCTTTGGATAGATGTCATCGAGCACGGAGAGAGCCAGCAGGTTGGCCAGGCCGTGATGGATGTCGAGGACCATGGAAAGGCCCGCGGAAAGAGGATGCACACAGCCCACGAAACCGGCAGCCATGCCGCCGAGATAGGAGGCAATCATGAGCTTCTCCCTGTTTTCGGGGAGCATCATATCCGCGGAATTGAAGATCTCGCGGGAAAGCTCGATGGCCTTCGTAGCCAGGGCGTCCACAACCGTATTGCGGTAGTGGCCGGTCAGGCTCTCAAAGCAGTGCATATACGTGTCGATACCGGTGTAGAAGAACTTGTCGCGCGGAACCGTCACGGAGAGATCCGGGTCAAGGACCAGCTGGTCGAACATGGTGAAGTCGCTGTTCATACCGAGCTTGAGGTTCTTGGCCTGGTTGCAGAGCACGCCGGTGCGCGAGGATTCGGAACCCGTGCCGGAAATGGTGGGGCAGCCGATCTTGTAGGGAGCAGGGTGCTTCACGAGCTCCCAGCCCTGATAGTCCTCGGCGCGGCCGGGGTTGGTCAGGAGGTTGCCCACGCATTTGCAGGTATCCATGGTGGAACCGCCGCCGAAGGCGAGCATGGCGCAGGGGAGTTTTCCTCCAAGCCTGGCCTTCACGTCCTTCGTATATGCGTCCACGCCGTCGGTGGTGGGCTCATCTGTCGTGTCCACGTAAATGACGATGTCGCCGGACTCGACAGGCAGGCGTCCGGTCAGATCGTTATGTTCAAAGAAGTGATCAAAGAACCAGACAGCGGGGGTGCCTTCCTTTCTGCGGGGGGCGAGAATATCCCCGAGCTGATTGATGGCACCACTGCCAATCATCACATAACCAACGTTTTTGGCATTGCGATACATATTTTCTGTTCCTTTCTGGATCCGGCTAAAGGCCGTAGCCAGTTCTCTGGTGCCATGACTGCAGGGTATTTCTGAGCAGCATGGCGATGGTCATGGGGCCGACGCCGCCGGGAACCGGGGTGATGGCCGAAACCATATCCTTGACACCGTCGAAATCCACATCGCCGCACAGGCCCGCTTCCGTCCTGTTGATGCCCACATCTATGATGACGGCACCTTTTTTGACCATGTCCCTGGTCACGAAGCGGGGCTTTCCAATGGCGGCGAAAATAAAGTCAGCCTGCCGGCACTCGGCGGCGAGATCCGGGGTATGCGAGTGGCAGAGCGTCACAGTGGCGTTGCCATAGCGGCCGGGCCTCGCAAGAAGCACGGCAAGAGGCTTTCCCACAATGTTGGAACGGCCGATAACCACGGCCTTCTTTCCATCCGTAGGCAGATCGTAGCGCTTCAGGAGCTCGATGATGCCTGCCGGAGTGCAGGAGACGAAGCCAGGGAGGTTCTGAACGAGCCTCCCTACACTGACAGGGTGAAATCCGTCAACATCCTTTTCGGGATCAATGGCGAGAAGGCAGGCATTCGCGTCGAGGCCCTTCGGAAGGGGAAGCTGGAGCAGAATGCCATCGATGTTCCCGTCAGCGTTGAGTCTGCTGATGAGGGACAGGAGCTCTTCCTGCGTCGTCGAAGCGGGCAGGCGGTGCGCCACGGAGTTGATGCCGATCTCCCGGCAGGCCTTTTCCTTGTTGCGCACGTACACCTGGGAGGCCGGGTCCTCGCCGACCAGAATGACAGCCAGGCCGGGGGCCCTCACACCCTTCGCAGCAGCTTCCGTAATTTCGGCGCCCAGTTCCGCGCGGATGTCCTTGGCCGTTTTCTTTCCATCAATGAGAATCACGTTACCCACCTTTTGCCATGTAAAAATGTGACCGCTTTCAGGGGAGCGGCTCCCCGGGAAGTCAGAAAAAACAGAACGCGGGCCTGTCTCATCCCGGAAAAGCGGCGGACAGGCCCGTGTCACAGACTTAGTTTTCTTCAGGATAGTAGAAGTCGGCCAGGATGGGGCCGTAGTACTCGGAATTGTCGCCAAGCTCTTCCTCGATGCGGAGGAGCTGGTTGTACTTGCTCATCCTTTCGGAGCGGCACAGGGAACCGGTCTTAATCTGGCCGGCGTTCACGCCCACGGCGAGGTCAGCGATAAAGTTGTCATCGGTTTCGCCGGAACGGTGGGAGATGACGGTGGTGTAGCCGGCATTGTGAGCCAGTTCGATGGCGTCCATGGTCTCGGTGACGGTGCCGATCTGGTTCAGCTTGATGAGGATGGAGTTGGCGATGCCCTTCTCGATGCCCTCAGCAAGGATGCCGGGGTTGGTCACAAAGAGGTCGTCGCCCACGAGCTGCACCCTGTCACCCAGGGTGGTGGTCAGCATGCTCCAGCCGTCATAGTCGTCCTCGGCCATGCCGTCCTCGATAGAGATGATGGGATACTTGTCCACGAACTCGGACAGCCACTGCACCATTTCTTCAGAGGTGAACTCTTTGTTCTCACCGGAGATGACGTACTTGCCGTCCTTGTGGAATTCGGAAGAGGCGGCGTCGATGGCCAGCATGACCTCGGTGCCCGGATTGTAGCCGGCTTCCTCGATGGCCCTGATGATGTAGCTGAAAGCCTCCTCATGGCTCTTGAAGTTGGGGGCGTAGCCGCCTTCGTCACCGACGGTCGCGGTGAGCCCGTCCTTCTTCAGGATGGAGCCGAGGGTATGGAAAATCTCGGCACCCATGCGCAGGGCGTCATGGAAGGTCTCGGCACGCAGGGGCATGATCATGAATTCCTGGATGTCGAGGTTGTTGGGAGCGTGCACGCCGCCGTTGATGATGTTCATCATGGGAGCGGGCAGCACTTTGGCGTTGATGCCGCCGAGATAGTTGTAAAGGGTCTGGCCGGTGTACAGGGAGGCAACCCTGGCGCAGGCCATGGAGGTACCCAGAATGGCGTTGGCGCCAAGGTGGGACTTGTTGTCAGTGTCGTCGAGGTCAATGAGCGTATTGTCGATGGCGACCTGGTTGAGAACATCCATGCCGATGAGGGCCTGGGCGATTTCACCGTTCACATGCTCGACGGCGTTCAGCACGCCTTTGCCGCCATAACGCTTCTCGTCGCCGTCACGGAGCTCGAGGGCTTCGCGGGTACCGGTGGAGGCACCGGACGGAACCGCGGCGCGGGCGATGATTCCGGACTCCAGCGTAACTTCAACTTCAACGGTCGGGTTACCGCGGGAATCGAGAATCTCACGGCCGAGAACTGAGGCGATAGTACTCATCTTTATCCTCCAGAATTAATTGTTAGCTATTTTATACTGCCTGTACAGCATGGCGAGTCCGTCGAGGAGCAGCGCAGGCAGAATGACGTCGATGGAGCTCACCTTGCCGGAGAGCATCTGCAGGAAGCCGCCCGTCCCCACGACCCGGACAGGCCCGGGAAGGCCGGCGGCCAGTCTGGCGGTCAGGCCGTCCACAAGGCTTGCAAAGCCGAAGACAATGCCATGCCGTATGCTCGTTGCCGTGTCCGCGCAGGGTTCGGGAACGGCAGCGTCCGTCTCGAGGCTGATGTGCGGCAGCTTGGCCGCAGCGCCGGCCAGCGCGTCGAGCGCGGTCACGGGGCCGGGAAAAATCAGCCCGCCGAGATAGGCTCCGCCGGAGACACAGTCGAAGGTGAGCGCCGTCCCCGAGTCGATGACGATAAGGGACGGATCGTCAGGGAAAAGCATGCGCGCGGCGCAGGACACGACCAGACGGTCAGCCCCCACCTCGCGGGGATTGCGGTAACGGTTCTCAAGAGGCACGGGAATATCCCGCGGAACGAAGAGAACAGGGCAGCCCACGTAGTGTTCCACGGCCGAAACGAGCTCGTAATCAACGCCGGGAACCACGGAGGAAACCACCGCGGCCTCGACGCTCTCCAGGGAGACTCCGGCCCTGTCGAGCAGGAAAAGGAGCTTCATGCCGATGTCGTCGGGCGTGAGGCGGGAATCCGTGCGGAAGGAGAACTGCCGCATCCCGGCGCCGCCGTCGAGCCCCACCTTGGTGGTGGTGTTGCCGACATCAAACAAAAGCAGATTTTTCCCCATGATTACTCCCATTTTTCCAGCGGCTGATTATGACAGACTGTTGCCTCCTTAGCAATAGACACGGGGTCCGGGGGCACTGTCCGGACGGCCCTGCGGGAGCGCTCCTGACAGGGGTCCGCCGTGCTTCCGGGAAAGGCCGCGGGGCCCTCTCCTCCGCGGGAAGGCCGGCCTTTTTTCCCCTTGACTTGCGCTGATTTTTAGAGGATCTAGGAACTTCAGCAAAAAAATAGCCGCTGACTTCTTTTTTACCTTTCTGCCCGGCCGGGCAGAATGAGGCAGTTAATATATATGTCCAAGATTCTGGATTCCCTACTCGGAGTATTCTCTACAGATCTCGCCATTGATCTCGGCACGGCCAACACCTGCGTTTACGTGAAAGGACACGGACTCGTGCTCCGCGAACCTTCCGTCGTAGCGGTGAAGAGAGACAACCGCGGCAACAAGGTCGTCCTCGCCGTAGGACACGACGCCAAGCGCATGCTCGGCCGCGTGCCCGGCAACATCGAAGCTATCCGCCCCATGAAGGACGGCGTCATCGCCGATTTCGAAGTCACCGAGGCCATGCTCCGGCACTTCATCTCCAAGGCCCACAAATCCAACCATTTCGTGCATCCGCGCGTCATGATCTGCGTGCCCACCGGCGTTACCCAGGTGGAAAAGCGCGCTGTCAAGGAATCGGCCCAGTCCGCCGGCGCCCGCGAGGTCTATCTTATTGAAGAACCGATGGCCGCGGCCATCGGCGCCAATCTGCCCATCACGGAACCCATCTCCAACATGGTCGTGGACATCGGCGGCGGCACAACGGAAGTGGCCGTCATCTCTCTCGCCGGCATCGTCTACTCCCGCTCCGTACGCATGGGCGGTGACAAGATGGACGAAGCCATCATGACCCACGTCAAGCGCAAGTATAACCTGCTCATCGGCGAGACGTCGGCCGAGGACATCAAGATCAAAATCGGCTCAGCCTATCCCCTTGACCCTGAGGAAACCCTCGAGATCAAGGGCCGCGACCTTCTCGACGGCATCCCGAAAAACATCACCATCACCTCCGAGGAAATCCGCAAGTCCATAGCCGAGCAGGTGGACAGCATTGTCCAGGCCGTGCGCATCGCCCTCGAGCAGACCCCGCCCGAGCTGGCGGCCGACATCGTTGACCGCGGCATCGTGCTCACCGGCGGCGGCGCGCTCCTGAAGGGCCTCGATCAGCTTCTGCGCGACCAGACCAATCTGCCCATCACTGTTGTCGACGATCCTCTTTCCACCGTGGTCATGGGCACAGGCAAGGCCCTTGACAATATCAATATTCTCAAGAATGTGTGTATAGACTAGCCGGGGACGGACAGTCCTCCGCGTCTTTGAATCTGCCAAGGCGCCGTGCCTCCTTTCCTGGCGCGGCGCCTTTCAAATAGAGAACGACGGGGCGGCGCTTCCCCTTAACCGCCCGCAGGGCCTGCAGCTTTGACATTCCGGCGATTTCTCATCCTGATGGGCGTGCTGCTCATCCTCTTCCTGTCCATGTACACGTGGAACAAGAACACGCATGTGCTCGACGATTTTTCCACGGACGTGGGTCTCGAGCTTACAGGCGGTGTCATCACCCCCATCCGCTACGTGCAGGACAAAGTGACCGCTGTCTGGAAGCGTTACGTGTACCTCGTGGACGTGAATGAGAAGAACGCGCAGCTCGAGGCCCGTGTGCGTGACCTCGAGGCCCGCCTCCTGGCCCACAAAGAGGACATGGCCGAACTCGCGCGCCTGCGCGAACTCCTGCAGCTGCCCATAGACGAATCCTGGACCCCTGTGGGCGCACGCGTGCTCGCCGGCCACCTCGGCCCCAATTCCCTGCTCGATTCCATCACCATCAACCGCGGCTACGCCACGGGAGCGAGGCCGGGCACACCCATCGTCACACACAAAGGACTCATCGGCCGCGTGCTCAGGGCTTCCCCTCACACGGCCACGGCGCTCCTGCTCACCAACCCCGGCAGCCGCATCGCCATTTTCACGCAGGAGAGCCGCACGGCCGGCATCCTCACAGGCGAAGGCACCAACAAGAACCTCGCCGTGCGCTACATGCAGCGTGACACAAAAGCCAAGCCCGGCGAGATCCTCATCACCTCCGGCCTGGACGGCAAGTACCCCAAAGGCATCCCTGTGGCCAGGGTTATTTCCGTGGCCCCGTCCAACTACACCGAATTCATGACCATCTACGCCGAGCCGCTCGTGGACATGCAGCATATCGAAGAAGTCATGCTGCTCGAGCCCACCGGTATCGTGAAGCCCCCCATGGTGGATACACCCGATCCCGTTTTCGTGGGGCCGCCGCTCCCGAGTTCCCTCCTCCCGAAGCAGAAGGACGCCTCCTCTTCCAGGGAGCAGCCGGCGCAGGGACACCAGAGAGGCTTTTAGGCCATGGAAAACGTCAAGCGCCTCGCGGGCCTGATTCTGCTCACCTGTATTTCCATTGCCCTCGAAATGTACATTCCGAGGATCGACACGCTCATTGTCATCGTCCTCCTCCTGCTGGAAAACAGGGAATACAAGACTCTCGTCTGCATGCTTCCGCTCATTCTGCTCATCCAGGAGGGCATGGGCACGCAGCATTTTGGTGCGAGCATCCTTTTCCTAGCCGCGGTCTTCGCGCTCTACAGGCTGCTTGGGGAACTCTATCAGGCTTCCACCTTTTTCTTCATCTCGGTCCTGTCGCTCGGGCTGGGCGTCACGCGCCTCAGCCTGAACTGGCTCTTCTCCACGCTGCAGGGCTACCCCTTTGATTCAGTCGAGGCCCTGCACGAAGGCCTGCTGCAGGCGCTCTACATCCCCGTAGCCTGGGCCGTTATTTCGTATTGCAGACAGCGCGCACGCCATGAACAACAACAGGAACAATGAGGAAGAGGCCGCCGGACGGCAGCCTGCCGGCCGCGGTCTTCTGGGGAAATTCAGGAAGCGTGAGGATAAAACGCCTCCCGAAATTCTGATCAAGAAGGAGAACACGGACAGGTTCACGCCTCCGAGAGGCGGTCTCATCCTTCTTCAGGCCCTCATCCTGATCTTCTTTTTCGTCTTCGTGCCTCGCTTCTGGTTTCTGCAGGTGCACCTCGGCGAGGACTTCGCCCGCCAGGCCCAGGAAAACCACTGGCGCCAGGAGCAGATTTCCGCGCCACGGGGCCGCATCTTCGACGTCAAGGGTCGCGTGCTGGCGGATAACCGCACAGCCTACGGCCTTTCCCTCATCCGCGATGACATCCGGGATCTGCCCGCCACCCTGGCCCAGGTCAGCGAATGGACCGGCGTGCCTCTTGATCAGGTCAGGGAACGCTACAGGCAGAGCCGCTTCAAGGTAAAGTCCTTTGAGCCGCTGCTTCTTGTGACAGACCTCGACTTCCAGCTCGTGGCCCGCATCGAGTCCGAACTCTACGCCTGGCCCGGTCTCGAGATCGTCATCCTCACAAAGCGCAGCTATCCCGAGAAGGATCTCTTCGCCCACATCCTCGGATACGTCGCCGAAGCCAACGAGACGGAACTCGAGAAGAATCCGGAGCTCTCCATGGGCGACCTCGTGGGCAAGTCAGGCATCGAGTACACGCTGGACAAACGCCTGCGCGGCCGCAAAGGCCTCTATGACATTGAAGTGGACGCGTCGGGCCGCATGCTCGGCCAGGTTCTGCGCGAGGAACCCCAGGGAGGCGAGGAGCTCAAACTGTCCCTGGACAGGGACATTCAGAAAGCCTGCTGGGACGCCCTCGGCACCGAGGTGGGATCCATCGTGGTCATGGAGCCCGACACGGGCAAGCTCCGGGCCCTGGTCACAGAACCCGCCTATGACAACAACCTTTTCGCCGAAGGCATTTCCCGCCGCGACTGGGAAAACCTCAGAAACGACCCGCACTTTCCCCTGCAGAACCGCGCCATTCAGAGCGTTTACCCGCCTGGCTCCGTCTGGAAGCTCGTCATGGCCGCCTGTATTATGGAAAACGGCATTCCCGTTACAGACACCGTCTACTGCCCCGGCGGCATACGCCTCGGCAAGCAGATTTTTCACTGCTGGCGCCACAGCGGACACGGATCGCAGAACCTGATGCAGGCCATCTACAACTCCTGCGACAGCTACTTTTACATCATGGCCGACAGGCTCGGCATCGACAAAATAGAGTCCTTCGCGAAGCAGTGCGGCTTTGGCCGCAGGACCGGCATCGACCTGCCCCATGAAAAGACAGGCCTCGTGCCCTCCCGGGCCTGGAAGCACCGCCGCTTCAAGCGCGGCTGGTCCCGCGGCGACACGTTCAATGCCTCCATCGGACAGGGCTACGTGCTGACCACGCCGCTGCAGATAGCCGTCTATGTGAGCGCCCTTCTGAACGGCGGCGACCTGCTCAAGCCCCAGCTCGTGGACACGGATCCGAAAACGGTCACGGGACACGTGCCCGCTTCCAGGGAGACCCTGCGCTACATCGTTGAATGCATGCGCCGCACGGCCGCCGGCGGCACAGCCCGCGTGGTGGGCCGCGGCGACGCCATCATGGGCGGCAAGACCGGCACGGCCCAGGTCGTGCGCCTCAAGGGACACAGAAATCTGTCCTGGAAGGAAAAGGACCACGCCTGGATCGCTACCTGGGGACACAAGAACGACAAGACCTATGTCGTCATTGTCATGGTCGAACATGGCGGCGGCGGTTCCAAGGCAGCAGGCCCCATCGCCCGCAAGGTGTACAATTATCTTTTCGCCAATCACGAATACTACACTCTGGCCAGAAGCGACACGCCGGTGCGCGAACTGCCCGGACCGCCGCTTCCGCCCGAAATGCAGAAAAAGAAACTCAAGGCGCAGCAGAACTGGCTGCCCTAGCAGGCATATATGGATAAGCCACTTTTCAGCTACATAAACTGGGGCCTCGTCGTCTGCATCATCCTGCTGTTCGGCGTGGGCGAACTCAATCTGTACTCGGCGAGCGGCGCGCGCATGGGCTCCGGTGTCACCCTGTCGGACTTCTACCAGCGCCAGTTCATCTGGGGCCTGTGCGGTCTCGGCTGCATGCTCCTCACCATGAGCATCGACTATCACAGGCTGCGGAGCCTGGCCTGGCCCTTCTATATCATCACTCTCGTGCTCCTCGCCCTGGTTCCCCTCATCGGAACCACGGTCTACGGCGCCAAACGCTGGATCTCCCTCGGCTTCATGAGCCTGCAGCCTTCCGAGCTCGCCAAAATCTCCGTTTTTCTGCTGAGCGCGCGGCTCCTCTCCCGCAACGGCGAGCCGCTCGGCTGGAAGGAGTTCGGCAGTATCGTGCTCATGGGGCTCGTGCCCGCGGCTTTCATTATCAAGCAGCCTGACCTCGGATCCGCTCTCATGCTCCTTCTTATCCTGGCCGGCATGATCCTTTTTCACGGAATCCGGAAAATCATCTTCAAGATATGCGCCCTGGCGGCGCCCTGCCTCCTCTTTCTCATGTGGAATGTCGGCATGCACGACTACCAGCGCCAGCGCATCCTGACCTTCCTCAACCCCGACGCCGATCCCCTGGGAACGGGCTATCACATTCTGCAGTCGCGCATCGCCATCGGCTCGGGCCAGATGTGGGGCAAAGGGTTCACCGAGGGAACGCAGTCCCAGCTGCGCTTCCTGCCGGAACGGCACTCCGACTTCGCTGTCGCCGTCTTCGGCGAGGAATGGGGTTTCGTCGGCTGCGTCTGCCTCATCACCCTGTTCAGCCTGTTCCTGCTTTCCATCTTCTCAACGGTCATGCAGGCCAAGGACCGGTTCGGCTGCATGCTCTGCGCGGGTGTCTTCTTCTACTTTTTCTGGGAAATCTTCATCAATATCGGCATGGTGGTGGGCATCATGCCCGTGGTCGGCATTCCTCTCCCCTTCATCAGTTACGGAGGATCGGCCACCATCGTGAACTTTATCTTCCTCGGCATCGTCCTCAACGTGTCCATGCGCCGGTTCTCTTTCAAGATGTGAACCGGCCCCCGGGACGCGTCCGGAGGATCCAGTCCTTACGGCCTGATGAACATGGCGTCGCCGTAGGAGAAGAAGCGGTACCCCGCGGCCACAGCCTGCCTGTAGGCCTCAAGAATGCGCTTTCTTCCGGCCATGGCGGAAACCAGCATAATCAGCGACGACTTCGGCAGGTGGAAATTGGTGATGAGCCCGTCCACCACGTTGAGAGGTTTCCCCGGATAGAGAAAAATGCCCGTGAAGCCGCTGTATTCCTGTATAGCACCGCAGGCTTCCCAGCATCCCTCCATGGTGCGCACCGACGTGGTGCCGACAGCGATAACGGGACGCCCCTCCGTTTTTGCCTCCCTGATGCGCGCGGCCGTGTCCGCGGGCATCTCGATGAGCTCCTGATGCATGGAGTGGCTGCGGATATCCTCACTGCGCACGGGGCTGAACGTGCCATACCCCACGTACAGGGTCACCTCGCTCCAGCCGAACCCCCGCTCCGCAAGACGCTGCCTGAGCTCGTTGGTGAAATGCAGGCCGGCTGTGGGCGCGGCCACGGATCCTATTTTGTCCTCGCGCGCGTAGACGGTCTGATAGCGGTCCGAATCATCGGCCACGGGCATACGCCGGATATAGGGAGGAAGCGGAATGCTTCCCTCTGCCTCGTAGTCACCCACGAGATCGCCCTTCCAGAAAAGATCCACGGTCCAGCGGCCGAAATCGCCCTTTTCCCTGAGCACAATGCTGATGTCGTCCCCGAAGGGAATAGTCTCGCCTGCGTGCAGATGACCTCCGCAGCGCATGAGTCCGGCCGCACGGGCAGTGTGCCCGCCGTCACCGGTCTCCTGCGCGCCCTTCAGCACAACGGGAAGGGGCGTAAGCAGAAGAAATTCCACCCTGCCGCCCGTAGCGGGACGCACGCCCCTGAGGCGGGCCGGCAGAACGCGTGAATTGTTGGCAACCAGGAGGGCTCCCTCGGGCAGAAGATCGCAGAGTTCGGAAAACTGATGGTGCTCAAGACCGAGCTCCCCGTTCCTGTTGATGACCATGAGCCTTGAATCGCCGCGGTGTTCCGGAGGCGTCTGGGCGATCTGGGATTCGGGCAGTTCATAATCGTAACTCTCAAGCAGAAAATCTTCCTTGTCCGCCATCATCTTTCCTTTTCCCGGTCTTCCCGGGGCCACCTTGCCTCTTCATGGAGGAGAAGGTATTCTCATTGTCTCAGAGCCGCTGAACGGGCCCGGTCCCGCGGCAGAGCGGCGCGCAGGACGGGGAGGACTCTACAATATGCATCGCCCACTTGTCACGCTTCCAATAATTGCCCTGCTGTTCTTCCTGAGCGGCTGTTCCGGCATGGGAGGCTTCGGAGGCATGACCGCCTCCGGCGGCAGGCCCACACCGTCGAGCGTCCTGCTGGGTGTTGCCCTTCCTGCGGGCACGGAATACTTCCCCTCCCACAGCAGTATTTCCGGACAGGACGGCGTTGAAATCCTGCGCAGCAGCTCTGGTCCG
>ONPA01000209.1 GCA_900319575.1 uncultured Desulfovibrio sp. | reverse complement strand
GGCTGCAGAAAGGGGTTACGCATGTCAGGAAAGATTTCCAGCGCTTTGCACCATTTCTTCGGAAAAAGCCGTGATGGCGGAAAGGCCATAGGGCATTACCGCAAGCTCGCCGAGAAGGGGGACGCGGACGCCCAGTTTTACCTCGGCTACCTGTACGAGGAAGGCGAAAAGCTGGACCAGGATCCCGCTGAAATGGTAAAATGGTACGGCCTTGCCGCGGCGCAGGGGCATACGGAGGCGGAGTACCGTCTTGGTCTCTGCTGCTACTACGGCATTGGCATGGAAAAGGATCCTGTGAAAGCGGCCGAATGGTTTCGGAAGGCAGCCGAAAAACAGCATGCCGGAGCCGAAGTAGGGCTTGGCTATGCGTACTTCTACGGATCAGGCGCGGAGAAGAACGTCAGTGAGGCTGTCAAATGGTTCTCTCTGGCCGCAGATCAGGGAAATGCGGACGCCCAGTGCTGTCTTGGAGTCTGCTGCGCTCAGGGAAGCGGCGTGGAAAGGAATATGACTGAGGCCGCCGGCTGGTATGAAAAAGCGGCGGAGCAGGGCAACAGCGAGGCTGAGTACAGGCTGGCCTGCTGTTACCTCGATGGCGCGGGCGTTGACAGGGATCAGAAAGCGGGCCTGAAATGGCTTTGCGGAGCCGCCGAAGACGGTGTGCCGGACGCACAGTGCCGCCTCGCCCGGTGTTACGCCCGGGGAGAAGGCGTGAAACAGGACATGCACGAGGCCGTGAAATGGTACCGCGACGCTGCCCTGCAGGGGAACGGGACTGCCCTGAAGTACATAGCCGACTGCTACGCCCGCGGGGAAGTGTACGAAAAGGATCTGTCTGAGGCCGTGTCCTGGTATCAGAAAGCGGCCGGGGCCGGCGAGGCTGACGCTGCGGCGGAACTTGGGAAATTTTATTCCGAGGGCATCGGCGTGGAGGCGGACAGGGAAAAGGCCGCTTCCTGGTATCACAGGGCCGCCGAGGGCTACCAGACGCAGGCGGTCGAGGGGAACGCCCACGCCCAGCAGCGTCTGGGACTCTGCCTGTTCAGGGGCAGGGGGACGCAGGAGGAGCTTGACGAGGCCGTGCACTGGTTCCGGATAGCCGCCGAAAACGGGGACGCTGAGGCTCAGGCCGATCTGGCCCGCTGCTACAGCCTCGGGCAGGGCGTCCGCAGAGACAGGGAACAGGCCATGGCCTGGTACCGCAAGGCCGCGGAGTCGGGATTTGTGGAAGCCTTCCGTATGCTCGGCGATATGTACACGCAGGCGCAGAACGGCACGCAGAACATGGATGAGGCCTTTAAGCTCTATATGAAGGCTGCTGAGCATGGCTCCGTCATTGCCGAATACCGCGTGGGGCAGTGTTTCATGAAGGGAGCGGGCACGGAGAAGAATCCGGAGCAGGCTGTCTTCTGGTACACAAAGGCCGCGGAGCAGGGGCTTGCCTCCGCCCAGATGGATCTCGGCGTGTGCTATTCCTTCGGGAACGGAGTGAAGCAGAGCGACACCGAGGCCATGAAATGGTTTAAGAAGGCGGCCGATCAGGGATATCCGAGGGCGCAGTTCGCTGTCGGCAACTGTTACCAGAAAGGCGCGGGCGTGCCGAAGAACCCGGAGATCGCCATGGAGTGGATACGCAGGGCCGCGGATCAGGGGTATGCCGATGCCCAGCTCTATCTTGGCATCTGCTTTCTCAACGGCGTGGATGTCCTCCAGAACAAGGAAGAAGGCATTGCCCTTATCCGGCAGGCCGCTCAGACCGGCAACCCCGATGCCGAGCTTTTTCTTGGCATCTGCTACGCAAAGGGCAACGGCGTGGAAGAGAATCTCTCGCTTTCCGTGCAGTGGGTGCACAGGGCTGCGGAGAAAGGGCACGCGCCAGCGCAGAAATGGCTTGGCGACTGCTTCACCCGCGGTGACGGCGTGCTCGTTAATCCGGCCGCGGCCGCGAAATGGTATTACAAATCCGCTGTGCAGGGCTTTCCGTCAGCGCAGAAGCGCCTGGGGGACTGCCTCTTTGAGGGATGGGGTATAGCGGAGGACAAGCAGGAGGCGGCCGAGTGGTACCTGAGGGCCGCGCAGCAGGGGAACAAAGAAGCTCAGGAACTCCTGCAGAAATACTATTACTCCGGGAACCAGGAAAAATAGGCTTTCCGAGCATCCTGAAGAGGCTGGGCGGCGCGTTTTTCCCATAAGGGGCGGGCGGCCGCCTTTTTTGATCGGGCAGCATGCTCTCACCGGAGGACAGGAAGTTCACAGCCTCAGAATATATCTGCTGTTCCTCCTGGCCGCCGGTTTCGAAAAAAGAAGGGAAAGCTGATATTGGGATGCCGTTCCTATCAGCAGAAAGAGTCTTTCCGTGGCAAAAACCCGATCTGCCCCATTCCGGCCAGAAACGTTTTCATCACTGTTTGATTTCAAGTCCGTTTCGTTTTACACAACATAGTTATCGTAAGCGTTTGCTGCGAAAAAAGAGGAGAGGGGCCTGCCCATTCAGGCATGAAGTTCTGCGTGTAATGGCCCAGCTCGGAGTGAATTGGAGTTGTTACATGGAGTTATTCAGAACCATCTGTCGGGCCATCAACAGGATACCCTTCATCCTGCAGATCATCCTTGGTATGTGCCTTGGTGTTGTGCTGGCCCTCATTGTTCCGGGAGACAAGGTTGTCGTCCCTGTCTGCGGCGTACTGTTCGTTTCAGCCCTGAAAGCCATAGCGCCGCTTCTGGTCTTTGTTCTCGTCGCCGCGGCCATCGCGCGTCAGGAACCCAACGGTTCCGCCGCGAAGATGAAACCCATTCTTCTGCTTTACTTTATTTCCATGCTGCTCTCGTCCATGGCAGCCCTGTGCATGTCGTACGCTTTTCCCAGCACGTTCCCCACGCTGGCGGAGGCCGTCAACAAGTCCACCCCCAAGGCGGTTTCTGAGGTGATTCTGAACGTGCTGCGCAGCGCCGTGGATAACCCGATTAACGCTCTCGCCACTGGCAACTACATCGCCATTCTGGTCTGGGGTGTGGCTTTCGGCATTCTTTTCCGCGTCGCCAGCAACGCCACCAAGGACGTGCTCATGGATCTGGCAGTGACCGTGAGCGGCGTCGTGAAGTTTGTCATTCGTTTCGCGCCTCTTGGTGTCATGGGACTTGTTTTCAGCTCCTGCACCCAGCCCGGCGGTTTTTCCAACCTGCTGAATTACGTACATGTCGTCGTCGTTCTCGTGGTGACCATGCTCTTCATCGCATTCGTCATCAACCCGCTCCTGGTTTTTCTCGTGACCCGCAGGAATCCGTATCCCCTGATCTGGACCTGCACCGTCCACAGCGGTCTGTACGCTTTCTTCACCCGCTCTTCTGCGGCCAACCTGCCCATTAACCTCCATCTCTGCAGCCGCCTCGGCATTCCCCGCGAGACGTATTCCGTGTCCATTCCGCTCGGCTGCACCATCAATATGTCCGGCGCGGCCGTTACCATCGTCATTATGACCATGGCTGCCGTGAACACCCTCGGTGTGAACGTCAGCTTCGGTGCGGCTTTTCTGATGTGCGTGGCCGCCGTGTTCTGCGCCTGCGGCAGTTCCGGCGTCGCCGGCGGCTCCCTTATGCTGATTCCCCTTGCCTGCTCCATCTTCGGTATCTCCAATGATATCGCCATGCAGGTCGTGGGCATCGGTTTCATCATCGGCGTTGTCCAGGACTCCTGCGAAACGGCCCTGAACAGCTCCTCCGACGTTATTTTCACGGCAACGGCCTGCGGCTGTACCAGCGGTAAGATGAGCCCCATCGGAAAAAAGGAAGATCTGAAGGCTAAGGCCTAATCCGGGCACTTCCTTTCAATACCAGACACGGGAGGGACAGTTCCGGCTGTCCCTCCTTTTTGTTTCTACACTCGGAGGAGAAGGGGTTCTTTTCTGACGGTTTCCCAAAAAAGAAAAAGTCTGCACAGAAAATGTGTTGACTTTTTTTCGATACTGAGGCATTTATGTCAAACACGACGCGGGGTGGAGCAGCTCGGTAGCTCGTCGGGCTCATAACCCGAAGGTCATTGGTTCAAATCCTTTCCCCGCAACCAGACAGTTCAGGCGCTTATGGGGTCTTCTCCATAAGCGCCTTTTTTGTTTCCTGACCTGTTCCTGTGAGGGCGCGTCTTACCCCATTCCCGGCATTTGTCCGCCCTGTGAATTTTTCTTCCAACTGCAGGAGTTTGGAAAATGTCCGGTCCAGCAATTTCATAAACCGTGTCAGAGAGGAGCCGTCATCAGAGTGCGGCCTGTTTCCTGCTGGCCTCCCTGTGCGGGGAATCCCCAAACATCCGTTTGTATTCGCGGATAAACTGTATCGGGCTTTCATAGACGACGGCATAGGCGGGCGCTGTGCTTCATAAAGGCGAAGCGCTATTTGAAACTGAAAACGTGATCCTGATTGGCCCGTCCGGTAGCGGAAAGATACACCACTATATGGATTCTACCCTCCGGGACAGGACAGAGGGGTCAAATTTCGTTCGTTTTTGGGGTCACCAGAACTTTCGTTTGACAATCAGGACAGTGCTCTTCACCCACGGCTCTTCATCAGGGAAGATATCAGTTACGCTGGAACGGTTGTGAGTTTTCATTCCAAGTGCAAGGTTTTGGGGAAACATTCTGATACGGTTCAGCATTTTAAGGGACCATGTCTGCGTAGCTTTC
>ONPA01000210.1 GCA_900319575.1 uncultured Desulfovibrio sp. | reverse complement strand
CTCTTCACTTGTCAATGAACCAGAAAAAGAGTTTTTCACTCCCGCCGTTTTTTGCGGCGTTCGTAAACATGCTCTTTTGTCACCGCTTTGTCAACAATTTTTTCGGGAATCTTCAAAAAACTTTTTGTGAAGGCTTTTTGGAGCCCCGCTGTTTTACAGCGGCGAGGGGATTTTTTACGCTCATCCCTCATGCCTGTCAACAACTTTTTTCTCTTTTTCCCGGAAATCTTCTTTCCGGAACCTTCAGAGAAGGGCTGCTTTCAGGCGTGTTCAAGGCTTCTAGCCTTTCATCGCGCTGCTGTCAACAGAAATTCGAAAATCTGTCACAATTCTCTGGCCGGAAAAAGCCGCAGCCGCCCTACTTGGCCCCATCCACCCCAATAAGCGTCTCGAGGCCCTTACGGTCCAGTATGGTTATCTTACGGTTGTCCACGGCTATATACCCCATGGAAACAAGGTGCGAGAGATTCCGCGAGAGGGTCTCCCGTGCCGTCCCGAACATGCCCGCCAGATCCTCGCGGGACATATCGAGCTCGATGGTATCCTTGATGCCATGAAATGTAGCCCTGTGCCAGATGAACGAGGCGAGCCTGGTCTCAATGCGGACGCCCTGGGTACCCAGCTTCTTTTCCAGCATGCGGATACGCATGCCAAGGATCACGATGACCTCCAGAGCGAAGGCGTGGCTCTTCTGTGTGAGAGCGACGAGGTTCTCGCGGGGAATGCGGAGAATGCGGCAGGTCCCCTGGGCGCTCGCCGAACAGGAATATGTCCTCTGACGGAACATGGTGGCGATACCGAAAGTATCAGGCGCGCCCACGATATGCACAAGGCGCTCGTGGCCGTCAGGCATGTTGTGAAAAAGCCTGGCATGCCCGCTGATAACCATGAAACAGCAGTCCGCGTCCGCGTCCTCATCCATAATGAGATCCTGCTTCGCGTATTCCACAAGGGTCACGCCGGGAAGGAACGTGGCGAATTCCTCATCGCTGAGCTTCTTGAAAATAGGACAGCGTTTGCACTGGAGCCGCAGAGTTTCTTCAGGACAGCTGAGAATCCGCATATTTCCTCCTCTCTTTGTCAGATGATTGGTTCCGATTCCTGTATAGACGAAGTCCCCCGGTCCGCGAAACGAACCGGGGGCGTTATTACAGAGTTACCTCTTAGGCATGGGGCTCGAGGCAGGCTTTGATGTCCGCCTCAGGAGTCGTGACGGGGCTGATGCCGAAGGTATCCACGAGGGCCTTGAGGATGTTGGGGCTGACAAAAGCCGGCAGCGTCGGGCCAAGGCGGATATTCTTCACACCGAGGTACAGCAGGGCCAGGAGGATGGCCACGGCTTTCTGCTCGTACCAGGAAAGAACAAGGCTCAGGGGGAGGTCATTGACCGTGCACTTGAGCGTCTCGGAAAGCTTGAGAGCCAGGGCGACGGCGGAATAGGCGTCGTTGCACTGGCCGCAGTCGAGAAGCCTCGGGAACGGTCCGATCTTGCCGAGATCGAGGGTGTTGAAGCGGTATTTGCCGCAGGCCAGGGTAAGAACCAGAGTGTCCTTCGGGGTCTGCTGTACGAATTCAGTGTAGTACTTGCGGGCGGGGCGGATGCCATCGCAGCCGCCCACGAGGAACACATGACGGACAGCGCCGGACTTCACGGCATCAAGAATGGCGGGCACAGCGTCGAGGAGGGTCTTACGGCCGAAACCGACGGTGATTTCCTTTCCTTCCTCGTCTTCGGCGAAGCCGGGAAGCTCAAGGGCCTTTTCGATGAGCGGGGAGAAATCATTGTTCTCGATGTGACGGCAGCCAGGCCATTCCACGATGTCAGTGGTGAAAATCTTATCGGAATACGTCTTCGGATCCTGGATGCAGTTCGTGGTGAAAACCACGGCGCCGGGGAAGTCAGGCAGTTCCTTCTGCTGATTCTGCCAGGCCGTGCCAAAGTTGCCCGCGAAATGAGGGAAAGCCTTCAGCTTCGGATAAGCGTGGGCGGGGAGCATCTCGCCGTGGGTGTACACGTTGATGCCCTTCCCTTCGGTCTGCTTCAGAATCTCATAGAGATCCGGGAGGTCATGGCCGGAAACGAGAATGCAGTGGCCCTTGCGGCGCCCGGTGGAAACGGTGGTCGGTTCGGGATCGCCGAAGGTCTCCGTATTGCCGGCGTCAAGAAGCTGCATAGCGCGCACGTTGGCCTTGCCGCAGTCGAGAGCGAGCCCCAGCCAATCGTTAAGGCCGCGGTTCGTGCCATCATCCGCGGCAGCGGTGAGCAGACGGCACATATCGAGCACCATGTCATGGTCACGCTTCCCGAGACGGGCGGCATGATAGGCGTACGCGGAAACGCCCTTGAGGCCGAAGAGGATAATCTGCATGGCGGAGCGCACATCGGCGTCTTCAGCAAACTTGTCGGGAGACGGGGCGGTGGCGAGCAGCTTCTCTGTCTCGGCGGCCGTATCGGAGGTCACACCCTTCAGCGCATCCCTCTCATCCAGGACCTGGCCGATGAGCTTCTTCAGGGAAACGGCATCGAAGTTGACATTGGTCAGCGTTGAGAAAAGTCCGGCCAGGAGCAAATCGTCCGCCTTCTGGTCAGCCTTCCCGGATTTGAGAATCTCGGCCGCGAGGAGGCGCAGGCTCTGAACAAGGGCGTCCTGGGCGCCGGCCACAATATCGAGCTTGCCGCAGACACCTCTGATGGTGCAGCCGGTTCCT
>ONPA01000212.1 GCA_900319575.1 uncultured Desulfovibrio sp. | reverse complement strand
GGAAGCCCTGCAGTGGTCTGCAAACTTCATCAGGAGCATTCAGCTTCCCGAGCTTATCAGCCCGGCCATATCCTACATAGCCCGCAACCTTGGCTTCGATGAGGCCGAGGTGCGCAAGGCAGCCAGGGCTGAAATCGAAAAAAAGCAGTCCGGACCGGCCCAGACTCCCGGTTCCCAGCAGACAGGATCCGCACAGGATCCAGATGCCTCGCAGATGACCCCACGTGAGAGGGATATCATGTCCTGTCTCGTGCGCTATCCCGAGCAGGCCGGCGTCATCAGCGACATGGGCGCCGAGCCCCTGCTGAAGTGCGCTTTCGCCCGGAATCTGTGGAAAAAGATCATGGCTACGCCAGACGAAACGGCCGGTTATGGACTGCAGGGAGCTGAACGCGCCTTCTGGGACCGCTGCCGGGGGCTGGAGGCCCCCCCACGAACGAGGGCGGATGCCGAACTGCAGGCTCTAAAAAAAGAGCTTGACAGGTATTACGCCAGAGTACAAAAATTATCGCTTTCTGCAGCATTGCGTCAAAATGACGAAAAGGGCGATTTCGGCGCCGGGTTGCAGTATCTCGGAGCCCTTCAGAAACCCCTCGCGGAGAAGAAAGATGAGCAATTTTAAAGACATCCAGCAGATGCAGTCTCTCATTGCCAAAGGTAAGGGCAGCGGCTACCTCACTTTTGATGAAGTGAACAAGGCGCTTCCGGTGGAGATGAACACCCCGGAACAGTTCGAAGAGATTATCGGCATCTTCGAAAAGCTGGAAATTACCATCGTGGATTCCGAAAAGGAGGGGAAGAAAATCACCTCCCGCGCCAACGCCGCTGGCGATGAGGACGATAAGGATTCCATCGATATCGCGGACGACGAGGATACCGCCGACTACTCTTCCCGCAGCACTGACCCCGTGCGCATGTATCTCCGGGAGATGGGTGCCGTACCGCTCCTTGACAGGGACGGCGAGGTCGTCATCGCCAAGAAGATCGAACAGGGCGAGCAGGACGTGCTCTATGCCCTTGCCGAAGTGCCCGTGGCCATTGAAGAGCTCATCAACGTGGGCGAAGAACTGCGCCAGAACCGCATCAAGCTCAAGGATGTGGTCAAAACCATCGAAGAAGACGATCCCAGCGAGGACGAGATGAACCAGCGGCAGAGGGTCATCCTGCTGCTCGACGAAATCAAGACCGTCTTCAAGAAGAAGCGCAAGCTTTACAAACGGTTTGACGAGACCCTGACCAACAGCGACAAGCGCACCTTCACCATCCAGAAGGAGATGCTCAGCTTCAAGGAGGACATCGTCAAGAGGCTGCGCGACATCAAGCTCGAAAAAACGCTGGTTGACCGCGTCATCGAGACCGTCGAGGATTATGTGCGCCAGATGCACAACTGCAGCCGTGACCTCTCCGCCTACCTCCTTTCCACCGGGAAACCGCAGGCCGAAGTCCAGGAACTCTTCGACAAAATGGAGAAGCGTGTCATGCCCCCGGCCGATGTGGCCAGGGAACTGCACATGAACATTGACGAGGTCTTTTCTTTCAAGGAAATGATTGTCGGCAAGATCGAGATCCTGCGTCTGCTCCAGGATAAGTGCTGCCTCAGCGTCAACGACCTTGAGGAAGTGCTCTGGCGCATCAAGCACGGCAACACCGCGGCCATGCGGGCGAAGCAGGAGCTCATCCGCTCCAACCTTCGTCTCGTGGTGTCCATCGCCAAAAAGTACACAAACCGCGGCCTGCAGTTCCTGGATCTCATCCAGGAAGGCAACATCGGCCTCATGAAGGCCGTCGACAAATTCGAATACCAGCGTGGCTACAAATTCTCCACGTACGCCACGTGGTGGATACGTCAGGCTATCACCAGGGCTATCGCGGATCAGGCCAGAACCATCCGTATTCCTGTGCACATGATTGAGACCATCAACAAGCTCATCCGCACGTCCCGCTACCTCGTGCAGGAACTCGGCCGTGATCCCACGCCCGAGGAAATCGCCGAGCGCATGGAATACCCGGTTGAGAAGGTGAAGAAGGTGCTCAAAATTGCCAAGGAGCCCATCTCCCTCGAAACGCCCATCGGCGACGAAGAGGATTCCAGCCTGGGTGATTTCATTGAGGACAAGAAGGCCGTGGCTCCTGCCGAGGAAGTCATCAACACAAAACTCTCCGAGCAGCTCGCCCAGGTTCTTTCTGACCTCACCCCCCGTGAAGAGCAGGTTCTGCGCAAGCGCTTCGGCATCGCCGAAAAAAGCGACCACACTCTCGAGGAAGTCGGCAAGCTCTTCAACGTTACCCGTGAGCGTATCCGTCAGATCGAAGCCAAGGCCCTGCGCAAGCTGCGTCATCCTGTGCGCAGCCAGCCGCTTCGCTCCTACTATGAAAACTAATTCTCCGCAGTTCAGATCACAGCCGGGAGCGGGAAACGTATCCGCCCCCGGCTGCAGTGTCCCCCGCCCGGTACAGCCTAAGGCTGTGCCGGGCGGTTTTGTGCTTTCCCGCACAGGAACGCGGAAATACCGCGCCATCCTCCTTTTCTGCCTCGCGCTGTCTCTCGCCTCAGCGCCGGGTGCCACAATGGCAGCCCCTGACGAAACTCCCCAGGAATCCGCGCACAGGACTCCGGCGAAGACGGCTGACCTCCCTCCTGTCTTCAGGCAGCGTGCATCGGGCGTCGTTGCCGCGGCGCTGGACGGCGACACGCTGAAGCTGAAGGACGGCAGAATTATCCGCCTTGCCTGTATAGACGCGCCGGATCTCGAAACCAGCCTGACACGCTCTACAAAAGTCACGGACAGCCGGGATTTCCGGGGTCGGGATTTTCACGCCGAAGGCGCAGCCGAACAGAAAAAAAAGGATGAGCCTTCTGCCAGAGCGGGGAAAGGCAGGGCAAAACCGGAGCGCTACGCCCAGTACTATGCTGAAATCAGCCGGCGCTTTCTGCAGCAGACTGCAGCGGGGAAAAAGGTCACACTGCGTGCGGAAAAACAGGAAAAGGACAAACAGGGCCGGATTCTCTGCGACCTGGAACTCGGGGACGGCACCACGCTCAGCTCGAGGATGGTCAGAAGCGGCTGCGCCTATGTGGTTTACGATCCAGATTTTCCCAAAGCCTACCAGCAGGATCTCCTCGAGCAGCAGACCGATGCCATCCACGCGCGCCGCGGCTTCTGGAGTCTCATCCTGTCCGGCAGCGCTGCCGGGCGCACCTTCACGGGCGACAGTGCCACACGCCTTTTCTATTCTTCCACCGATGTGCGGGGTCTCAGGCTGAAGCCGCGCATGCGGGTCTACTTCGGCAATCTCCTCGACGCCTTCAGTTCGGGGTACGCCCCCGCCCGATCCACAGATTTCTGGCCTGTGAACCTCAGGGTGTCCGAGGGGAAAAAGAAGGACAGAAAACGCTGAAAAAAAAATCTCCGGTCATCTGGCCGGAGATTTTTTTGTTTCAGCGATACACGGAGCTACATATCGTAGACCCAGTGAAGCATGCGCTTGTAAACGCGCAGACGGTTTTCAGCCTGCTTCAGAAGAAGTGAACGTCGACCGTTCAGAATAGAAGGCTCAAAAGGCAGGCAGTCCATAGGGTTGGTCCCGAGCAGAATGTAGCACTCGGGGGCAGCGAAAGACAGGAGATTCGGCTGCACAGCCCATTTCTGGATGGACTGGAAATCAAGCTGGTTGCGCGAACCGATATAAATATACTGGGCGTCCTTTACGGCTTCCTGAGGAGAATCACAGAACGTTACTCCCAGACCGACTTCCTGAACGAACGAGCGGAGGCTCTGCGTGTCCACGATGGGAGGTATGGCTATGGACAGCCTGAAGGGGAAGTACCGCGTCGCCGTGACGAGCGAGTGCAGGGATCCGGAGGGGCTGCCGACCCAGGCAACCTGCACATTGCGCAGATCGTCATGGCTCAGGTTAAGCATACAGATTATGTCGGCGATGACATGAGCGGGGTGCGCGTCGGGAGAACCGCAGTTGATAACGGGGAACGTCACCTCATTTTCCGGCACCCAGCTTCTGACCGGCACGCCATGGACGAACATACCGTCCATATAATAGCTGACAGCGCCAAGAAGCTGCATGGGGAAACGTTCGATGGCACCTTCCCACTTGTCCTCGGGGGCGAAATAAACACAATGTCCGCTCATCTGGCGCACTGCTGCCGTGATGCACAGGCGTTCAGAAAGATCGGCCTTGGCGAACATCTGCACGATGGTCCTGTCGATCATGAAATCATCGATAACCTTGGCTTCCGGGATCCCACGCGCCTGCTGCAGAATAAGCCAGGTCACGTCCTTGCCGAGCCTTTCAAGCGTAGTAATGTAACGTACCATTCTGAACTCCCTGATTAATTGGGGAATACAGCGGCAGCAAACGCGCCACAGCCCCAATACGGCACTTCCAAGGGAAGTGCCTGTACGCCTCTGGACTTTTAGAAATAGTATATGTGACTTTTTGAGGCGTCAAGAAAAGCGCGTTTTTAGCAGCTATACTTCGCTTATACATCCGAAGCGCACGGCTTACAGATCCATAAACTGAATCCGGAGAGCGCACCTGTCCCGACATACAGGACTGTTCACCCCAGAACTCCGTCCAACAAAGCCTGCACGCTTGTCATGCTGGCCCTGGCAACATTACGCACGGCCGCGTCAGCCCCTTCCATGGCGTATCCCTCGAAATTCCTCAGCATATCCACGTCATTGCCGTCATCTCCTGCAGCAATGATGCGTTCCGGATGCCAGCCCATCCGTCTGACAGTGTCGAGCACCCCGGCAGTCTTGCTCACGCCCGCAGGGACGACATCCGCCAGAGCAAGGCTCAGGAACACCCTGGCCGTGCATCCGAGCCGCGAGGCCAGCTGCCCGCCCAGAATACGGGCCGTCTCCCTGTCGGGATAGGACAGGCTTATCTGCTGCACAGGCAGCGAAAGAGCCCCGGAAAGGGAAAGCTCGGGCATGGCGTACCCCGGGGAAACCCAGTACCCGCCTCCCCCTTCGAGAACATACATATCCCTGCCATCGAAAAGAGCGCAGTGACTGGCTTCATGGATAGAGCCTTCCGTCAGAATCTGCCTTCTGACCCCGTCAGGAAACGGTGTCCTGCAGAGCTCACGCCCCTCTCCATCCAGAACCAGTGCTCCGTTATTGAGCACACAGAAATCAAACGGCACGGGATGCTTCCCGAGTTCCCGGAACAGCGTTGTCGCGCCCCGGCCCGTCACGATGCCAAAGAGATTGCCGCGCTCCCGGAAACGGGACACGGCAGCCCTGTCACTCTCAGCTATTGTCCCCTGTCGGTACAGTGTCCCGTCAAAATCACAGGCCAGAAGCAACATATATCCTCCGGAGAAGCATAATTTCTGTCTCTCAAGTGCATATACCCATTCCGGATCGGAGCACAAACCCACGACAACGGGATATTCCCTCCGGACAGAGGAAGCACAGCCCCCGTGTCTCCCTCAGACAGGTCAGGAAGTTCCACTCTGATCTGCCGGTTTCCGGCAGATCCCGTACCTGGCGGAACAGGCAAAAAGCCTGCCCCCGTGATCTTTCTCACGGAACGCAGAAAAGCGCGCGTTTTACACATCTCCTTGATTTTCACAGTCATAAAGGCTAGCTTCACACTCTTCATTTCATTCACATCAATTCCTTCCCGCTGGTCCGCCATGCCTCAGTATTTCCAAACCTTTATCTTCGATCTTGATGGAACGCTCCTGAACACGCTGGCCGATCTCGCCGGCGCCTGTAACTCTCTGCTTACAGCCCACGGATGGCCGGAGCATCCTGTTGACGCCTACCGCCTCATGGTCGGTAATGGTTTCAGGCTTTTGGTTTCCCGCTGCCTGCCCTCCTCGGTCAGGGAAAATCTCACGGACGAAGACCTCAGTGCCCTGGTGGACGAGGGGAAACGGAACTACAGCGCCCGTCTCACTGAGAGCACACGGCCCTACCCGGGCATGTCCGAAACCATCCGGGAACTCGGAAACAGAGGATGTCTCCTTGGCGTCATCTCAAATAAACCGGACGCCCAGACCCGCCTGCTCGTAGAGCACTTCTTCCCCGGTGCCTTCGCCTGCGTGCACGGTCACAGACAGGGTATTCCCCTCAAGCCCGACCCGGCCCCGGTCTTCTCCCTCATGACGGAGATGCAGGCCACTGCCGGTTCCTCCGTCTACGTGGGCGACAGCAGCGTGGACATGCTCACCGCATCAAGGGCAGGCCTTCCCTCCGTTGGCTGCGCCTGGGGTTTCCGCGGGGAGGAGGAACTGCGCTCCTCCGGCGCGTGGAAAATCATCAGCGAGCCTGATGAACTTGTGTCAATGGCAGAAACACCCTTGCACACAGCCTAAGAAGTTTTTATATAATATACACCTTGACAAGGCGCCTCCCCAGCCTATTTTTTTGGGAAAGCGACACCTCCAGAAACACCGAGCCGATCATGCCCATTAAAATCCCTTCAGATCTCCCCGCCAGAACAGCACTGGAAAAAGAAAATATCTTTGTGATGACCGAGGACCGTGCCCGTACGCAGGACATCCGTCCCCTCGAGATTGCCATCGTCAATCTCATGCCCACAAAGATAGCCACGGAAACGCAGATTCTGAGGCTGCTCGGCAACACGCCCCTTCAGGTCAATATCACGCTTCTGCGCACGGCCGAGCATGTTTCCAAAAACACGCCTCTCGAGCACCTCGAGCGTTTTTATAAGACCTTCGACGAAATCAGGGATCTCCATTTCGACGGTATGATCGTTACCGGAGCTCCGGTGGAGCACCTGCCCTTCGAGCAGGTGGACTACTGGGAAGAGCTCATGCGCATCATGAATTTCGCCTCCACAGGTCATGTTTTCTCGACACTGTACATCTGCTGGGCTGCCATGGCGGCACTGTATCATTTCTACGGCATCCCGAAGCACGACCTCCCGAGCAAGCGTTTCGGCGTTTTTGAATGCAGCGTTCTGGAACCCACAAGCAATCTCTTCCGCGGTTTCGACGATGTCTTCTACGCCCCGCACTCCCGCCATACCGAGGTATTAACCAAAGACGTTCTGCGCGTTCCCGAACTCACCGTGCTGGCTGATTCCAGAGAAGCCGGCCTGACAACGGTGGAGAGCAGGGATCATACGCAGGTCTTCATGACCGGGCACCTTGAGTACGACAGGGACACGCTTGACAAGGAGTACAAGCGTGACGTGGCCAAGAACCTGCCAATCAATCTGCCGAGGCACTACTATCCGGGAGACAATCCCGATGCCACGCCGGTCGTCAACTGGCGCGCCCACGCCTCGCTCTTCTACAGCAACTGGCTGAACTACTACGTGTACCAGGGCACACCATACGAATTCACCGCACCGGTCACCGGCAGGTAAGTGGAGGATTCATTGCGATTTTCAACACGAACGCGCTATGGGCTCCGATTCCTCATCCGGCTTGCCTCGACGCAGGATCTGCGTCTTCAGCTTGGCGTCGCCGCGAAGGAAGAAAAAATTTCATCGGGATATCTCGAGCAGATAGTCCGTGCACTCAGACCCCTGAAAATCCTCAAGGCTGTACGGGGTGTCGGAGGCGGCTATCAGCTCTGTAAATCCCCGGCAGACATCAGACTTGACGATGTCATCCAGGCTCTTGAGGGGGGGATCTCCCCCGTCAGCTGCCTCACCAGTTACTGCCCGCGGCAGGACATATGCACCACGCGTGAGTTCTGGGAAGACATGGACAGACATCTGCGGGGCTATCTGCACTCCAAAACACTACAGGATTTAGTCAAAAAACCGCGGACGCTACTCACTGAGTATTCCGAGGGGAAGGAGATTTAACTATGTGGAATTACTCTAAAAAAGTGCAGGATTATTTCGTACATCCTCATAATGCGGGACCTCTCGCTGATGCCAACGCCATCGGCGAAGTGGGTAGTATCGCCTGCGGTGACGCTCTGAAGCTGTACCTGAAAATCAATGACCAGGGCGTGATCGAAAAGGCCTCCTTCGAAACCTTCGGCTGCGCCAGCGCCATCGCTTCCAGCTCCGTCCTGACCGACATGGTCATCGGCATGAAGGTGGACGATGCGCTCAAGATCACCAACGCCGACATCGCCAAGGCCCTCGACGGCCTTCCGAGGGAAAAGATGCACTGCTCTGTCATGGGTCAGGAAGCGCTCGAAGCTGCCATCCGGCAGTGGAAGGGTGAACCCGCCATGCCGAGGACGCAGGAAGAAGGCAAGCTGGTCTGCAAATGCTTCAACGTGACCGACCAGACCATTATCCGCGCCATCAGGGAAAATCACCTCAAAACCGTTGACGACGTCACCGCCTTCACAAAGGCCGGCGGCGGTTGCGGCGAATGCCGCGACGAGATCGCCGAAATCCTCGAGGCCGAGCTGAAGCGCGAGGGTGAGACCATCGAGCAGCCGGTCAAGAAACCCGCGGAAGAAAAGCCTGCCGGCCTCTCCAACCTGCAGCGCATGCAGAAGGTCATGGAAGTCATCAACATGATCCGTCCCCAGCTGCAGGCTGATGGCGGCGACATCGAGCTCGTCGACATCAACGGCAAGGTTGTCAGCGTCAGACTGCAGGGCTCCTGCCACGGCTGCGCTGCTTCCCAGGTCACCCTGCATCAGGTGATCGAGCAGATTCTGCGCCAGCAGGTCGAACCCGACATTGTCATTGAGGAGGCTCAGAAGTAATGAAACCCATTTATTTCGACAATAACGCGACCACCATGGTCGCCCCTGAAGTCACCGAGGCTATGATTCCCTTCTTCAAGGAATACTGGGGCAACCCCTCCAGCATGCATACCTTCGGCGGCCAGGTCGCCAAATATGTGGATGAAGGCCGCCAGAAGGTGGCCGACATGCTGAACTGCCATCCGCAGGAAATCATCTTCACCTCCTGTGCCACGGAAAGTGACAATACCGCCATCTGGTCCGCACTGCAGACTCAGCCGACCAAGCGGCACATCATCACCACTGCTGTCGAGCATCCGGCCATCCTGCAGACATGTGCCTTCTGGGAACGCCAGGGCTACCGCGTGACCCGTCTCGGCGTCGACAACAAGGGCCGTCTCAACCTCGATGAGTACCGTGACGCCCTCGATGATGACACCGCGATTGTCTCTATCATGTGGGCCAACAACGAAGTCGGCAACATCTACCCCATCAAAAAGATGGCCGAGATGGCCAGGGAACGCGGAATCCTCTTCCACACCGACGCCGTTCAGGCTGCCGGCAAGATCCCGCTGGATCTCGCTGACGTTCCGGTCGACATGCTCTCCATTTCCGGACACAAGCTCCACGCCCCCAAGGGCATTGGCCTTCTGTTCGTGCGCAAGGGCGTTCTCTTCCGTCCCTTCATGCGCGGCGGACACCAGGAGAAGGGCCGCAGGGCCGGCACGGAGAACGTTCCGTACATCGTCGGCCTCGGCGTGGCCTGCCAGCTGGCCAAGGACAGCATGCATGATGAACTTACCCGCGTGGCCGCCCTGCGCGACCGCCTCGAAAAGGGCATCGTGAGCCAGATTCCGGATACGCTCGTGAACGGCGACACCGAAAACCGCGTGCCCAACACCACCAACATCTCCTTCAGGAACATCGAAGGTGAAGCCATCCTGCTCATGCTGAACCAGTACAACATCTGCGCCAGCTCCGGCTCCGCCTGCACGTCCGGCTCCCTCGAGCCCTCTCACGTGCTGCATGCCATGGGCGTGCCGTTTAAGTATGCCCACAGCTCCACTAGGCTTTCCCTGTCCCGCTACAACACGCAGGAGGAAGTCGACTTCGCTATTTCCAAGTTCCCCGAGATCATAGCCACACTGCGTAAGCTCTCTCCCTTCAAGGACTAGGCTTCCGCTCCCATGAATATCGGCGCCTTCCCTCTCTGCCAGCCGGCAGCCAGAGGGAAGGCGTTTTCTTTTTTCCCGCTTCGGTATAGCCTGAGCTGGAATGCGCATTTCACCCTCTCCCAGGACAGCACAGCCTGAGAACAAGGCCCGGGAGGTCTCCCATGGATAATTTTGACGTTGCCATCATCGGCGGAGGACCCGGTGGGACCGCCGCAGCCGGCGTTCTCGCCAGCCACGATAAAAAAGTGGCCATCATCGAGGATAGGGACTGGGGCGGAGCCTGTCTCAACCGCGGCTGCGTTCCGACAAAGCTCTTTCTCGGGGCCATCACGCCTCTGAGCGAGCTGGACAGCCTTGGCCGGCAGCGCGTTCTGCAGGGCATCGAAACAGTCAACTTCCCCGTTCTCAAAAAACGCGTGAACGCCTTTGTGGAAGCCTCCCGCCGTAAAGTCGCAAATTCACTCATCGATGCCGGCGTTCACCTCTACAAGGGCCACGCTTACTGTCTCACCCCCAATGAAATCCGAATCAGGGACAGATCCGGAGATGACACAGTCATCCGGACCGAGAACATTATCTTCGCCTGCGGCTCACATACATCGACCTACCCCGGGCTCGCACCTGATGATCATGTGGTTCTCAGCTCCACATCACTTCTCGAGCAGAACATTGTACCCAAAAGCCTCATTATCGCCGGCGGTGGCACGATCGGCGTCGAGATGGCCGATTTCTATTATCATATGGGGACGCACGTCATCATCGCCGAGGCAGCCCCGCAGCTCGCCCCCACAGAGGATGAAGATATCGCCGCCCATCTCAGATACACACTGGAAAAGCACGGCGTCCTCTGCCTTGTGGGCGTACGCGCCGAGTCTCTGGTGGAGGATGAGGACGGTAACGCAAGCCTCACACTGGCTGACGGCGCAACCTACACGGCCGAAAAGGGACTCATCGCTGCCGGGCGCATGCCGAACACCGAGCACCTGGACGCGGAAAACGCGGGCTGCGCGCTTAACCGGCGC
>ONPA01000213.1 GCA_900319575.1 uncultured Desulfovibrio sp. | reverse complement strand
CATCACGCCCGGCGATCCGGTGAAGCCGCACCGCGTGTGGCGCGGCACCCTTTTAGAGGCCGGCGGCGATTCTTTCGTCCTGCAGCCCGGAAGCGTCTCCGAAGACGGCACGTTTCTCCCCGAGGACTGCCCGCCTGTGACGCTCCCCTTCTCCTCCGCACGCAGGGTCCGCCGCGTCTACATTTATGCCCGCCCTCAGAAGCCCGGCCGGGGCAGCCGTCCCGGCAAGGCCAAAAAGAACAGCTCTTCTAAAGCTCAAAAAGGGAAAAATTCATGAATCTTGAACTGAAAAAGGCCATTGATCAGATCTGCAAGGACAGAGGCCTGGATCGCAATATGCTCATCGAGACGCTGCAGGAGGCCGTACGCACCTCGGTGCTGCGCCGCTACAGCGAGGATATCGACGTCGAAGTCACGTACAACGAGGAAACCGGCGACATCGAAGTCTACCAGTTCAAGATCGTGGTGCCTGACGACGACGTGGCCAACGAGGACACGCAGATCGCCATTTCCGACGCCAGGAAGCACGATCCCTCGGTCCAGCTCGACGACGAGGTGGGCTTCCGCGTGAACATCGAGGATCTCGGCCGCATCGCCGCCCAGTCCGCCAAGCAGGTCATCATCCAGCGCATGCGCGACGCGGAGCAGGCCCAGATCTTTGACGAGTTCAAGGACCGCATTGGCGAGATCGTTTCCGGCACGGTGCAGCGCCGCGACAAGGGCGGCTGGGTCATTTCCCTCGGCCGCACCGAGGCCATTCTGCCGCGCGAGGAGCAGATCGCCAAGGAGCACTACAAACGCGGCGATCAGATTCAGGCCATCATCATCGACGTACGCAAGGACGTCCGCGGCCCGCAGGTCGTGGTGTCCCGCTCCCACCGCGATTACCTCGCCGCCCTCTTCCGCCGCGAGGTGCCTGAAGTCGACGAGGGCGTCATCCAGATTCTCGGCGTGGCCCGCGATCCCGGCTCCCGCGCCAAGGTCGCCGTTGTCTCCCGCGACCGCGACGTGGATCCCGTGGGCGCCTGCGTGGGCGTCAGGGGCTCCCGCATCCAGAACATCGTGCAGGAACTGCACGGTGAGCGCATCGACATCGTGGTCTGGAGCCCGGACATCAAAACCTACGCGAAGAACGCCATGGCTCCGGCTGTCGTCTCCAGCATCGTTGTGAACGAGGCCGAGAACCTTCTCGAAGTCATCGTTCCCGATGATCAGCTGACTCCGGCCATCGGCCGCAAGGGCCAGAACGTCAAACTGGCCGCGCGCCTGCTCGGCTGGAAGATCGATATCTACAGCGAGACCAGGCACAAGCTGGACGCTGACAAGAAACTGGGACACGGGCTCGAACAGGTGGCCAGCGTCGCCGAGGTCTCCGTGGAGGATCTCCTCAAGGCCGGCTTCAACACCCTGGACAAGCTGCGCGCCGCCACGGACGGTGAGCTCGGCGAGAAACTGAGCCTCACCGGCACCCGCATCGCCCAGCTGAGAGCCGCCATCAACTTCCTCGCCCCCGTGGTGGAAAAACAGCCCGAATCCTCCTCCGTCGAATTCATGAACAGGCCCGCCGCTGACGCGGCGGAAAACGCCGGACAGGAAGAGGAGGATGAGCCCGAGCCCGAGGAATACGGCACCGATGATCCCAGCGCCGGCACCGTCGACGGCACCGATGACCAGGATCCCTCCGAAGCCGGTTTCACGGATCCGGACGGGGAAGCCAAGGATGGAGCCGATGACGAAAACGGACCCGAAGACGCCCGGTAGCGGGGCGTGCCCGGGGCCCGAGCGCATGTGCGTCATCTGCAGGCAGCGTTTTCCGAAGCAGAACCTGACGCGCTATGTCCGGGACCCCGGAGGAGAGTTCGTTCCCGACCCGAAGAAGACCCTCCCCGGCAGGGGGTGGTACGTCTGCGGCCGGGAATCCTGCCAGACAAAATTTTCCAAATACCGCACTGCGAAACGGCACAGGGGGGGAAATAAATGACCAAAGACAAAATCAAGTTAAAGGACCTCGCGGAAGATCTGAAAATTCCGCGTCAGGAGCTCCTTGGCACAGCGCGTGAGATGAACCTTGCCGTTCGCAGCGTCCAGGGTTCCGTCACGCCTGAGGAAGCCGACAAGCTCCGCAGGCATTATGAAAAGATCCGTCAGGCAGACAAGGACCAGAAGCAGGTCATCGTCCGCCACCGCCGCAACGCGGCTCCGGCGGACGGAGCCGGCGCGAAGCCCGCTCCCCGCGAGAGGGCTGCCGACGGCGGAAAGCCCCAGCGCGCTCCCGCGCAGAGGCCCGCGAAACAGGAACCCGCAGCCGCGGCCAGAGTCATCAGCCGGCCTGAAGAGGCCAGCCCGGTGAAAGTTCCCGCGGCCCGCATCATCACGCCGGCTCCGCAGGCCGGGACAGCTGCCCAGCCCCAGCCGAAGCCCGAAGCCGAGGCGGGAGCGCAGCCCGCTCCCGCTGCCGCGCCCGCAGCCAGAATTGTTGCCCCTGCCCCGCAGAAGGACGCCAAGCCGAAGCCCCGCCCCGCGCAGGCCTCCGAGCAGCAGGAAGACGGCGCCTCTCCGAGAGTGCGCATCATTTCCCGTCCTTCCCCGTCAGCGCGCCGCGACCGGCCGGCCGGCGGGCAGCGTGAAGGCGGACAGCGTGACGGCGGCGATTCCCGCGGACCCCGCACGCGCACGCCCGGAGGCAGGCCCTCCGGCGGCTTCCGCTCTTCTTCCATGGGCGGCGGCCAGGGCGGTTCCATGGGCGGCATGGACTTCGGCGGGGAACAGCCCACCGACACCCGCAGCAAGAAGAAGCGCAACAAGGGACGCCGCAGCACGGATTTCCAGACCAGCGATTTCGGGCATCATCAGGAGGAGCATGACGCTCCCCGCTTCCGGAGCAAGGGACACCGCAAAGGCGGCAAGCCCCAGTCTCCCGCGCCCGTGACCCAGCCCCTGAAGGCGGCGAAGCGCAAGCTGCGCATCGCCGAGGCCATCCGCGTCTCCGATATGGCGCATCAGATGGGCCTCAAGGCCAACGAAATCATCAAGGTGCTTTTCAACCTCGGAATCATGGCCACCATCAACCAGTCCATTGATTTCGACACGGCCCAGATCGTGGCCGCCGAATTCAACTACGAGGTTGAGAAGACCGGCTTCGAGGAAAAGGACTATCTCGGCGAGACCGAACCCGACAAGCCCGAGGATCTCAAGCCGCGTCCGCCCGTGGTCACCATCATGGGCCATGTCGACCACGGCAAGACCTCCCTGCTTGACGCCATCCGCAAGACGCACGTGACGAGCGGCGAAGCCGGCGGCATCACCCAGCACATCGGCGCCTACCATGTGAAGACCAAGAACGGCGACGTCGTCTTCCTGGACACCCCCGGCCACGAGGCTTTCACGGCCATGCGCGCCCGCGGCGCCCAGATCACCGACCTCGTCATCCTGGTTGTGGCCGCCGACGACGGCGTCATGGAGCAGACCCGCGAGGCCATCAACCACGCCCGCGCTGCCAATGTGCCGATCATCGTGGCCATCAACAAGATCGACAAGCCCGGCGCCAACCCCGACCGCGTCATGCGCGAGCTCTCCGAGCTCGGCCTGCAGCCCGAGGAATGGGGCGGCGACACCATCTGCGCCAAGGTTTCCGCCAAGACCCACCAGGGTCTCGATGAACTGCTCGAGCTTCTCGCCCTGCAGTCCGAGGTGATGGAACTGAAGGCCAATCCCAACAAGCCCGCCCGCGGCCACATTATTGAGGCCAAGCTGGATAAGGGCCGCGGCCCCGTGGGCACCGTGCTCATCCAGGAAGGCACCCTGCATCAGGGCGACTACTTCGTGTGCGGCACCTTCTCCGGCCGCGTGCGCGCCATGTTCAATGACCAGGGCAAGAAGGTCCGCGAGGCCGGTCCGTCCATCCCCGTGGAAGTGCAGGGCTTTGCCGGCGTTCCCGAGGCCGGCGAGGCCTTCGACGCCGTGGCTGACGAAAAGGTTGCCCGCCGCATCGCCGACGCCCGCGCCCAGAAGAAGCGTGAACAGGATCTCGCCAGCGAGTCCAAGGTGACCCTC
The DNA here is from genome assembly GCA_900319575.1 of uncultured Desulfovibrio sp. GTDB lineage: Bacteria > Desulfobacterota > Desulfovibrionia > Desulfovibrionales > Desulfovibrionaceae > Desulfovibrio. The sequence goes on along the minus strand of ONPA01000213.1, from coordinate 7,549 downwards.
GAAACCTTCCTGGCCTCCTCCGGCGACGAAGAGCAGAAGACCCTCAATCTCGTGCTCAAGGCCGACGTGCAGGGCACCCTTGAGGCCGTTCAGGAATCCCTGAAGAAGGTCTCCACGGAAAAGGTCAACGTCAACGTGGTTCACGCCGGCACCGGCGCCATCACCGAATCCGACATTCTGCTGGCCTCCGCCTCGAAGGCCATCATCATCGGCTTCAACATCCGTCCCACTGCCAAGGTGAAGGCCATCGCGGCCCACGAGAACGTGGATATCCGCTACTACGACATCATCTACAAGCTTGTGGACGACGTGAAGAACGCCATGGCAGGCCTCCTTGCCCCCGTGGAGAAAGAAGTGGTGCTCGGCCAGGCCGAAGTGCGCCAGACCTTCTCCCTGCCCAAGGTGGGCACCATCGCCGGCGCCTATGTGTCTGACGGCAAGATCACCCGCAACGCGGGCGCCCGTCTCATGCGCGACGGCATCGTGATCTACACCGGACACATCAGCTCCCTGAAGCGCTTCAAGGATGACGCGAAGGAAGTGGTCCGCGGCAACGAATGCGGCGTGGGCCTCGAGAACTACAACGACATCAAGGTCGGCGACATCATCGAAGCCTTCGAGACCGTGCAGGAAGCTGCCACCCTCGAATAACAGCATCAGACGGCAGGCGGATCTCCCCATGGAGATCCGCCGCTTTTTTTCAGCATGTACATCGCTCACCTCACCATTGAGATCGCCCTGGACGGCAATGACAACCTCAAGGCCAAGCGCCGGGTTGCCAACAGCCTCAAGCAGAAGACACGCAACAAGTTCAATGTGGCCATTGCCGAGGACGGAACCGAGGACTCCCTCACGCTGCTCCGCCTGGCCGTCGTCTCCATCTCCAACTCGGAGCGTCATCTCCGCAGCAAAATGGACAAATGCGAGCTCATGATGGAGGCCGTGGCCAAAGAAGAAGTCACCGACTCACATCTGGAGATCTATGCTCTTGACTGATCTGGCCTACCCCGCCGCGTGGCGGGACGAGGCAGCCGCGGTCGCCGGAGCCTTAAAAAGGTACGACCGCTACATCGTCTGCGGACACGCCCATCTGGACGGCGACGCCCTGGCCTCTGTCACGGCCGCGGGCTTCCTTCTGCGCGCCCTCGGCAGGGAATTCGTCCTCTACTCCCCTTACGGCGTGCCGGCCTACCTCGAATTCGTGGAACGCCCCGCTTCCGTGTATACCTCCCTCGCCCGTCTGCCCTTTACCCCGCAGTGCGTGCTCGCCCTGGACCTCGGGACCCCATCCCGGCTCGGAGATGAGCTCGGAGCGCTTCTGCCTTCTCTCGCCTGCGTCAACGTGGATCACCACCCCGGCCCGGGCATGGGCACCGTGGCGAACATGATCCGTCCCGAAGCCGCGGCCACGGCCCAGCTTCTGGCCTCGGTCATTCACGCCTCCGGCGCTGATTTCACGCCCGCCATGGCTTCGGCCCTCATGACCGGCCTCATCACGGACACGGGAGGATTCCGCCACTCCAACACGGGGCCCGAGGTGCTCGCCCTCGCCAGTGAACTCAGCCTCAGGGGCGCTGACATCCACGCCATCAGGGAATGCCTCGACAAGACGTGGACCATTCCCCGCTTCCGGCTCTGGAGCCGCCTTTCCGCGAAGGTCTCCACCGCGGCGTCAGGCGCCGTGGCCATCTGCTCCTGCACGCTGGACGATCTCGGAAGCACCACGACGACGCAGGAAGACTGCGAGGGATTCGTGGAGCGCATGCTCTCCCTGAAGGGCGTCCGTATAGCGGCCCTCCTCAAGGAGCAGGATCCCGGGAAAACGCGCTTCAGCCTGCGCGCGGCCGGTGACAGCGACGTGGCGGCCATAGCAGCCGTCTTCGGGGGCGGCGGCCACGTGAAGGCAGCGGGCGGCACCATCGCGCTGCCTGCTGACGAGGCGGAGAATGAGCTTCTCGCCGCCATTCTCAGAACGGATCCGAAACCGCTGTGAGTTTTCGGAAAAAATCATGCAGGACGCGCCGGACACGTCTAATCCTTTGACTTCCGCCCGATTTTTGTCTATCAGAGTCAACCAGCCATGACAGAAGCACCCCGCGATCACGAAGATCTTGCTCCCCGCCCCGTGCAGCAGAACGGCGTTCTGGTTCTGAACAAGCCTTCAGGGCCGACCTCCAACCGCTGCATCACGGCCATCAAGCGTATGGGCCAGAAAAAGATCGGTCACGCGGGCACGCTGGATCCCATGGCCGGCGGTGTCCTGCTTGTCCTTCTCGGACAGGGCACCAAACTCTCCGGCTACCTGCTCGGCGGAGGCGCCAAGATTTACCGCGGCACTCTCGAGCTCGGCAGGGAAACGGACACCTGGGACAGAGAGGGAACCGTTCTCGCCGAAAACGGCTGGGACGGGATAAGCGCGGATGCCGTACGGCGTGACATCGCTTCCTGGACGGGCTCCCACATGCAGCCCGTTCCCCCCTATTCCGCTGCCAAGCACAACGGCCGGCCTCTTTACAGCCTGGCCCGCAGCGGACAGGACGTCCCTGAAAAAACAAAGCGTGTGGAAATTTCGCAGGCGGAGGTTCTCTCCATGGAACTTCCGGCTGTCAGTTTTCGGGTCAAATGCAGTTCCGGCACCTACATACGCTCCCTCGCCCACAGCTTGGGGATGCGACTCGGGTGCGGAGCCGTGCTCACGGAACTGACCCGGGAGTACAGTCACCCCTTCGGCCTTGACAGGGCCGTGGACCTGGACTTCCTGCAGAAGAACCCGGAGCTTCTCCCGCAGTACGTGCACCCCATCCGTGAGGTGCTCGCCGGCTGGCCTCAGGTCCGGCTCGGTGCGGAAGAGGCAGCCAGGGTGCGCAACGGCATTGCCTGCGCGTGTCCGGCCGGGCTTCTTGACGGAATACGCGCCAACGGAGGGCTCGCCCTGCTCTTGCAGGGAGATACCGAGCTCGCCGTGGCCTCCCTTCAGGAAAATCCTTCGGGTCCCGTTCTCGCCATAACGAGGGGGCTTTGGAATTAACCCTATACTCTCTTTAAGGAGAAACTGCTGTGGCTATTGATTCTACTCAGAAAAAGGTAATTATCGAGGAACACGCCAGACACGAAGGCGATACCGGATCCCCTGAAGTCCAGGTCGCCCTCCTGACCGCCCGCATCGAAGGCCTCACCGAACACTTCAAGGTGCACAAGAAGGACTTCCACTCCCGCACCGGCCTTCTGAAGCTCGTCGGCCACCGCCGCAACATCCTCAATTACCTCAAGTCCAAGGACATCCAGCGCTACCGTGCCCTCATCGACAAGCTCGGCCTGCGCAAGTAACTGCATTCTGTGCTGATGAAGGGGCCTCAGGGCCCCTTTTTCTTTCCCGCGCCCGTCTTCTCCGGGCGCCCAACGCGCGAAGGGGTATCCGGGAAAACGAGGCATGCCTGCCTCCTTTTCCCGGAGTCCCCTTCCACCACAAGGAGAGCCATGCTCAAGGATATCTTCAACCCTGTCCGCGTCACCGCCAGTGTGGCCGGCAAGGAATTCATTTTCGAGAACGGGCGCATCGCCAATCAGGCCGACGGCTCCGTCTGCCTGCAGTGCGGCGGCACCGTTGTCCTCGTTACCGTCTGCTCCGCCGCTCTGGAAGCCGACAAGGGCTTCTTCCCCCTCACCGTCGAATACTCCGAGCGCATGTACGCAGCCGGCCGCATTCCCGGCAGCTATTTCCGCCGCGAGATCGGACGTCCCTCCGAGCGCGAAACCCTCGTTTCCCGCCTCATCGACCGCCCGATTCGTCCTCTCTTCCCCAAGGGCCTGCAGCAGGATGTGCAGGTTCTGGCCACGGTCATCTCCGCTGACCAGGAAAACGACCCCGACATTCTGGCCATGACAGGCGCTTCCGCCGCCATCTGCCTCTCCTCGCTGCCCTTCGACGGACCTGTCGTCGGCGCCCGCGTGGGCCGCATCAACGGCGAGTTCGTTCTCAACCCCACCATCTCCGAACGCAAAAAGAGCGACATCGACATTGTCTTCGCCGCGAGCCGCACCGCCCTCACCATGGTCGAAGGCGAAGCCCACATCGTGCCCGAAGACGTGATCATCGACGCCCTTGACTGGGGCCGCGCCCAGGTCATGCCCCTCATCGAGGCCCAGGACAAACTCGTCTCCCTGTGCGGCAGGGAAAAGATGCCCTTCACCCCGCACGAGGACGATCCCGTGCTTCTCAGCAGGGTCACCGAGCTCTGCCAGGAAAACGGCATCCGTGAGGCCATGTGCGTGCCGGACAAGCTCGAGCGCAAAACCGCCCGCGCCGCCGTCAAGGACAAGGTCATGGCCGCCCTCACCAATGATCCCGCCTGGGCCGACAAGCCCGAGGCCCTCGCCGCCGTGCCGGACATGATCGCCGCTCTCGAGAAGAAGACGGTCAGGACCCGCATCCGCGAGGAAGGCAGACGCATCGACGGCCGCGACACGAAGACCGTGCGCCCCATCCAGATCATGACCGGCGTCCTGCCCCGCACCCACGGCTCCGCCATTTTCCGCCGCGGCGAGACCAAGTCCCTAGCCGTGACCACCCTCGGCTCCTCCACCGATGAGCAGCGCGTGGATTCCCTCAACGGCGACGTGATCAAGCATTTCATGCTGCACTACAACTTCCCGCCCTTCTGCGTGGGCGAAGTGAAGCCCGTGCGGCTCTCCCGCCGCGAGATCGGCCACGGCGCCCTGGCTGAAAAGTCCCTGCGCCCCGTGCTGCCCTCTGCCGAGAGCTTCCCCTTCACCATCCGCGTGGTGTCCGAGACCGTTGAGTCCAACGGCTCGTCCTCCATGGCCGCTGTATGCGGCGGCTGCCTGTCCCTCATGGACGCCGGCGTGCCGATCAGCGCTCCCGTGGCCGGCGTGGCCATGGGCCTCATCAAGGAAGGCGATGACTTCATCATCCTCACCGACATCCTCGGCGACGAGGACGCCATGGGCGACATGGACTTCAAGGTGGCCGGTACAGCCGAAGGCGTGACCGGCATCCAGATGGACATCAAGGTCGAGGGTCTTTCCACTGACATCATGCGCGCCGCCATGCGCCAGGCCCACGAAGGCCGCCTGCACATCCTCGGCGAAATGACCAAAGTCATTGACAGGCCCCGCGCCCAGCTTTCCCCGTACGCCCCGCAGCACGAGGAAATCTACGTCAATCCTGAGATCATCCGTCTCATCATCGGCCCCGGCGGCAAGAACATCAAAGCCATCACCACAGCCACCGGTGCGGCCGTCGACATCGACGACTCCGGCAAGATTTCCGTCTTCGCCCCCACCGCCGAGTCCCTCGCCAAGACTGTCGAGATGCTGCGCTACTATGACCAGCGTCCCGAGCTCGGCAAGAACTATAAGGGCAAGGTGCGCAAGATTCTCGAAATCGGCTGCATCGTCGAGATTCTGCCCAACGTGGAAGCGCTGGTGCACATCTCCCAGCTCGACATCAACCGCGTCAACCAGGTTTCCGATGTCGCCCAGCTCGGCGACGAAATGGTGGTCAAGGTCATCGAAATCACCGGTGACCGCATCCGCGCGAGCCGCAAGGCCGTCCTGCTCGAAGAACAGGGCCATCCGTGGAATCCCGAGGAGACCGCCCGCCCGAAGCACGACAGCAGCAGGGGTCCCCGCTCTGATCGCGGCGACCGTGGCGATCGCGGCGAGCGCCGCGGCGACAGATGCGGCCGCGGTGATCGTGAACGCGGAGACAGAGACCGCCATTAAGAAGAAAGGAGTCACCCATGGCCAGCAGCAAGAAAGTGGACGCCGAGAAGCAGTCTGTGAATGAGGACCTTGAATCCCACCGCAAACCCACTCCCGAAGAAGCCCAGGCTATGCTCCGCGGCGAGAACCGCCAGCATTTCGAAGGGCTCGGCCTGCAGTGGGGCGTTCTGCTGGGCGGCATGCCCCAGCAGCTCATGCCGCAGGTCGTCGCCACAGTTCTGAAGGCCGGTGGCACCAGACCCGCATGGCGCTGGAACGTCAACAAGACCGACTTCTACCTCATGGCCTGGCCCAAGGACGAGCCGGTGAGAGCCTGCGTCGTCATGGCCGGCCCCGAAGGGGACAAACTGCATCCCCTAGATGCCTTCCCCATGGCCGAAGGCCTTCCCAACGACGCCAAAGTGGCTGAAACCCACCCCTGGAAAGTGGGCGTGGGCGGCAACGTGGCCGTGACCATGACCGAGGGACGCAGCCCCATGTGGTTCTACGACCCGGTCTTCGAACGCGACTACGACATGCTTACGGAAGGCGTCACGCAGACCTTCCTTCTCTCGGGCGTCTGCCTTTCCATCCGCAAAGCGCTCCTCGATGACATCACCATCACCAAGGGGCCCCAGTTCGAGGTGTACGCCCAGGACTGGCTGGAAAAGAACCCCGGCAAAACCGGCCTCGACGTGCCTCCCCTGAAGTTCAATCTCAAGGGCAGGCACCTCATCATGCCCGGCCGCCAGTTCTGCGAATACCAGATGCGCGCCACAGTGGAAGACGTTGATGACTGCAAGCTCGACAGAATGGATATCAAAATCCTCTATGTGAGCTTCCCCTTCGACGATCGTCCCAATCTGCAGCTGCCCCTTTACGCCCCGAAGTCCGTTCTCAAAGACTTCGAGCCAAAGGCCGGCGACGAGATAGACGCCTACGTCTGGCTGCAGGGCCGCGTCACTGACCAGGACGAGCAGCTGAACGACGTTCCTGAGCCCCCGGTCCAGTAGGCTTGGCGCATCCTCTCAAGAAACGACAAGGCGGAGCTTCCCTTCACGGAAGCCCCGCCTTTTTCTTTTCCGGCCGGATAACGCTGACGTCCCGCCACACAGGCCCTGAGGCCGCGCCGGACGTCCGGCTGAGATTCCCCCTTCAGTCCTGCAGGATCAGGACTCTGGACGCCTCCTGGACGTTTCAGGACCGGTTCTAGGCTTCCTTCAGGAAGCTCACGCGCAGGGTGCGCACGCGCGGTCCGTCGCTCTCGCACAGGTAGACGGCCTGCCACTGCCCGAGATCGGGGAGCCCGCCCGCCACGGGTACGAGGACGGAGGAGCCGAAGATGGACGTTTTGATGTGCGCGTCAGAGTTGCCTTCGGCATGCCGGAAGCCCCAGTCCTGCGGGACGCGGTCAGCCAGGAAGCGCTCCATGTCAGCCTTCACATCGGGATCCCATCCCTCGTTGATGGTGAGGCCGCAGGTGGTGTGCGGCGAGTACACGGCGAGGAAGCCGTCCTTCCAGCCGGCGTCCGCCTTTTTTCTGAGGAGCTCCGCGAGCAGGGAGCCGATGGAAATCATTTCGATGCGTTCGTGGGTGGCTATACTGAGGTATTCCGGCATGACTGGCCTCCTTTGGGCTGCAGAAGAAGTTCGGGATCCGGGCGGAGCGGCACGGCAGGGACATCTCCCTGCCGGAGGGGGCTCCTGCCCTCCCTGAACGCAAAAGGCGGCGCCGCGCGTTGACACTCCCCACGGATAAATCCGGGGGATTCTTGGTTCGACGACCACTGCGCCGCATCCTAGGACTTGGCGTCTTACACGATCT
>ONPA01000216.1 GCA_900319575.1 uncultured Desulfovibrio sp. | reverse complement strand
TCTTCCGTGGGCAGGATGGAGCAGAGCGCCGTGCCGTCGGAAATATCGACAACAGCGGAGCTCTCCACATCGCCGCGGTTGATGCCGGAGACTTTTCCCGTGAAACAGTTGGTCCTGTCCGCGACCCCGCCTTCCCTGGCGAGCATGACGTACGGGGCCTTGATGGTCGCGCTGATGAGCATGCCTTCCCTGATTCCGAGGCGCTGGGCGCTTTCCACTGTGATGAGGGTGTGCACCTTCAGGTTCCCGAGCGTGGTGAGCTCCACCATGACGGAGACTGTGCCCGTCACCACCCTGGTGATGGTGCCTGTGAACGCGTTGCGGGCCGACGTGCGCTTCAGGGTTTCCTGGCGCAGATGGTTGTGCACGATGCGCCGCGCGTCCTCGTCGGAGAAGCTGATGAAGCCTGCCGCCTGCACGGGGGAACGCTGGCCCAGAAATTTCTGAACGATGTTGAGGGGGATATTGTTGTGCAGGAGCTCCCGCCCGCGCGAATGACGGATGACCTGGGGCCCGACCAGGGCCTTGTCCAGTCCGCAGACAGTAGAGAAGGCGTAGAACTTCTTGCGCACATAGCCCTGGTCGAGGTGGGTGATGACCCCCCTGAGACCGAACATGTACGGAGCGTTCACGATATCGCGGATCTTCTGCATGGCCCTGTCCGGAACCTGGACTTCACGTTCCCTGACACCCGTGATCCGGATGGTGCAGGTGGAGTAGTCAAGATCCTTGAGGTCATTCAGGGCCAGGGCTTCGCTGAGCCGGAGGGCGCCGTAGCGGATAAGCAGAAAGACGAGGTGCAGGCGCTGCCTGCTGCGTTTCTGCGAATCGGAGCGGGGGGCGTCTGTCCATTCCTGCCAGGCGGCAGTCAGTTTCTTCAGCTCTTCGCTCGTCAGTTGCTTCATGGGAAATCGTCCTGTCTCTGTAAAAATTCCGCCCGCCCGGGAAGCGCCTTCTCCCGTCGCGGCACAGGCGTGTTTCCTTTCATACCATTTTTTGCTTCCGGCGTATACGTCCGCCGGGAGCGGCGGTTCCGGCCGGACCGTTTTTATCAGTAAGGAGGATTTATGAACATTTCCCGCAAGGTTTCCTGTCTGCTTCTTTCCGGCGCTCTTCTCTTCGCCGGCTTTTCCGCCACGGCTCAGGCTGCCGAGCTTCTTGTCTCCGGTGCCGCCAGCCTTACCAACGCCTTCAATGAAATGAAGGACGCGTTCCAGAAGAAATACCCTGACGTCAAGGTGAACACCAACTACGCCGCTTCCAATCCGCTCCTCAAGCAGATGGAAACCGGCGCCCCCGTGGACGTCTTCGCTTCCGCTGACCAGATGACCATGGACAAGGCCGCCGCCGACAGGCTCGTTGACCCCGCCACCCGCAAGGACTTCGCCCTCAATGATCTTGTGCTCATCGTTCCCGCCGACAGCAAGGCCGGCGTAAAGGACGTGCAGAGCCTCACCGGCGACTCCGTGAAGAAGATCGCCATTGGCAATCCTGATTCCGTTCCTGCCGGCCGTTACGCCAAGGACTCCCTGAACAGCGTCAAGCTCTGGGAAAAGCTGCAGCCCAAGTACATCCTGGCCAATTCCGTGCGCCAGGCTCTGGACTATGTCTCCCGCGGTGAGGTCGATGCCGGCTTTGTGTACCGCACTGACGCCCTCAAGGCCGGGGACAAGGTGAAGATCATCTGCAATGTGGAAGGCCATGCCCCTGTTCTTTATCCCATCGCCGTTGGCAACACCGGCAAGAACCATGCTGACGGCAAGAAGTTCATCGACTTCGTCGTGAGCAAGGAAGGCCAGGACATCCTGCACAAGTATGGCTTCAGCCCCGTGAAGAAGTAACGGACGGCTGCAGAGTTTCGGATTTCGGGGTCTCCTTTCCCGTCCTGCGGGGAAGGAGGCCTTTCCTGTTTTTTTGGGGGGAAACCGCGGGCAGGACCGCAGGGATCGTTATTCTGCTCTCCATCGCTTTGCAGCACCAACGGCCTGCGGAACCGGGGCAGCCCCGCCGGACGGCGGGCGGGTATTCCCTGCCCGCTGGCTAAAGGGCAGCGCGGCTGCTGTCAGCCCTGCCGGTGCCGTGGAAAGAGCCCGGAGAATCCGGCGGCAGTCCGCGCCAGCGCCCGTT
>ONPA01000218.1 GCA_900319575.1 uncultured Desulfovibrio sp. | reverse complement strand
CATCTTCAACGGCTACGGAACCACGGAGACCTTCTGGAACGTTTTCCTCAGGCCCTATGACCTTCCGGACAAGGCCGGCTATGCCGGCGGAGCCTGCACCGATGACGATGTCCGCGTCGTGCGCGTGGACACGACGAAGCACGTGTCCCCCGACGAACTCGTGCCCATGGACAAGGAAACGGTTGGCGAAGTCGTCATCTTCGCCCCCAACAAATCCACCTTCGCCTATTACGACAATCCCAAAACCACGGAAGAAAAGTTCCACAACGGATGGCTCTACACGGGCGACCTCGCGACCTGGGACGAGCACGCCTACATCACCATCATCGGCCGCAAAGACGACATGATCGTATCAGCCGGCGAGAACATCTATCCCGTGCAGGTGGAATCCATCCTGAACGAGCATCCCAAGGTGGCCGAGAGCCTCGTGTTCGGCATTCCTGATCCAAAGCGCGGATCCGTCATCGCCGCGCTCATCCGGCCCTCTGATCCAAGCCTCACGGAAAAGGAAATGAAACAGTTCTGCATGAACCATCCCATGCTGGCCCCTTACAAACGGCCGCGCATTTTCCGCTTCGTGAAGGAACTGCCCCACAACGCCACGGGCAAGCTTCTCCATAAGCTTCCGCCCGACTTCAAATTCTAGGACAGAAACGTTCTCATACAGAAAAAGGGGAGACAGCCGTACGGCCGTTCTCCCCTTTTCTGTATGCTCCGACGGAGGATTCATGAAGACTTTTTCCCAGTTCCGGTTCTGGGCGCTGCCCGTCTTCCTCTGCCTTCTCTTTCTCGCCGGCTGCGGCGGCCCGAGCTATTACGCCGATGTCACCCTCCTGCGCGCCCCATCCGCCCCAAAGGCACACACGGCCGCCATTGAACCCGCAGGCGGCATGGATGGAAACGATCTCGTTTACAGCCGGGCGGCTGACAGGCTCGCCGGCATACTCAAAGCCGACGGACGCGCCGTAGTGTCCTCCCCCGGGATCGCTGACGAAACCGTCCGTCTCGGTTTTTCCCACAGAGGCCCCGTAGCCATCACCAGGGAGACCATCCGTCCGGACTTCGTTCCCGTGGAGCGGCGCGGCCGCATACGCCACGAGGTCATCTACGTCCGGGAAACGGAAACACAGCTCTGGTATTTCACGGATCTTCTGATAAGCGGAACACCCCGCGCCGCGGGAAAGGACAGGACGAAGGAAGGAAGTCAGTCATGGCGGATCGAGGCGGAGGTGCACAGCCGCGACGCCTCCCCCGTGGACAGGCTCGACGCCGCGCTCACGGCCGTGGCCGAAGTCATCGGCGATCCTCAGGACAGCCGGAGAAGCTTCGTTGTCACAGCGAAGGACGGGGAAGAGCCGGAAGTCAAGGAAATGACGGACTGAGCGTTCCCTTCCACGGTCCTTTTATAAGGATCGGCGCGCGGGAAAACCGCCCGTCAATCACGAATTTTCCCCTGCTGTCAGTGACTTCCGCCGCCCATTTCCCGGGCGGAAGGCGCCCGCGTCAGGCTTCCGGAGGCGCCCGGGGAGTGCGTGAAAAACGGAGCAAGTATTGACCAAAAGCGCCCGCAAGGGTATGAATATAAGAAACGGTTCTGACAGAGGCAGCTGTTTTCATCAGTGTTCCAGGGGAGTACGGGAAACTTCCTTTTTCACCAGGTCGGAACCGCCAGGCTAGACACAACTTTTTTCAGGAGGCTCACCTATGCGTATTGCCGTGGGACTCGGCAGGGAACGCGGAGAAAAAGAGCTTGAGGCCAGTGGCGTTTCCCGCCGTGACTTCATGAAATTCTGCACCGCCGTGGCCGTCACTATGGGCTTCGGACCTGCTTTTGCCACAGACGTTGCCGCCGCTCTGACCGGAAAACGTCCCTCTGTCGTATATCTGCATGAAGCTGAATGCACGGGCTGCTCTGAAGCTCTGCTGCGCACCGCTTCTCCCTTTATCGACGACCTTATCCTCGACACCATCTCCCTCGACTACCATGAAACCATCATGGCCGCTGCGGGCGAGGCCGCCGAGGGCGCTCTCGAGCAGGCCGTTTCCAATCCTGACGGCTTCATCGCCGTTGTTGAAGGCGCCATTCCGACCGCTGACAATGGCCAGTACGGCTACATCGCCGGCCACACCATGCTGGAGACCTGCCGCCGTATTCTGCCCAAAGCCAAGCTCGTCGTGTGCATGGGCACCTGCTCCGCCTACGGCGGCGTGCAGGCCGCGAAGCCCAATCCGACCCAGGCCAAGGGCGTGAATGACGCTTTCGCCGATCTCGGCGTCAAGGCCGTCAACATCCCCGGCTGCCCGCCCAACCCGCTCAACCTCGTGGGCACCCTGGTGGCCTATCTGACCAACAAGCCCATCAAGCTCGACGACTACAACCGTCCCACCATGTTCTACGGCAAGACCGTCCACGAGCTGTGCGAGCGCAGAAAACATTTCGAGGCCGGCGAATTCGCTCCTTCCTTCAATTCCGAGGAAGCCCGCAAAGGCTGGTGCCTCTACGATCTCGGCTGCAAAGGCCCGAGCACGTACAACAACTGTCCCAAGGCCCTCTTTAACCAGACCAACTGGCCTGTCGGAGCCGGTCATCCCTGCATCGGCTGCAGTGAGCCCAACTTCTGGGATGATATGACCCCCTTCTATGAGAATTAGGGAGGACCTTTATGAGTCAGACTACACCTATGAGCTCCTACAGCGGACCGGTTGTTGTTGATCCGCTGACCCGTATTGAAGGTCACCTCCGCATCGAGGTTGAAGTTGAAAAGGGCAAAGTGAAAGACGTCCGCAGCTGCGGCACGCTTTTCCGCGGCCTTGAAATGATCCTCAAAGGACGCGATCCCCGCGACGTGCAGCACTTCACCCAGCGTACCTGCGGCGTCTGCACCTACACGCACGCCCTCGCTTCCACCCGCGCCCTGGAAGACGCCATTTTCAACGCCTCCCACAAGGACATCCCGGCCAACGCGACCTATATCCGCAACCTGGTCCTCGGCCAGCTCTTCCTGCACGACCACATTGTGCACTTCTATCACCTGCACGCCCTTGACTGGGTTGACGTAACGAGCGCCCTGCAGGCCGATCCCTCGAAGGCCGCCTCCCTCGCCAACTCCATTTCCTCCCGCCCGACGAAGGCCGAGGATCTGCGCGCCGTACAGGACAAACTGAAGGCGTTCGTGGCCAGCGGCCAGCTTGGTCCCTTCACCAACGCCTACTTCCTCGGCGGTCATCCGGCCTACTATCTTGAGCCCGAAGCCAACCTCGTCGCCACGGCCCATTACCTGGAAGCCCTGCGCGTCCAGGTCGAGGCTGCCCGCGGCATGGCCGTCTTCGGCGGCAAAAACCCGCATCCGCAGTTCCTCGTGGCCGGCGGCGTGACCTGCTACGACGCCCTGACGCCCGAGCGCATCAAGGAATTCGAGGAAATCTACAAGAAGACCGCCGCGTTTGTGCGCGACGTCTACATCCCCGACCTGCTCCTCGTGGCCGGAGCCTACAAGGATTGGGCCGGCATCGGCGGCACCCATGACTTCATGACCATGGGCGACTTCCCCAAAGCCGGCGGCGAACGCAAGCTCGAGTCCCGCTGGCTCAAGCCCGGCATCATCTACAACCGCGATCTCGCCCACGTGCAGGATTTCGATCCCACCAAGATCAGCGAGCATATCCGCCACAGCTGGTACGACGGCGACAAGGCCGACAATCCGTACGACGAGAAGACCGAGCCCAAGTTCACCCACATGGGTGACAAGGACCGCTACAGCTGGCTCAAGGCTCCCCGCTACGACGAGCATTCCACCGAAACCGGCCCGCTCGCCTGCGTGCTCGTGAACTACGCCAAGGGCAATCCGGACATCAAGCCGCTCGTCGACATGGTGCTCCAGAAGCTCAGCGTCGGTCCCGAGGCCCTCTTCTCCACCCTGGGCCGTACCGCAGCCCGCGGCATCGAGACCCTGGCCATCGCCAACAAGATGGCTTCCATGCTCGAGGAATTCAAGGACAACATCCGCAGCGACAAGCAGATCGTCGAAGACCTCGAAGTGCCCCAGGAAAGCAGGGGGGTCGGCTTCGTCGAAGCTCCCCGCGGCGGCCTCTCCCACTGGATCCGCATTGAGAAAGGCCGCGTCGGCAACTTCCAGCTCGTGGTTCCCACGACCTGGAACCTCGGCCCCCGCGACGCCAACAACGTGCTCGGTCCCTGCGAGGAAGCCCTCATGGGCACCCCCATCGCGGATCCCAAGCGTCCCGTGGAAATCCTGCGTACTGTCCACGCCTTCGACCCCTGCATCGCCTGCGCTGTGCATGTGATTGACGGCGAGACCAACGAAGTCCGCAAGTTCAAGGTTCTTTAGCGGAACGCGGGCTCAGGCGCCCTGGCGCCGGGTCCGTTTCCCGTAACGGAACAGCTCATGACGAGGCGGGAGCGGTTCATCCACTCCCGCCTCTTTCTTTGCCGAAAAAAGGAGGCTCTTCATGCCTGAAGAAGATATGTCCGGCCGCGTCTGCGTCCTCGGCGTGGGCAACACGCTGCTCGGCGACGAGGGCTTTGGCGTGCGCGCCATGGAATACCTGCGCGACAACTATGTCTGGCCCGGCAATGTCGATTTCGTGGACGGGGGCACCCAGGGCATGGGGCTCATGCCCCTGCTCGTGGATTATGACAAAGTCGCCGTGCTCGATATCGTGCACGGCCAGGGGAAGCCCGGAACGGTCTACCTTCTCGAGAACGAGGACATGCGCAAGGCCGTGAGCTTCCATGACTCAGCCCACGAGACCGACTTTGTGGATCTGCTCATGAAATGCGACCTCATGGGCTGCCGTCCGGAAACCTTTGTCGTGGGCTTCGAGCCCTACGACTATTCCAGGATGAATCTCGATCTGACGCCCGAAGCCGCCGCGGCGCTGCCCGCCTTCTGCGACAAGGCAGCCAAAGTCATCCGCGAACGCGGCTTCGCCAGTCCTGTCAGAAAGAACTGAAGACGCGTTCCCCGCTTTTTCGCGCCGGGAGGCGGAAAATCCCGTGCGGGGACCGGAGAAAAGCGTCTCTCCGCTCGGTGCCTCCGCCCCCGGTCAGACGCCAGGCGTTCAGAAGCACAGTCCCACGTTCAGCAACCTCCAATCCCCCCTGCCGGAGCCATGCCCTTTCTCTTCGCCAAATCTCAGGCACGCCGCGCCCTGCGCATAGGCCTGCCCATCTTTGTCGCCCAGCTTTCCCAGATCGGCATGAATTTCGCGGACACCATTATGTCCGGTCATTACAGCGCCGAAGCCATGGCCGCCGTGGCCGTGGGCTGTTCCATCTGGCAGCCGGCTTCCCTTCTCGCCATAGGATGCCTTCTCGCCCTGCCCGGCATGAGCGCCCAGCTCAT
>ONPA01000229.1 GCA_900319575.1 uncultured Desulfovibrio sp. | reverse complement strand
GATCGCCGGGCACAATGAACAGTGTGCCACGGGGTTCGAGGTTGAAGAGAGCATAGGCCACAGCCGATCCGGCGCGGTCAGAAACGATGCTGCCGGTGTAGCGGGACGGGAAGTCGCCGCGCCAGGGTTCGTAGCCATCCAGATAGGCATTCATGATGCCGGTGCCCTTGGTGTCCGTCATGAATTCATCCTGGTAGCCGATAAGGCCGCGTGAAGGAACGGAGAATTCGAGGCGGATGCGGCCGGTCCCTGCGTTATGACAGTTGATCATCTTGCCCTTGCGCTGGTTCAGCTTGTCAGTGACCACGCCCATGAAGCTTTCGTCGCAGTCTACGTACAGATGCTCGATGGGTTCGAGAACCTTGCCGTCGGCATCCTTCTTCAGAATAACCTCAGGCCGGCCGACAGAAAGTTCGAAGCCCTCGCGGCGCATGGTTTCTACAAGGATGGCGAGCTGGAATTCACCACGGCCCTTTACGATAAAGGTATCATGATCAGCGGCTTTCTCCACCTGAATGGCCACGTTACGCAGGGTTTCCTTCTTCAGGCGCTCCTCAATGACCCTGCTCTGCAGAAGCTTGCCTTCGCGGCCGGCGAGGGGAGAAGTATTGATGCTGAAGCGCATGGAGACGGTCGGTTCGTCAACCGTGATGCGCGGCAGGGCTGCAGGATGCTCACGGGTGCAGATGGTATCGCCGATGGTCACGTCCTCGATGCCGGCGAGAACCACGATCTCACCGGGCTCCACTTTCTCGACCTCCTTGAGCTGCATGCCCTGGTAGACCTGCAGCTTGAGGGCACGCAGAGGACGCTGCTTTCCGTCAGGGCCGATGCAGTCCAGCGGCTCGTTGTTGTAAACAGAACCGTTGACAATGCGGCCGACGGCAAGACGGCCCAGGTAGTCGGAATAGTCCAGATCCGAAACCAGCATCTGGAAAGGCATGTCAGGATCGTAGGAAGGTCCAGGCAGCTTGTTGACTATGGTTTCAAAAAGCGGGGTCAGATCCTTGCGCTCGTCATCCGGATGGTACATCGCCACGCCGTCGCGGCCCACTGCGTACAGCACAGGGAAATCCAGCTGCTCGTCGTTGGCGCCGAGGTCAATGAAGAGATCGTAAATTTCGTTGAGAACTTCCTCGATGCGGGCGTCTTTGCGATCGATCTTATTAATAACTACCACAACGGGAAGTTTCGCCTCCAGGGCCTTATGAAGAACAAATCGGGTCTGGGGGAGAGGACCTTCAGACGCATCCACGAGCAGAATGGCTCCGCTTGCCATGGACAGGGAGCGTTCGACCTCTCCGCCAAAGTCGGCATGGCCTGGGGTGTCAATGATGTTGATCTTGATTCCCTTCCAGGTGATGGAGCAGTTTTTGGCAGTAATTGTGATGCCGCGCTCGCGTTCGAGGTCCCCGTTATCCATAATGCGGTCGGTAACTTCCTGGTCGGCTCGGAAAACGCCACTCTGTTTAAAAAGCGCATCCACAAGGGTGGTCTTACCGTGGTCGACATGGGCTATAATAGCCACATTGCGAAGTTTCTCGTTCTGCATCTCAATGCCTCATCATGAAAAATATCAGTTTGAATCTTTATCTAAAGAGAGAGAGCTTTTTAGCGACTTTTCAAGCTTTTGTCACCCACCCAGAAACGCATTTCGCCGTTTTTCAGGCGGCATTTCCAAAAACTTTCCGGCTTCACGGGGCGCTGGAACGGATCGTCGAGAAATTCCGGCTCTCTGGACTTATTTTCGTTTTCGATTAAGAATGCACCCAAAAAATCTAAGCCGTTTCGCATTTTCTGGCATTCATATCTATTGAGAGGCTGAATTTGGAGAACCACTCGGAAACCCCCGTTTTGCAGCAACACCGGGTTCTCGTCGCCAACCGCGGCGAAATCGCCATACGCATCATGCAGGCATGCATTAAGCTTGGCATACCCTTCACGGCCATTTACACGGCAGAAGACAAAGACTCCGGTCACGTGCTGTTTGCCCGTGAGCATGGCGACGGCAAAGCCCTTTACCGCGTCTCATCGTATCATGACGCCAACGAACTCATGAGTGTCGCCGACATCTCGGGATGCACGGCGCTGCACCCTGGGTACGGTTTCTTCGCCGAAGACTTCCGTTTTGCGAGACGCGTAACAAAGCGTGACCGGAGCATGATATTCATCGGTCCGTCCTGGAAAATCATCCGTGAGCTCGGAGACAAAATAAATACAAAGCGTCTTGCGCGCAGCCTGGGCGTACCCACAGTGCCCGGATCGGATCGCCCGACCTACGACGAGATGGAAGCCGAGAATATCGCCGAAGAAGTCTTCGATTTTCAGCTCCGGCATTCCATCGAACATCCGCTTGTCCTCATCAAGGCTTCCGCCGGCGGCGGTGGCATGGGTATCGAGGAAGTGGACGACATTGATCAGTTCCGCTCCGTGTACAGACGCGTGCGCAACTACGCCGCGAGGCAGTTCAAGGATGAAGGCGTGCTCATCGAGCAGCGCATCATGGACTACAACCATGTTGAGGTGCAGATCCTCGGCGACCGCCACGGACATCAGGTGCATTTCGGTACCCGCAACTGCTCCATACAGTCCACAGGACGCCAGAAAAGGCTCGAAGTCGCGCCCGGTTTTGATCCCTCCGTTAACAAGTATTCTTTTGATTCAGACAGGGTTCTGCAGGACATAACCACCTACTCCCTCTCCATCGCCCGCAAGGTCGGCTATGACAGCGCAGGCACATGGGAGTGGATAGTGACCCGCGACGGAAATCCCTTCCTCATGGAAGTCAACACCCGCATCCAGGTGGAAAACGGCGTTTCAGCAAAGATTTCCCGCATCAAGGGACACGACGGCATAGATCTCGTGGCTGAGCAGATACGCACGGGACTCGGCGAGCCGCTCGGATACACACAGAATGACATTTCCTTCGAGGGCAGGACGCTCGAATACCGCATTATCGCTGAGTCGCCGGAAAACAATTTCACGCCCTGGGTCGGCACCATCGACCGTTTCCGCTGGGTCGAGCATCCCTGGCTTTCCGTGTACACGCACGTCCCGAAACAGCCGTACGTCATCCCCACGGAATTTGACCCCAACCTTGCCCTTGTGATCATCTGGGGTCAGGATCTCGACGAGCTCAAGCAGAGAGGCCTCGAATTCCTCAATGAGGTCGTGCTGCAGGGACATGACGCTTCGGGCGCGCCGATGAAAAGCAACATTCAGTACCTCAGGGAACAGACCCCGCATATCCTGCAGTTCTAAACTGTCCGGATTCACTCCGGGACGCCGGAGTGTTCTCCGGCCCCGCTTCGAAAAAGCCCAGCAAAGCAGGAATCATACAGAGCAAACATGGATAATCTTACACAAAAACGCCTCAACGGGCTCAGGGACCGCCTGACCTACATCCGGGACATCTTCCTCGGCAAGCACGCCGACAGCGTCAAACTGCTGCAGGAAAAGCTCGACGAGTTCACGGATAAAGCCAACAGGGGACTTCTGCAGAACCCGTATGCCGAGGAATCCTCTCTGGAGGACCTCTTCAAGTACGTCGAGGATCGCCTCACCAAGACCCTGACGCCCATGGAGAAGGTGCGTATCGTCCGCCATCCCCAGCGCATCTGCCTCAAGGATATCCTCGAAAACGTCTACGACAATTTCACGGAAGTCGGCGGCCAGGATGAGCACAGCCTCGATCCGAGCATGCTCATTGCCCGCGCGGTCATCATCCGGCGCCGCGGCAAAAAACGCTACACGCAGTCCGTCATGGTCATAGGCCAGGAAAAAGGGCACGGAGCCGAATTCCGCAACGGTGGTTCTGTCAAACCCTGGGGCAACGCCAAGGCCCGCCAGTTCATGCGCGTGGCTGAAACAGAAGGTATTCCCGTTCACACGTATATTTTCACGCCCGGTTCATATCCCATCGAAGATTACCCCGGCGCAGCACAGCAGATCGCCCGCAACATTTACTGCATGGCCGGTCTGCGCGTTCCTGTGGTGACGATCATCTCCGAAGGCGGCAGCGGCGGCGCCGAGGCCATAGGACTCGCGGACAAAAGGCTCATGCTTTCCGATGGATACTACTCAGTCATTTCCCCGGAAGGCGCTGCAGCCATTGAGGGTCACTGCAAAGGCGGCCAGCGCCCCTCTATGGAACTCATCGAAAAATGCGCGGCCAACCTCAAAATCACGGCTCAGGACAACCTCGCCATGAGGTACATCGATAAAATTATCGAAGAACCCCCGCTTGGTGCCAGACCCTATCACTTCGACTTCTTCCGCAAGCTTCGCCAGGAAGTGCTGCGCGCCACGGATGAGGCTGTCATTTCCGCCAGGGCCATGCCGTTCAAGAGTATGGCCATCTCCAGGCGTAACAAACCGGAGGCCAACCTCGACGACATGTTCATGCGCTGGAACCTTTCTTCCAGCGACAAGGACAGGCTGCTCAGGAAAAGACAGAACAAGTTCCTCAAGATGTCCCGTCAGGCAGCTCTGGACAGACGTCCCCTGCTCAAAAAAATAACAAACGGCATCGGGGATCTCGTGTCCACGCCCTGGATCAATTTCAAGTACGATTTCTACCGCAAGCATCAGCGCCGCATTCAGACTCTCGCGGAGGAACTCGGTTCCGGTGTTGAAGCCTTCAAAGGCTGGCTCTCCACGCCGTTCAACAAGATCCATCCGAATTCGGCCAAGAAGAAGTCCGCTGATCTCATGACCCTTTCCAAGTGGAGCGACGAGAACAAACACCACAAGTGGAACTATCTCTCGCCGCGCTACAAGATAGACAGAGCGGTTACCTGCCCCAACGCCGAAATCTACGGCTGCCCGGATCTGTGGGGACCCGATCTCTTCGCCGAATTCGCAGGAGTGTGCTCCAACTGCGGCTACCACTTCCCCATGGAACCGGAGTGGTATGTGCAGAACGTCTTTGACAAAGGCTCAGTACTGGAATTCAACAGCGAAATCGAAGCCGGCAACCCACTGCATTTCCCCGGCTTTGACGAGCGCATCCAGAAGGCCAAAGAGAAGACCGGAGCCAAGAGCGGATGCATGACCTTCGAGGCCCGCATCGAGAATATCAAGATCGTCGTTGCCATGCTCATGGGAACGTTCCGGGGCGGTTCTTTCGGCGCTGCCGAAGGCTACAAGTTCGTTGAAGCCGCCCGCAGGGCCGCCAAGAACAGAATGCCTTTCCTTGCCTATGTGCACGGCACAGCGGGCATCCGCATTCAGGAAGGCACGAACGGCGTCATTCAGATGCCGCGCTGCACCATCGCCGTACGCCGTTACATAGAGAACGGCGGCCTGTACATGGTGCTCTACGACACGAACTCATATGCGGGGCCTGTCGCGAGTTTCCTCGGCTGTTCGCCCTATCAGTTCGCTGTCCGTTCTTCCAACATCGGCTTTGCCGGCCCCGGCGTCATCAAATCCACCACCGGCATGGACGTTCCTCCCAAGTATCACCGCTGCTACAAAGCGCTCACCCGCGGCCACATCCAGGGCATCTGGGACCGCCGTCAGATCCGCAACAACCTCAAGCAGGCACTGCAGACCATAGGCGGACGCAACCTGTACTACCGCTAGCGCGCTCCGAAGCAAAGGCACAGACACATGCTGAACGTATCTGATTTACTCGAACAGCTGAAACAGACTCCATACAGGATGATCGAGGTGGCGACGCGCCACACGGGCGTCGTCACGTTCGAAGCGCTCAGACAGGGCGATTCCGTGCACGGCCCCGAAGGCACCTGGAAAGAAAAGCCAGGGACGAAACTCGCCACTCTGACGCGCGAGCGCAATCCCAAGCCCATCTACGCCCCTGAAAAAGGGGTGATCGAGACCATTCACACGGAACTGGAAAACCAGTTCGTTGAATGCGGCACGCCTCTCGTCACCATCCGCCACTATCTGACCAGAGAAGAAGTCGAGAGCATTATTCTCAGGGAAGCTCTCTATCTTTTCAAAGCCCCTGAACGCGCCAAGTATTATTTCACTCCCGAAATCGACGCAAAGGTGCGCTCCTCCGAACAGGGCAGCGTCACTGTCACAAACGGGCAGGAACTCTTCATCATGAGCCGCATGAAGAGAGAGGTGCCCCTCCAGTATTCCGGCCCGTCCGGAGTCATTTACGCCATTTACTTCAAGCCCACGGAGAACGTGGATCAGGACGCCCCCCTCATCGGCGTCTGCCCCAAGGAAGAACTTCCACACATCAAGGAAGTCATCATGCGCGTGCGAAGCGAATGGCAGGAAAAGGCCTAAGGCCGCAGGAGAACCAAGGTATGCTGAATAAAGTCATGATCATCGGACGCCTCGGCCGCGATCCCGAACTGAGATACATCCAGGGCAGCGGCACCCCCGTTGCCACTCTGAACGTCGCCACTGACGACTCCTTCGTCGACCGCGACGGCAACCGTGTGAACCGTACGGAATGGCACAGAATTTCTGTCTTCCAGCGTACTGCCGAGAACTGCAGCACCTACCTGAAGAAAGGAAGCCTCGTCTACGTGGAGGGAAGCCTCCGTACCCGCAAGTACCAGGACAACCAGGGCCAGGACCGCTATGTGACGGAAATTCACGCCCAGCGCGTCATCTTCCTTGACAGGAAGAGCGAAGGAAACGGCGGAGACGGCTACCAGGGTCAGCGCGGCGGCTATCAGCAGCCGCGTCAGGGCGGCTACGGATCCCGCGGAGGCCAGCAGGGGGGCGGACGTCCCCAGGACACTGCGCCCCAGAACCCTCAGGACAGCGCCAGGGAAGCTGAAGAGGATCTCGGATCGCCCTTCCCCGGCGAAGCCAACATGGATAATGTCCCCTTCTAACCCGGGCGGACAGAGACAGACTGATACGGCAGCCTTTGGCTGCCGTTTTTTGTCTGTGCTCATTTGTGATTGAATTCACAACACAGCCGGAACGGAAAAATACACATTCCGTCATGCTGAAGACTCCGCTGCATGGAATGCTGATTTTTCCCCGCTGAAGAGGGCTTTCCGGCCGGATTGAGGGGAAGAAAGGGAAATTTTTTTTCTTCCATTGCTGAAAATCAAGGGGTTAGCATTTTTCCAGTATGAAAAGTCACGAAAGGATGTTGACTTTTTGTTAAGCATTTCACAAGATATAGCCCAGTTCAGGTTCATCACGGCCATTCGGCCGATCAACAATTGTTATGGAGGAATTGGTTATGTCCAAGCTCGTGCCCCCGCATGGTGGAAAAGGCCTCGTCTGCTGCCTGCTCGAAGGAAAAGCTCTTGAAGATGAGCTCCAGAAAGCCAAAGGCCTGAAACAGATTGAAATTTCTTCTCGCGCCAAGGGCGACCTCATCATGATGGGTATCGGCGGCTTCTCTCCGCTCGATGGCTTCATGGACAAGGCCAACTGGAAGAGCGTCTGCGATAACATGCTGCTCACCGACGGCACCTTCTGGCCTGTTCCGATCACCATGGACATCTCCGCTGAAGATGCCAAGGATATCAAGCCCGGCCAGGAAGTTGCCCTCGTCCGCAATGGCACGATCTACGCTACCATGAAGGTCAGCGAGTGCTACGAAATGACCGAAGAAGACAAGAAGTACGAATGCGAGAAGGTCTTCAAGGGTCATGGCCCCGATTCCGAGAAGTTCTGGGAAATTGCTCCCACCGACCATCCTGGTGTGAAGATGGTTCTCGCCCAGAAGCCCTTCAACCTTGCTGGTAAGGTTAAGGTTCTCTCTCAGGGTGAGTTCCCCACCAAGTTCGCCGGCACCTATATGACTCCTGCTCAGCTCCGTGCTGAAATGGACAAGCGTGGCTGGTCCAAGGTTGCTGCCCTGCAGCTCCGCAACCCCATGCACCGTTCTCACGAATACCTCGCCAAGATTGCTATCGAAGTGTGCGATGGCGTTGTCATCCACTCCCTCGTCGGCAACCTGAAGCCCGGTGACACCCCGGCTGAAGTCCGCATCAAGTGCATCAACACCCTCGTTGACAAGTACTTTGTGAAAGACTTCGTCATCCAGGCCGGCTATCCGCTCGATATGCGTTACGCTGGTCCCCGTGAAGCTCTGCTCCACGCCACCTTCCGTCAGAACTACGGCATCAACCGTCAGATCGTCGGCCGCGACCACGCCGGTGTGGGCGACTTCTACGGCATGTTCGAAGCTCAGGAAATCTTCGACAAGATTCCTCAGCCCGCTGAAGAAGGCAAGCGTCTCCTCTGCCAGCCTCTGAAGATCGACTGGACTTTCTACTGCCACAAGTGCGACGGCATGGCTTCCATGCGTACCTGCCCCCACAGCAAGGAAGACCGCGTCATCCTCTCCGGCACCAAGCTGCGTAAGTTCCTCTCCGAAGGCAAGGAAGTGCCGGATCATTTCGGCCGTCCTGAAGTCCTCGCCATCCTCAAGGACTACTACGCTCACCTCCAGAACAAGGTTGAGATCAAGATGCAGCGCGCCGCTTCCGGCTCCACGATGTAATTACGGTCTAACTGACTGATACAGGGGAATCACCTTCCGGGGTGATTCCCCTTTTTTTGTGCGCTCTTCATGGGGTGTTCTGCGGGGGAGGAATCCGGGGACTGCCCTGACAGCATAAAAAACGGAAGGGCTGCGCATACAGACACTGAGGGACACAGCGATATCATCGCCAGCCTGGTAAAATAACAGAACGGCTGGTATTCCCAGGTTCGTGAAAAACAGAGAACCGCTATGCCGGAAGGTGTGCATGGCTGTGATGGAGGAGGGGAACCCGGCCCGGAGTTTTGCCCTGCCCCATCTGCGCAGGGGCTCTCCCGTTTGCGTTGAAGGCACTTCTCGGCTATACAGGGACCTTGCAGCCTTCGGCCGTCAGACGCATTCAGCAGCGCTATATCCCGCTCCGAAACTGCACCGCGCTATCGGTTCCGGGGGCGCATGGTTTCCCGCCCGGCGTTCCGGCCGTACACGCGTTCCACTCATAAACAGCCGGGAATCAGCACAGCCTCTTCTGTGGCCCCATGTGCTGAACACATCCGATGAAGCGTTCAACGAATATCCTTGTGCTCCCCCTTTTCCTGAGCGTCCTCGCCTTTGTCTTCTGTCTCTGGATTGGTCTGGGGAACCGTTTTGAAATATGTGTCACTGCAGGCTGCACCCTCTTTGAGGATGCAAAGCTGGCTGGCATCTCCATGTGGTGGTACGGCGCCGCTGCCTTTACGGCTCTGGGCATCTGCTCGGCATGCCGGTATCCCGGCGCGGGATTCGTCCTTGCGTGGGTCTTCCTTTTTGCCGACGCCCTGCTTCTGACCCTCATGATCTTCACGGCCCCCTGCATCAACTGCCTCGTGGTGGCCGGCTTCTTTTTCCTGATCTTTCTCTGCCTCCGCAAAGCTGACCGGGACTCCGGCTACATGTCTTTTCAGAAACCGGCAAAATCCCTGCTGGTAACCCTCTGGTCAGTCCTTTTCATAATCAACATTGGTGCCGTCCTCAAAAGCGAAGTCTCGACATGGTCGCTCGGGGGAAACGAAAAGACAGCGTCCGTACATCTCTTCTATTCTCCCTCCTGCTCAGCCTGCCGTCAGGCCGTTGAGGCTCTGGCCGGCAAGGTAGATGTGGCATACTACCCTGTCGCCGAATATCCCCAGGATTTCGCCCGTATCGCATACATGGTCAGCGCCGTGAAGAAAGGTGAGACGGTAAACGCCGCTTTTCAGCAGGCCCAGTCTGCCAAGCCGCTGCCTTTCATGCAGGAATTCACGCCCGAAGCCCTGCTTCTGAAATTCCGCATTCTGAGGAACAAGGCCCACGTCTATCAGTCCGGCTCCAAGGTGATTCCTTTCATCGAGTACAGGGGGCTTCCTTCACAGCTCACCCGCAACATGCGAAGCGAGATAGCCAAGCTTGAAGCCGAAAAGGCAAAGCTTGAAGAGCAGGTGAAGGCCGGCCGCCAGGAAGAAGCTCAGCCCGCTCCCGTTCAGAATCCGGCTCCCGGGGTCCAGCAGCCGGCCACCGCGCCGCAGACGGAAGGCAGCACTGATGACAGGCTCCCCTTTGAAACGCCGGACAGCTCCGTTTCCGGCGCCTGCTACGGAGGAACCGCGCCATGCACCGATGACGAGGCTATGCCCACATTCCAGGCGCCCCGCAGCCGTAAATAAGAAAACTCCGTCTGCATTGACGGACACTTTCTTATTGCTTATTAAATGGAATTAATCATTTTTTGGGCGCTTTTCCCCGCTTTCTCCACTGAAATTCCGGAAATGGGGCAGGCCCGATAAATCTAACCCCGAAACAGCGCGTTCCCCCGGCCTGTGCCCGGACCGCTCAGAGATTCTGATGAAGCCACTGGATACATTTTTCAACAATCGTGATGTAGTCATTGATGAGTGGGTGAACGCCATTTTCGCGACGTATCCGCTCCAGACAACCGGCTTTCTGAGGACCGTCAAGGATCCTTTCACCAACCCTGTGGCCGATATGACCCGTGAGGCGGCCAGAACCGTGTACGAGGCAGTTTCCGGCTGGGATAAGAAACCTGAGGACGTAAAGGCTGCCATCGACCGCTTTGTGCACCTGCGTGCCGTGCAGACCTTTCTGCCCAGCCAGGGTATGCTCGTCTTCTATCTGCTGAAGCCAATTCTCCGTAAGCATATTCTTCCCCTCATGAAGGGAGAGAAAGAACTTCATGAATATCTGGAGGCCGAATCCCGGCTGGACACCATCGCCCTGCTGGCCTTCGATATTTACATGAAATCCCGCGAGACTGTTGCCGAAAACAGGATCCAGGAAATAAAAAACCAACACGCCCAGCTTGTTCGCTGGGCTCAACGGGTGGGAGGCAGCCCTCTGGATACAGAGGACAAAAGCTAACACTATCGTATAGAGAGGTAGGGAATGTTTAAATCTTTGCTGGTTGTGGCGCTTGTCGCAATCATCGCCTGGTTCGGATCACAGGCAGGGCTTGGTTCCCTGTTCGGTGTTGTCCTGCCGTACGTGGCGATAGCGATCTTTCTCGTCGGCGTTGTTTGGCGCATGATCTGGTGGGCCAAATCTCCAGTTCCTTTCGCCATCCCGACCACCGGCGGTCAGGAAAAATCTCTTGATTTCATTAAACAGGCCAAATGGGACTGCCCTGACACCACCTGGGGTGTTGTCAAGCGCATGATCCTTGAAGTGTTCCTGTTCCGTTCTCTTTTCCGCAACGTCAACGCGGAAATCAAAACCGATGATCCCATCAACAAGGGCCCCCGCCTGGTCTACTATTCCTCCAAGTGGCTCTGGGTTTTCGGTCTCCTTTTCCATTACTGCTTCTTCATCGTCTTCTTCCGCCACTTCCGCTTCTTCATGGATCCGGTTCCCGGCTGTGTGAGCTTTGTCGAAACCATCGACGGCATCATGCAGATTGGCGCCCCGAGGTTCTTCTGGACCGGCGCTCTTCTCTTCCTCGCCGTCTGCTTCCTCCTGCTCCGCCGCGTGTGCAATCCCCGTGTCCGCTACATCTCTCTCTTCCAGGATTACTTCCCGCTGTGGCTCATCCTGGGAATCTCCGGTACCGGCATCTGCATGCGTTATTTCACCAAGACGGACATCACCCAGGCCAAGGCGTTCATCATGGGACTGGTGCATTTCCATCCCATCTCCGCTGCCGGACTTGATCCCATCTTCTTCACCCATGTATGCCTCGTGAGCGTCCTGCTCGCGTACTTCCCCTTCTCCAAGCTGACCCACATGGCCGGCATCTTCTTCAGCCCCACGCGCAATCTGCCCGCAAACACCCGCCGCATCCGTCACATCAATCCCTGGAACCCGCCGAAGGATTTCCTTACTTACCCCGAGTACGAGGATATGTACCGCGAAGCTATGGTCGGTGCTGGTCTGCCTGTCGATAAGCCGCTGGAAAACAAAAACACTGCTAAGTCTGGCGAGTAAGGAGTCCTGCCATGGCAAAATTACCAACCCCACAAGAACTTGTTGCCAGCAGGCCGGCATTCCCCGCCCAGAGCTGGCTTGATTACAAGCCTAAATTTGCCCCCGGCAGCTTCTGCTATCCTGCCAAAGTGGAAACCATGGAGAAGCTGCACATGCCGCATCCCCATAGCTGGGATCCCGCGGCCGAAGACTGGAACCTGCCTGAAGGCTGGGAAAAAATCTTCTGTGATGCTTTCCACGATCGCCTGAAGAAGCACCGCTCCCTCAAGGTGTTCATGGACATCTGTGTGCGCTGCGGCGCCTGCGCCGATAAGTGCCAGTTCTTCCTCGGCACCAACGATCCGAAGAACATGCCCGTGCTCAGGGTCGAGCTTCTCCGCTCCCTCTACCGCCGCGATTACACCATGCTGGGCAAGCTCCTCGGCAAAACCATCGGCGCCAGGAAGCTGGACTACAGCGTCATCAAGGAACTCTTCTACTACGCCTACCAGTGCACCGAATGCCGCCGCTGCTCCCTGTTCTGCCCCTACGGCATCGATACCGCCGAAATCACGGCCCTTGTCCGCGAAATGCTGCATGAGCTCGGCCTCGGTATTCACTGGATCATGGATCCTGTGAAGAACTGCGCCTTCACCGGCAACCACCTCGGCATCAAACCGCATTCCTACAAGGAAATCGTCGAAATGCTGGCTGATGACTGCGAGTACGTCACCGGTATCAGGCCCAAGACGCCCTTCAACGAACGCGGCCACGAAATCCTGTTCATCTGCCCCTCTGGTGACGTGTTCGCCGATCCCGGCATCTACACCTTCATGGGCTACCTCATCCTGTTCAATGAACTGGATCTCGACTACACCCTGTCCACCTACGCTTCCGAAGGCGGCAACTTCGGTTCCTTCGTCTCCTTCAACATGGCGAAGAAACTGAACGCCAAGATGTACGAAGAAGCGGAACGCCTCGGCGTCAAGTGGATCCTCGGCGGCGAATGCGGCCACATGTGGCGTGTCGTCAACCAGTACATGGCCACCTACAACGGCCCCACTCCGCCCAACATGCAGACTCCTGTTTCCCCCATCACCGGCACGGTGTTCAAGAACGCTGCCGCGACCAAGATGGTGCACATCGCTGAATTCGAAGCTGACCTCATCAAGCACAACAAGCTGAAGCTGGATCCGAGCCGCAACGATGACCTCATCTGCACCTGGCACGACTCCTGCAACCCCGCCCGCGCCATGGGCCTCCTCGATGAGCCCCGCTACGTGCTCAAGCACTGCGTCAATCACTTCTATGAAATGCCCGAGAACACCATCCGCGAGCAGACCTTCTGCTGCGGTGCCGGTTCCGGTCTGAACACGGAAGAGATCATGGAGCTCCGTATGCGTTCCGGCATGCCCCGTGGCAACGCCCTGCGCTACGTTCAGCAGAAGTACGGCGTCAACCGTATGGCCTGCTGCTGCGCCATCGACCGCGCCACCCTGCCGCCTCTCGCCAACTACTGGGCTCCCGGCGTCACCGTCAGCGGCCTGACCGAGCTGCTTGCCAACGCCCTCGTTCTCAAGAACGGACCCAAGCGCACCATGAACCTCCGTCAGGAAGATCTTCCCCATCTTGATGAGGAAGAAGCCCCTGCAGACGGCAAAGAGGGGGAATAGTACATGTTGTACAACGCTAAAGCTGTCACAGTAGGCATTGTTGCCTTCCTGGTGGTCTGCACCTCTCCCTTCTGGGCCGGCTTCGGTTCTTCCGACTATACGAGCCCCAAGGTGAGTCTGCCCAAGGATGCCAAGGAATGCATCGAAGATACGGCTTTCATGAAGGCCGAACATATGCAGCTCCTCAATGAATGGCGTGACCAGGCTCTGCGTCAGGGCAACCGCGTCTATGTCGCCAAAAACGGCAAGAAGTGGAACATCAGCCTGCAGAATACCTGTCTCAAGTGCCATAACGACTACGAACAGTTCTGTGACAAGTGCCACAAGACCAACAATGTTGAGCCTTACTGCTGGTCCTGCCACGTTCTGCCGAAGGGGAGCAAATAACCATGAAAAGAACCAGAAGATCTTTCCTCAGGGTTGCTGGTCTCTCTGTCTTTGCCCTCTCCAGCGGCATCACGTCCCTGTCGGGTGAGGCGAGGGCCGCTGTGGCCCCGGGTCATTACGAACAGGGACAGACCGACACCAAGGGCCTTCAGGCGAAACGCTGGGCCATGGTTATCGATACCCGTGAGTTCAAGACCGCGCTCGATTATCAGCCCATGATTGATGCCTGCAATCAGGCTCACAACATTCCCAAAATCTCGGGGAAGGACGCCGAAGGGCACGAGCATCAGGGCATCATGTGGATGTGGACCGACACGTTTGAGCATACGTTCCCTGAAGAGGGGAACCACTACCTCAACGATCGCGTCAAGGCCCGTGTCTACCCCCTGCTCTGCAACCACTGCTCCAATCCTCCCTGTGTCCGCGTCTGCCCCACGCAGGCCACCTACAAGCTGGATAACGGCATCGTGACCATGGACTACCACCGCTGCATCGGCTGCCGTTTCTGCATGGCCGGATGCCCCTACGGCGCGCGTTCCTTCAACTTCGTCGATCCGCGCAAGTACCTTCCTGATCCCGTTCCGAATCCGGAATTCCCCACCCGTATGATCGGTGTTGTGGAAAAGTGCACGTTCTGCGTGGAACGTCTGGCGAAAGGGCTTATGCCTGCCTGCGTGGAAGCCTCCAAGGGTAAAATCCTGTTCGGCGACCTCGAGGATCCGAACTCCAACGTCCGCAAGGCCCTTGCTGAAAACTACACCATCCGCCGTAAGCCCTCTATTGGGACTCAGCCCGGTGTCTACTACATCATCTAGGGAGAACAAGACATGGTTGAAAAACTTCTTGAAGGTTCCAAGCGCTACTACATGTGGCTGCTCTTCCTAGTGGCTCTCATTGCAGCGTGCTTCTGCGTCTATCTCTACCAGCTGTTTAACGGTCTCGGCGTGACCGGCATGAGCAGGGATGTGTCCTGGGGTCTCTATATTTCCCAGTTCACCTACCTCGTCGGTGTGGCCGCTTCCGCCGTTATGCTGGTTCTGCCCACCTATTTCCATCACTACCAGAAATTCAAGATCATGATCATCTTCGGCGAGTTCATGGCCATTGCGGCCGTGATCATGTGCTGCCTCTTCATCGTGGTCGACCTGGGCCAGCCCCAGCGCATGATGAACGTGCTCCTGCACCCCACCCCGAACTCGGTCATGTTCTATGATATGATCGTCCTCATCGGTTACCTCCTGCTGAACTGCATCATCGGCTGGGTCACCCTTGAGGCCGAGCGCCATGACACCGCCGCCCCGAACTGGATCCGCTATCTCGCCTACCTTTCCATTGTCTGGGCCTTCTCCATCCACACTGTCACGGCTTTCCTGTACGCCGGCATCCCCGGACGTCATTACTGGCTGTCCGCCATTATGGCTGCCCGCTTCCTGTCCTCCGCCTTCTGCTCCGGACCTGCCATTCTGCTTCTGCTCATCCTCGTGCTGCGCAAGCTCACTGGCTTCAACCCCGGCAAAGCCGCCATCAGGACTCTGGCTACCATTATCACCTATGCCATGTGCCTGAACGTCTTCTTCTATCTGCTTGAAGTGTTCACCGCATTCTACAGCGGCATTCCCGGCCATTCCGCTCCTCTGGTTTTCCTGTTCTCCGGTTATGATGGCATCACCGGCTGGGTTACCTTCTTCATGTGGATGGCCGTCATCTTCACCGCCATCTGCCTGACGCTGCTCATCAATCCTCATACCCGTACCGGCAGGTTCATGCCTCTCGCTCTCATCCTCCTCGTCCTCGCGACCTGGATCGATAAGGGCCTTGGCCTGCTTATCGGCGGTTTCACGCCCAACATGTACGAAGCCGTCACCCTGTACACTCCCACTCTACGTGAGATCAGCGTCACCATCGGCGTTTACGCCGTGGGTGCCCTTGTTCTCTCCCTGCTCTGGAAGATAGCTCTGGGTGTCAAGTTCGAAGTCGGCCACACCAATGGCGACGCCGAATAAGGCCTGATACATTCCCGCCTTCAGGGGCCCCGGCTGAAAAGCCGGGGCTCTTTTTATTTACGCAGACAAAAACGGCTCCGCGCAGGAAAAAGGAAAGAGCTCTTATTCCAGCATGGAAAGGAGGCTTGGGGATATTCCTCTGTGGATCAGTCTCTTCAGAGTTGGAAAGACAGGCGGGGAAAGCGCAAAACAAGGAATACTGACCGCATTTTGTTGATTTTTTTACGTCTCAAGCGCAAAGTATCTCGATCGAAGTGTAAACAGTCACACTGGAAGAGGAGAACGTTTCATGCTTGATGCGCTGA
This sequence comes from uncultured Desulfovibrio sp., assembly GCA_900319575.1. GTDB lineage: Bacteria > Desulfobacterota > Desulfovibrionia > Desulfovibrionales > Desulfovibrionaceae > Desulfovibrio. The sequence continues at coordinate 1,707 of ONPA01000229.1, read as the reverse complement.
AGGAAGCCACACTTATCTGCAAAACACTTTTCCGCAACGGTTACGACGCTCACGTCGTTAACGCGCCGCTCCAGGAACATCTGCTGGAACATGCGAAAACCATGGCGGTCGACCTTGCCTGCGAAGCGGCTTACTCTGTCATCGCCAAGATCTTTCCTGATGCCAAGCCGGGCATGGAGAGCACCCGCTGTTCTGCCGTGCTGACCAGAGATGGTGTCACGTACCGTTTTTATCCTCTCGCCATGGAAAACGCGGAGCATCCCGAGCTTTCCCAGATGAAGCTGACGCCGACCATGGCCGAGCTTTTCACGCCCGAAGAACGCAAGAGACTCAGCCTTACCGGGTTCGGTTCGCCCGTCAGCTCCGGCGATGTGTACGATGGCTTTGAGGCCCTCTCCTCCGGCTGCATCCAGCTTTCCGGCCTGCCTGACGATACACTGCGCCACAACTATCTCCTGGCCATCCGCGCCCTCCGCTTTGCTGCCAACTTTGACCTTCCCCTTGAGGAGAATACCAGGCTGGCCATACTCAGGGCTTCCTGCAATGTGCTTGATTACGTTTCCGCCACAGACATCATGAATGAGTGGCGGCAGGTTGCTGCTGAATCCATGCACACCTTCGTCAGGCTTCTTTATGAAGAGCACATTCTCCAGGGCCTCATCCCCGAAATAGCCTCTCTTTCAAGTGTACGGCAGGTGCGCAACAAAAAATCCAGCGAAACGGAAGATATCTTCAGCCATACTCTCGAGTGCATGAAGTATTATCCTGAAGGGGGTTTCCATTACGACTGGCTGGGCACCGTGGCCATGATGTTCCACGATGTGGGCAAACTCTATACGGCAGAATACATAGACGGAGAATGGACCTTCTACCAGCATCATATGGTGGGAGCCCAGGTCACGCGTAAAATTCTCCGCCGGCTGCACTTCCTCAGTGAGGACATCGACCTCATCTGCCATCTGGTGCGCTACCATATGCGTTTCTACAGCATGATGACCGACCGCGGCATCAGGCGCTTCATGGCTCTCGATGAATACCCCCGCCTCATCGAGATGTCCCGTGCCGATATTATGGCCCGTGACGACGTCTACACGTCTTTTAACCACAATATGAAGTACCTCAACAGGGCTGAAACCCCTGAACGTATGCTTGAGCCGCTTCTCAATGGCAATGAAATCATGAAGGTGACACAGCTTCAGCCCGGCCCGAAAGTCGGCCTTATCCGCGACGCGCTGCTCCAGGCGCAGATCTCCGGAGACGTGACGGACACCGAGTCGGCGAAGGCCTTTGTCCAGGATTACGCAAAACGCAACATCGGCTAACAATCCCATCCTTTTTATTCCATAGCGCCCCGCGTTCCGGATCAGGACACGGGGCGCCTCCATTCATAAAAAAGAAAGACAGCACAGAGACTGCGCTCCCTGATGCCGGTGTTCCTGCGGTGTGCGGATTATGAGTTACATTATCGCGGCGCAGGATACGGGAGGAATATTAAAAATTTTTATCTGTGCTAAAAGCTGTAATTACAGCATACCAGTTTCTTCTGCTTTTTGCTGTCCTGCATGTCTTGCGATACAAGGGACGCAATGTATGCCGGAACCCGGACGCAGAAGATGGCTCTGTCCGGCAGAGGCTGTACTTCCAAGCCGGTTTCGTGCATCAGCGGGAAGACGCTCCGCCTTCAGCCCTGAACCGCACATGCCAATT
>ONPA01000219.1 GCA_900319575.1 uncultured Desulfovibrio sp. | reverse complement strand
TCCTGTCGTCCGGAGCGTAAGGGCCCCGTTCTATGAGATCGGTCAGTTCGACAATCCCGTCGTTATCTTGTGGAGGAGTGAGAGCTGCCATGCGCTGCCTCTTTTTTCTGAATGTGCCCGTTTTGAGGAAAACAGGCGCCCTGTTGGACAAATCCAGGATATTCGGATTTTCTTTTCTTATCCGCGTTAGTTAGCGGAATGCGGCCACAAATGCAAACCGCGGGTCCGGCAGACGTGCCTGAACACCTTGCCCTGTACGGGTTTTTCTGACAAGGTATGACAAATAGGATTTTCTCTGGAAGCATCTTCCATCAGAAACCCCGGAAACGGCCGGCTGCCGCGGTGCGGTAGGCTGCAGACCGGGATACATATGAAACCGAATCGGGAGGCAAGCATGCTCAATGCCAGGCAGTGTGTTCTTTACAGCGGCGGTGCCGCCGGAACAGAGCAATTTTTCGGAGCGTTGGCTGAAGGATGGGGCATCGAAGAGGTGAACTACAGCTTCGAGGGGCATCAGATAGAGCGCAAGCGCGGCGTGCGAGTCCTTACCAGCGAGGAACTGGCTCTCAAGGATGTGAGCCTGGCCTACGTCTCCAAACTCATGAACCGGGAGTACACGCGGGCTCCCCTGTTCCGCAAAGTCCTGCAGAGCATCTGCTGGCAGGTGAGCAGCGGCAGCCAGGTTATCGTTGTGGGCGTGATCCAGCCTGACAATACCGTCAAAGGCGGCACAGGCTGGGGAGCGGAGTTCGCCAAGATCTGCAACAAGCCTCTTATCGTTTTCGATCAGGTCCGCAATAACTGGTTTGTCTGGGACAAGGAATCCAGCTGGAAACCTGTTGAGAATCCGGTCATCGAACAGCCTCATTTTGCCGCCACCGGAACAAGGTTCCTCGAAGACAATGGCCGCGATGCCATCCAGGATCTGTTCAAGCGCTCATTCAACAAAGGCTAGATCGTCTCATTTTCTGTTGCTTATGTGAGCCGCCTGCGGGAATCCGGGGCGGCTTCTCCATTCACACGAGAGGAGCGGAGGAACTCATGGCTCGCACCTTTACCGAAGAAGAAAGAAAAATACTGAGAATCGTTCAGGCGGATCTTCCGGACAGCCTGACGCCGTACGCGGACATTGCCAAGGAAGTCGGCGGGGTGACGGAGGAGACAGTCATGAACCTTCTTCGGGAACTGAAGGATGAAGGAGTGATCCGCCGTTTTGGTGCCAGCATCAAGCATCAGCGCGCAGGGTGGGGGAGCAACGCCATGGTTGGATGGCGGGTCAGGGGGCTCGATGTTGAGAGCCTCGGCAAAACCGCTTCGCAGAACCCCCGCGTTTCCCACTGCTACTACAGGCCTTCTTCGGTGGAAGACTGGCCGTATGAACTTTACACCATGGTCCACGGACACAGCGACGAAGAGTGCCAGCAGGTCATCGGCGACCTCGCGCGGAGCATGGGTACGGACGATTACATTGTCCTTAAAAGCATCCGTGAACTCAAAAAGATTTCGCCGACTTATTTTTAGGAGTTGTCATGTACAGCCGTTCTGAAGAGCTCTTTTCAGAAGCGAAGAAATTTATCCCGGGGGGCGTGAACAGCCCTGTCCGTGCCTGCCATAATGTTCACTGTGATCCTCTCTTCATCAGAAAGGGCAAAGGGTCGCATATCATAGATGTGGATGGCAACGAATTCATCGATTTCATCATGTCCTGGGGACCGATGATTCTCGGGCACGCCGAGGAAAGCGTGACGAGGGCCGTCGTTGAGGCTGCCGGGCGCGGCACAAGCTACGGCGCTCCCTGCCCGGATGAGGTCGTGCTGGCTAAGGAAGTCTGCGCGGCTATGCCCTCTCTGGACATGGTGCGCATGGTCAACTCCGGAACGGAAGCCACCATGAGCGCGCTGCGCCTCGCCCGGGGATATACGAAGCGCAACAAGGTCCTCAAGTTTATCGGCTGTTACCATGGCCATGCGGATCCTTTCCTGGCTGCTGCCGGGTCCGGCGTGGCGACTTTTTCCGTTCCCGGTACACCCGGTGTCCCCGAGGCTGTCGTCGCCGACACGCTGCTCGCCCCGTATAATGATCTCGAGGCCTGCAGGGAGATTTTCTCCCGTGAGGGCAGCGAAATTGCCGCAGTCATCGTGGAGCCCGTGGCCGCTAACATGGGCCTCGTCCTTCCGAAAGAAGGCTTTCTGCAGGGGCTGCGCGATCTCACGAAGCAGTACGGTGCCCTGCTGATTTTTGATGAGGTCATCACTGGTTTCCGCCTGTCCTACGGCGGTGCCCAGGCCCGCTTCAGGATCGTTCCCGATCTGACCACGTTCGGCAAAATCATCGGTGGCGGTCTGCCAGTGGGTGCTTTCGGCGGCAGAGCCGACATTATGCGCCACGTCTCTCCGGAAGGCGAGGTCTACCAGGCCGGCACGCTCTCAGGCAACCCGCTGGCCATGGCTGCGGGCATCGCCACTCTGGGTATTCTGAAGCATAAGGATTACGATGAGCTGGAAAGAACTGTTGCCGCCTTCGCCCGTGAACTGGAAGATATCCTCCGATCGAAGGGCGTGCCGATTCAGGTGCACACCATAGCTTCCATGTTCACGCCTTATTTCTATGACGGTCCTGTGACTAATTTCGCGGAAGTGCAGAAGTGCGATCAGAATCTTTTCGAACAGTTCTACCGCCAGATGCGCGCCCAGGGCATCTTCCTCGCCCCGTCCGGATACGAGACCGGCATGGTGAGCTTCGCGCATAGCTCTGATGATTTCAGCAGGACGCTGGATGCTGCCAGAAAGGTACAGTTCACGAAGTAGCATTAGCCTGAAAGCGCAACAGAAAAGGGCGGATCCGCGCACTGCGGGGATCCGCCCTTTTCTGTTGCAGTCAAAAAACGAAACACCGTTGACAGGTTTGTCTGTAACAATTATCACAAAAATATGTAACTGGAGACTGGAGACTTCAGTTGGGCACTATTACCTGAGAGGAGTTGACAATGATGAGGCTGTCTTTGGCGGCTTTTCTGGCCGCGGGAATGTTTGCTTTTGGCGCTCCTGCCCTTTCTATGGCTGCACCGCAGGTCCCTGCGGATGGTCTTGATTTTGCCGGTTCCAAGAAGACGGTGAAGTTCAACCACTCCACGCATGCGAAAGAAGCCTGTGAAACATGTCACCACAAGGTTGACGGCAAGGAAAACTTCCAGAAGTGTGCGACTGCCGGCTGTCATGACGATCTGACCGGCAAGCAGCCGCCCAAGTCTCTGTTTGCTGTTGTGCATTCCAAGAAGGAACTGGCGCATCAGACCTGTATGACCTGCCATGTCAAGGTCGCCGGCGACGACGCTGCCAAGAAGAAGGAACTCACGGGCTGCAAGGGGTCCAAGTGCCATCCTGCCTAACAGATTCCTTTCTTAGATGACATCAGGCTGCAGGCTCCCTCCCGGGATCCTGCAGCTTTTTGTTTTTTACTCCGCATGAAGCGTCCGCTGACTGAAAGTTCCGGGACAGCCCTGAATGCAGGAAGGGCCGGGACTCTCATCCGGAGAGAGCCAGGGAAAAGCGGAAGTGTCTGCGCGAGCCGGGATTACTGGCCTGACAAAGTCTGACAGCCTGTCCTGTATAGAAGACAATGCCTGGCTGTTATCTGCAGATTTGTGAACAGCGGAAAAACGCCGAATCCAAACGGGACGCCCCATGAGAGTTTTGTACATTGTTGAATTGGCGGCAAGCAGCTAAAGAGGGCAGAAGCAGGGCTGACAGGCTGAGGCCGGCTCTGTCTTTCCCAAAAAATCAGAGAGGAGAAAAATTATGAAAATAATGGATTCCGCTGAATTCGATAAGGTCAATGTCTTCGGAAAGGGCACGGAGAACACCGCGTACGCGAAATACTTCATTGGCATGTCGTATCTGAACCCGCTGACACCGAAAAGCGGCATGGGCTTTGCCAATGTTACCTTTGAGCCCGGCTGCCGCAATAACTGGCACGTTCATCATGCCAGCAGAGGAGGCGGCCAGATTCTTATCTGCACCGCCGGCGAGGGATGGTATCAGGAAGAAGGCAAGCCGGCAGTGAGCCTTGTCCCTGGCACTGTTATCGAGATTCCCGCCAACGTGAAGCACTGGCACGGCGCCAAGGCGGACAGCTGGTTCAGTCATATTGCTGTAGGAGTGCCCGGCGAGGATATAAGCAATGAGTGGCTCGAACCTGTCACCGACGAAGAATACGCGAAGCTGAAGTAGCTTTTCTGACTGAGACGAAAAAAGCCGCGTTCCCATATGGAAACGCGGCTTTTATTATCGGAAAATTATGAACTAGTAGCGGTTCGGACGCGGAGCGCGGGGTTTGGCTTCGTTAACACGGAGCGTACGGCCGCCGAAATCGTGATTGTCGAGCGCTTCGATGGCAGCGGCTGCGTCGGCATCTTCCATTTCGACAAAACCGAAGCCACGGGCACGGCCGGTTTCCCTGTCGCTAATAAGTTTGACAGAAAGAACCTTGCCGTATTCGGCAAAGAGGGCCTGAACCTGCTCCTCGGTAGCTGACCATGGAAGGTTCCCAACATAAATGGACTTGGACATGAAGAACAAACCTCATAAAAATGACTGAGATAAGCCATCTCGGGAACACCGTATCCCCGCGACGCGATCACCTTTAAATCATACCCCCCGTTTTTTGTCAATCAAAACAAGGGAAAGGGCTGTTTTTACAATTCTTTTAGTCGGAAATGCCTGATTGTACCAGCAGACTGAAAAATCTGAAATCGTTGTATTATAATCGATAAAATGCTGGAAAACAATTATTTTCGGAAGAACACGGTTGTCTTGCTGCTGCATATGTCCTGCTTTCTGCTGCGGAATATGTCGGAGCAGCCGTGAGACGGATGATGCAGACAACGCTGTCCTGTCCGGATGTGGATGTGTACGCCTGCGGCTGTCATGTATTTCCCAAAAAGAAAACTGAGGTTCTTCCTTTGTAGCGGATAGTTCCTGAGGACGGACGCGGAACCTGGCTGAGGGGGAAACGGTGCGTGCGTTTTCCCCGGATGACGGGAGTTCCGCCCGCGCTATGGAATTCCCGCTCCCCCCGGTTCGCAGAATTGAACATTGACAGAGTTGCGGACCGAGTGTATATCTCCGTTTCCCTTGCTCGCACCAGGCTGGTGCGGGCTGATAACCCAAAAGGAGACAACCATGCGGAAGTTTGAAACTC
>ONPA01000223.1 GCA_900319575.1 uncultured Desulfovibrio sp. | reverse complement strand
TTCTCCTGCGGAAGAAACTCCCGCGTTCAGATACCGGCCGCGCCGCGGCCGTCCGTATCCTGCTGATGGGAATGGACAGACTGCTGCTGCAGAAAGCGGAAGAAAGAGAAGCTCCCGGCATGAATGTCCGGAGGAAGCTCTCTGGCCGCAGCGCAGCCGGAATGGGAAAGAGCTGCCCCGTTTTCTACGATGAGGCACCGAAGGCAAAGAGCGCGCCATTGGGTGCGTCGGGAAAGACCGTATTTCCATAGACGCGGGCCATACGCACGATCCGCATGGCCGGCCACGGCCCGAATTCCGCGCCCATGGCTCTGAGAAGGGCAAGTCCGGTGGGTGTCACCGTTTCCCCCTCCCCGGAAAACGGCCGCACGGGTATGCCCTCAAGGAGCTCGGTGACAGCCGGAGCGGGACAGGGGATGACACCGTGGGCGCAGGCGATGCTGCCGTCGCACACAGGCAGGGGACTCACAACAAACCGGCCGGGATTGAGCTCGTGGAAAAGCTGGGAGGCGAGGCAGGTATCGAGGATGCTGTCGAGGGCACCGACTTCATGGAAATGAACTTCTTCCGGCTTTGCGCCGTGCACCCTGCCCTCCGCTCCGGCGACAAGGCGGAACGCGGCCAGCGCCGTCTCCCTTGCGCCCGTGTCCATGCCGGAAGCGGCGATGATCTTCTCACAGTCAGCAAGCGTGCGGTGTTCGTGCTGGTGCGGCAGGCTGACCCTGAGGCGCCAGCCCGCGATATGCTGCACAGAGGCGGGCTCCAGGACCGCGCTGCCCGAAAGATCGGGCATGATGGCGGCGAGACGTTTCTGCAGACCTTCTCCGCCGATGCCGGTCATCCGGATAAGACCGGAGAGCATCATATCTCCGGCTATGCCGGAATACGCGCGCACCGTAAGGACAGTACCTGTTTTGAGAGCGTCAGTTGTTGTGTTCAATGGCATGTATCACCCTCGCCGCGGCGCAGGCGGCGCCGTAGCCGTTATCGATGTTGAGCACGCAGGCGCCAGGAGCGCAGCTCGCGAGCATGCTGGCGAGCGCGGCTTTTCCGCCCTCCGCGGCGCCGTAACCCACAGACGTGGGCACTCCGAAAAGCGGTTTTGAGATGAGGCCCCCGACCACGCTGAGGAGCGCAGCGTCCAGCCCGGCCACCACGATGACGCAGTCGCAGGCATTGATGGCGGGAAGCTTTTCCGTGAGGCGCCAGAGACCGGCCACCCCGCAATCCTCAAAGACCTCGTTATGCACGCCGAGATAGGTCAGCGTCCGGGCAGCCTCAAAGGTGACGAAGCCGTCAGCCGTGCCGGCCGAGACAATGGCCACGCTGCCGCGCTTTCTTTCCGGCATGGTATCCCCGAAGGCTGTACGGGACAGAGGATCGTAGTCATAGGCCTCCTTAATTTCCCCGGGCATGCTCCCGAAGACGTCAGGGGAAAGCCTCGTGAAGAGAATGGGATGCCCGGATCCCCGTCCGAAGCGGGAAAGCAGGGATTTGAGAGAAGAGAAAGGCTTCCCCTCGCAGAAAACGGCTTCAGGAAGGCCGATGCGGGACGAACGGCCGAAGTCGAAGAGGACGTGGGAATCGACGAAAGTATCGGAACGTGCTGCCATGGCGGAAAAATTTTTCTAGTCAGCGAGGACTGCGTTGACACAGCCGAGCGCGTTCAGGGACCGGGGAAATCCGATGAGAGGCACAAGGCAGGCGATGGCATCCACAAGATTCTGTTTGGTGAGACCCATATTGGCGCAGCCCTGGGTGTGCGCTTTGAGCTGGGGCTCACAGCCTCCGAGTGTGGCGATGATGGAGAAGGTGAGAAGCTCCCGGGTCTTCAGATCGAGGTGGCGGCGCGTGTAGAAGTCGCCGAAGCAATAGGAGGAAAGATAGTCCACCATGATATCCTTCTGTCCCGGCGCGCAGTTTTTGTGCATCTCGTCAATAGAGTCCCCGAAAATGGACTTCTGGGCGGCGAGACCATCCTTAAAGCGGGTCTCCTCGGTCACCGTGGCGGCATCGGGGAGCGGAAGATCAACGCCCGAGGCGCGGAAAACCTGATCCGCAAGACGGACGGCGGACTCGGCGCGGGGAAGGCCGGCATAGGGAGCGCAGTGATACAGAGCCTCGCGAATCTCGATGGGCGTAAGTCCGGCTCTCAGGGCGGCTTTCACCTGCTCCTTGAATCCATCAAGATTCTGGCCGGCCGTCAGCGATACCAGGGTCACCAGCATGCGCAGACTGTCGCCGAGCGTGCCGCGTGAGGCAATCTGCCCGTAGATGAGCCTGTCGCGGATAGCTGCAAACTCGGGATCCGTCTTTTCGAGAGGAGCGGCTCCCCTGCCGAAAAATTTTTCCATGTTGCTCTTCGCCATCTGAATTCTGTCCATATCGCAATGCCTCCTGAACTTCCGCCCCGGCCCGGTGCCTTCCTGAGCGGCCTGTGGGAAAACTACTCTGTCCGCACGGGCGAAAAAAGCCCTTATTCTTTCTGAATTTTGCCTGATTCTCTCAAACCCGCGAACCGGGATGAGCGGAACGCGGTCGGTTTCTGCCGGTGTGGCGCCACCATACACGTTTCATCCGGCACCCGCCACAGCCCCGGGCCAGAGACATACCGGAAGGCGCTGGCAGGAAACCTTGCCGGAGCCCGCGGCTCCTTTCCTCTCCGGGAGAGAAAGACAGTCCGGGGGGCGGCGGGCGGCAGGATCAGAGCCTATCCCCGGATCGTCAGCGATGTATAAAGCAAATAAATCATGCAATATTGTAATGTGCACACGCAAAAACCAATGTAATATTATATGAAAAAATATTTTTTTATTGTTACTTATCAAATTTATGCTCATTATTAACTTGCATTGCAATGAAATTTTGGAGCCGGGAATCCCGGATTTTCCCGGATCCTGAATTTTTTATGAAAAAATTTTCAGATTATTATTGACGAATTTTTGTGCGATTAGTATGTAATCCCCGCTTTCACTGCGGGAAGCGCAGACGGAACTTTTTCTCTGCCATTTTCCCCAGTTTCAGGAATCCGGCTCCTTCGAAGGTATATCCCCCCGTACCTGCCCCACTCCGAGGAAACGGTTTTTTCCCAATTTGTAAAACGTTCTATTATGAGAACGATTTATTAAAATGGCTGCCGGGGAGCCCCTGCCCCGGCTCTTCTCTGGCAAGCCGTCGCCGACGGTTTACGCCTTCACCTCAAAAAGGCCCTCAGTCCTCTCTTAATGGAATCAGGGCCGGAGGTTCAGCCGCATGAAATTTTCCACAGGTTCCAGCACGATGAAGCAGACTGTTCTGGTGAGTCCCACGCAGAAAAACGAAGCAGGCGCACAGTCTTTTCCCCTTCGCTGTGGTGTCACAGGATTCGCAGGATGGTCAACGGGCACCTTCCTCATCCCGGTCCTGAGCGCGCGTACGCCCTTTGTCCTTCCGGCCGCGGCCCTGTTCAGGCTTCTGAAAAAACGGCTCGGAAGCCGCGTCTCAGGGGACACCGAGCAGATTGATCTGCGGGAAAGGGGTGTGGCCGTCTTTTCCTCCTCAGCCGATGGTTTTCTCCCCCTGCTCTTCCTGAACCGCCGCCGGAACAGTGGCGGATGGGCACACCTTTCGTTCGCCGGAGGGAGGATGCTGGACGTGGTCCTGCCCCAGGAAAAGCGCTGCGGATACGCAGGGCACGCCCGCCTCAGCCGGAGGCAGCCGGCAGGCGCGGAATTTCTTCCGCGTGACGGCGGAAAGGCGTCCTCACGCACACGCGCCGGTCTTTTCGGAAGGAGCAGGGAAAGCCGGCTTCTCTTTCTGGCCCGCATCGCCGACCGGAAGGGAGAACGGGACAGAAAAAACGGCCTTGTGCGGCTTGTCCTCTCATCCCCTGAGCTGGCTGTCCGTCTCCAGATGCTCTGCCTGAGCCTCGGACTCAATACACGCCTTTCCATGGCGGCCCCGCATACGGTTCTCGAAATTCCGCCATCGCCCGCGTTTCTCCATCTCTGTGAGTCCGCGGAAATGGCGGTGGTGGACGGCACCGGACAGGACGAAGTGAGGACGGCCCGTTTTTCGGCGTCCGCGGCGCTCCCTCTGACCGGAAAGAACGACAGCTACGAATTCGTCGTGGACGGCGAAGGGTATGACATCAACGGTGTGGAGGTGCAGGAATGATGACGCGCACCCTCTCCGGCTGCTCTCCCGCTTTCCTTCCGCTCCTCCCCGGCGGCTTACCCAGTTCCACCTCCTGCCGGACTGCTGTCAGGTGGATCCCGGCCCTGTCCGCGTCAGCCGCTCCGGACCGGAAAGAGGCTTCTTTCTCCTCTGGAGCGGCGGGCTGGACGACAGGCACCTTTCTCATCAAGACACCATCTGGCCACAGATTCAGCGTCCTGTCCCTGGCGCGTCTTTTCCGGCTGCTTTCATTTCCGCGCAGGCCGCGGCGCTTTGGTTCCAGCCTCTTCATCACCGGCTTCGGGGAAGACGGGCTCCTCGCCTACGATTCCCTCGAGAACGGCTTTGTCCCTGTGCGGGCTCTTGTCCGCACGCCAGGGGCTGGCGGCATGCGGCGCCTCGTTTTTTCCGAAGGCCGCCTGCTTGACGCCTTCCCCGGCTGCCGGGTCCTGACGGACGGCTGGAGGCGGGTTCCCCTCAGAGCCCTGGGGAAGAGCTTCACAGGCACTCTCGCATTCTCCCAGCCCACGCCCGGGCCGGACGCCATCTGCGATACGCCTGAGCTGACTGGCCGCATGCGGCTCCTGGGCTTTCTCTCCGTCTCCCTTCTGCCGGACAGGAACAGAGCCGCCGTGCTCCCCCTGACCCGGTACACGCCCATGCTGGACTGGATCACATGGATCTGCGCACACGGAAAAGTTCCGGGACTCCCGGATGCCAGCCCCGCTTTCCGGAATGGCCGCTTCATACTTGGGGGCTCCCGCTGCGCCCGCGCCCTGCGTGCCCTCTTTACAGATCCAGAAGGACGATGCCGCCATATTCCGGCCCTTGTCTTCCGGCGCGGCACGGATGATCGCCGCGAATTTCTCACGGGACTCATTGAGGGCTGCGGCGCGTTCCATACCGGGCATGGAACGCTGCGGCTCTCGCCGGGAGGACCGGAGGCCGCAGTTCAGACAATGCTCCTCTGCCACAGTCTTGGCCTTGCGGCGTCCATGAGCCTCGCGGACGGAGTTCCCGTTGTGGACATGAGCCCGGACAACGACACCGCCGCCGGCCTGCTCAGTTCCGGTCTGGTTCCGGAGCACGCGGTGAAACAGGCGGCCTGGTCGCAGGCCTCACGCGTCAGAATCCTCACGCCATCCTCCTGCGCGGAAAGCTATGACGTCATCACTGAAAGCGGAGGCATCGATTTGAACGGCGTCTGCTGAAAAGATTGAAAAGGCAGGCCGGGGCGCAGGATCTCCGGCCTGCCGGGCTCTCACGTGTCCGTGACGGACAGCTCAGTTTTTGTTTTTTTCCTGTTTTCCCCTGACCATGCCGTTCAGTCTGAGGACGCTGTTTTTGGGCGAGTCGCCGAAAAGCCGCTTGTACTCACGGCTGAACTGGGTCACGCTCTCGTACCCCACGGCGTACGCGGATTCCGTGACGGAACTCCCGTTGAGAAGAAGCCGCCTGGCCTCCTCAAGCCGCAGCCTTTTCTGGTACTGCAGGGGACTCAGCGTCGTCACTTCCTTGAAGTAACGGTGGAATGTGGACGGCGCCATGTGGCAGAGCAGGGAAAGCTCCTCAATAGTCACCGGATTGCGGAAATTCTTCCTGAGCCAGCCCACGGCCTGGGCAATCTGGCTTCCGGGAGAGCCGAAAGCGCTCAGGGAGCGCAGAAGCTGGCCGAACGGACTTTTCAGAAGCCGGTAGTGCACCTCGCGCACGAGTATCGGGCTCATGACGGGAAGCTCGTCGGGGGTGCGGGTGAGTTCCACCAGGCGGACAAAGGCATCAAGAAGCTCCGGGGATATTTCCGTGACCTGTGCGCCGCAGACGGAACGCAGGCCGCCGACGGAGGACGTCTTCGCGGCAAGGTCGGCGATGAGTACCGCGTCGATATCCAGGCTCAGCGCAAGGTACGGTTTGTCTTCCGTGGCTTCCGCGACACAGCTGACAACGGGCATATCTATGCCGGTCACGAGGCAGAGCCTGGAGCCGTACATATATTCTTTGTCACCCACGCGCAGATACTTCTTTCCCTGTGGAACCACGACCACGCGGGGACGCAGAAAGCTGGTATGGCTCGGATACTGTTTTGTATAGCGATAGAAGACCATACCCGGCACCGCAGTTTCCATCGGCCCCTCATGTCCCTCCATCGCCACATCGATATCATCCCTCAGGAGTTTCCAAGATTTGTCCACATCCACGCGTTCTGTCATGCTCTCACCTCAGACTGTTCGAAAAAAGAATGCCCCTGGCATCCCTCAGGGGAACATCTTTTTCACAAAAACTTTTTTTTGTCCCAGAGGAGAGAGAAATGTGCATGATTTAGAGAAGATCAGAAAAGATTTCCGCCTCCGGCAAATCTTCAGAACAGCCGGAACCACAGCTCACGGCCCAAAAATATACCGGCCGGCCCCAGGGTAAAATCACTGCCGAGGGGGCCGGCACAATCAGGCAAACCCAGGGGGAAAGGAAGCCCTGTGTCAGAAGAAGCGGCCTCTGCCCCCCCGGACGTTCCTGACAGGCTTCTCCACCATGAACCGGGTCGTGGAGAAAAGGCAGTGAAAGACGCAAAAACGCCCGTCTTCCGGCCATGGAAGGCGGGCGCTGAAGTTTTCTCTGTTTCGGAAGCCCCTACTTCTTATGGCTCGAGCGGAGCTTGACGCGCATGGGCGCATACTTAATCTCAAAGATGCGCCTCAGGCTGTTTTCAAGGTAGCGCGCGTAGGTGGTCGGTACGCGATCGGCATCGCTCACGAAAAACACGAACGTCGGCGGCTGCTCCTCAGCCTGGGTCAGATAGAAGAACTTGGCGCGGACGCCCTTGACGAGAGGCGGCTGATGGGCGTCAAGGGATTCCTTCATGGCCCTGTTGAGCTTTGCCGTGGACACATGCACGCCGCATTCCTCATGCAGGCGGCGGCAGATGGGCAGAATGCGGTCCAGCCCGGTTCCGCGCGCGGCTGAGGTAATCAGTATCGGGACATGCTTGCAGAAGCCCAGCATCTTCCTGGCTTCCTCGACGACGTTCTTCATCCTCGAGGGATGGATGAGGTCCGATTTATTGATGATAATGATGAACGGGATCTTGCGGGTGTCCAGCATGTCCATGAGACGCTTGTCCTGGTTACCCACGCCTTCGCTGGCATCGAGGGTCAGCAGGGTCACGTCGGCCTTGCCGGCGGACTTGATGGCTGAGTTCACGGAATACTTCTCTACCGTGTCGGTGATGCGGGCGCGTTTCCTGACGCCCGCCGTATCCACGAAGACATAGTCCTCGCCATCAACGGTAAAACGCACGTCCACGCTGTCACGGGTGGTACCGGCCACATCAGAGACAATCTGCCGGCTCTCTCCGGCAAGCGCGTTGACGATGGAAGACTTGCCAACGTTGGGACGCCCGAGCAGCGCAAGCCGCAGGGCCGGACGCTCGAGCCTGGCGCCGAAGGCATCTTTGGGAATGAGCCTGGCCAGCTCGTCGGCGAGCTCGTCGAGATTATGTCCGTGCTCAGCGGAGACCGCGATGATGGGGAACCCGAAGCCGTGAAATTCGGCGGTGCGCTCATAGGTCTGTTCCGCGCCATCCACTTTGTTGACGACGCAGAGCACGGGCAGGCCGAGCCTGCGGATGTGATTGGCCAG
>ONPA01000220.1 GCA_900319575.1 uncultured Desulfovibrio sp. | reverse complement strand
GGTGCGCTCATAGGTCTGTTCCGCGCCATCCACTTTGTTGACGACGCAGAGCACGGGCAGGCCGAGCCTGCGGATGTGATTGGCCAGAAACTTGTCCGCGGGCAGCATGCCCGACTGACCGTCCACCACGAAGGCGATTCCCATGGCATCCTTTACGCAACGATCCACCTGGGCCAGAATTTCCTTCTCGAAACCGCGGATGCCCGCGGGACCGTCCTGCACAACGGCGCGTTCGTCCAGCGTCACGCCACCCGTATCCACGATCCCGTATTCCGGCTTGTCCTTTCTGCGCACCACGCCCTGAAGGGCATCGCGTGTGACGCCGGGCATATCATGAGTGATAGCGCGGTTGCTGCGGATCAGCCTGTTAAAAAGGGTGGATTTGCCCACGTTGGGGCGCCCCACGAGGACAATGGTGGGAAGTTCGTACTGCATGAGATTGACCTGAAGGTAAAAGTTGCCGGAGTCCCTCTCTGCGGAACGCGCGGCCTGTGGAGGGAGGAAAAAGCTCCTCCCCTGAAAACGGCATATATCTTAGAGATTGGTGATTATGCACTATCCCGCCTCCGCTGTCGAGTGCCGGATTAAGCATAAATCTAAAGTTTTACTTTAAAAACCTCAAAAAAAGGCGCAAAAACAATCCACTGTCACGCCGCAGGGCCTTTCGCAGGCTGCCGCAGAGCCGAGGCGAAGATACCGATGGCGGTCAGGACCGTCATGACAGCGAAAGCGATGATAATGTCCAGGGCGAGCAGATCGCGCGGAGCGAGGCCGGGCCACTTTATGGTGAGGACAACGCCGGCCAGGGCCATGGAGAGGGACTGCCCCACGAGGCGCGCGGCACCCAGCATGGCCGACGCGATACCATACTGTTCCCTGTTCACGGAACCCATAATCGCGGAATTGTTGGGGGCCCCGAAGAACGCGCTGCCCACGCCCGTTGCGGCGAGAGCCGGAAGGAGCGGCCAGAACTGACGGAAAAACACGCACGCGCCGACCGCAGCCAGCCCCATGGTGATGACAGCCATGCCGATACAGCAGAGCCGGGTGCACCCGACGCGATCGGAGAGCGATCCCATCAGCGGGGACAGAAGGCACATGGGCAGCGGATGCAGGAGCAGAATGAGCCCAGCCTCCCTCGAAGAAAATCCGAGGACGGACTGCAGGTACAGGGACACGAGGAAGAGCTCGGCGAAGACGCCAGCGAAGTTGATGACGGCAGCCAGAGTGGACCCCGCGAACATGCGGTTTGTGGAGAAAAGACGCGTCGGCAGAACAGCCTTGTCGTCCGGCACACGGCATTCAAGGACCACAAAAAGAACGGCAAGAACAATCCCGCCTGTGAAGGCCCAGACCGCCCAGTCACAGCGGCTTATTTCAGCGAGGCCTCCCATGGTGAGAAGCATACTGAGCCCGTAGAGCACGATGCCAATCCAGTCCGCCCCCTTCCCCGTGTGCGGCAGACGCATGGGGTCGCGCATGGAGACAAAGGAAAAGGCCAGAGCGAGGGAGCCCACTGCTGCGAAAATCCAGAAAATGCTCCTCCACCCGAAGTAGAAGTTTGCCAGACCGCCCACGCAGGGACCGAGCGTACTCCCGAGGAACACCATGCTGATGTTCCACCCCATGGCGAAACCGCGTTTTTCCGGAGGAAAGGTCAGGCTCAGAATGGAATTGTTGGTGGCGAAGATCATGGCGCTGCCGAGGCCCTGCAGCGCCCGTGACGCCAGGAAGCCGGCGTATTCCGTCTGCAGGGGCGCGATGAGGGCCGAGATGACAAACACGGCCATGCCGGCCATGAAGACCAGCCGGCAGCCGGCCTTCTCGATTACCTTGCCCACGGGCAGCATGAACACGATGCAGCCGAGCAGGAAAGACTGCAGAATCCAGGCCAGACTGTCAGGTCCCGCGCCGTAGGCCCGTCCAACGTCAGGAAGAGCGGCCGAAAGCGCGCTCCCGGCAAAGGGCGTGAGAAAGGAAGCCAGCATGACGGCGAACAGGATATTGAGGCGGGCGTTCTCAGTGTATGTGTGCATAGTGGTGAATTTTAAGTGAGATTTCAGGTAAGCAAAAGATATTTAGCTAGTTTTCTTAAAAAAAATCTTCAAGTTAAACTTGAATCTATTTTGTCTGTCTGACTCATCTCTCCAGATTTTCTGGAAGTTCTTTGTGCAACGTCAGTCAATAAAAAGGCCCCTTCTTTCCTTCCTCTGAAAATGGTGCTAGCCAGGAAACGTTCTCCTCTGTCAGGATACGCTTC
>ONPA01000241.1 GCA_900319575.1 uncultured Desulfovibrio sp. | reverse complement strand
CTTGGTCCTGAGCTCCTCGCATTCAGGATCCTTGCGGGTGAGAACACGGTAGAGGCCATTGTTGACGTAGTAGCGGGTAGGGTCGCTCTTGCTCGGCTGACTGCCGGGCTGACAGTCGACGATGATGGGGAAAACCATCCCGTCGAGGTCAGACAGCTCGACACGACGTTTCTCTGCCGCCTGAGGGCTGGCGTCGTCTGGGTCGATACCTCTGGCGAATTCCACGGCGGCACGGAGCTGCGCCATAGAGATTTGCACGGCTCTCTTCTGCCCGGAGTTCACGGCCCCGCCAAGGTTGAAGTTGTGGTAGATAACCTTCCCTTTATAGGAGCCTTCGGCCACGGTGAGCTCCGTGCGGAACTGCTCAAGGCTGGAGCTTTTGCATCTTGTCAGAAGCGGATCAGAGCCAGTCATTCCGGCATTCGGGCGGACTGCGGAGAGACGGACAAGCACGCAGGAGTTAGGAGGAATAACGCCGACACCGGCGGACTGGTTTTCAGAAGCCTGGTTGAAATCAATCATGTTTTGCCTCCTGGGCAAATGGATACGGATACGGTTCGCCGATTGCGGCCCTTAAGGCATCGTGGAGCGGCTTCCAGGTGCGGTCATGGCCGATTGTGATCTCGTCCGGCAGGCTCCACCTGTTTTTCGCAAGGAACGCCGGGCGTTCTTGCGTATAGATAATGCGGTCGCCACTGCCCACAGCCCTGAACGTCTGGCCTTTGTCGTCTCTGGCAGTCACCGTTTTCCTGTAATTGAAGAAGAAAACTTCATCGGCCCACTCCTGCCAGAGAGCAAAAGCCCTTTTATGAAGTTTTGGCTGGTAGCGGTCATATTTCTCGTCATCAGGGGGGCTGTACGTCTTAACCTCGGCGTGGGCGATAATGACGATTTGCATCCCTTTATTGAAACGCAGGCTGTCGAACCCTCCCTGAAGGCGGCGCCACCAGTTATCGGCCTCGACGTATCCCTTGCCATAGCTGATGTCTTCGATGCTTTTGATGTTTGGATGATCCTGACAGACGCGGGCCCATACCAGCGGCTCGAGCCAGTCGATGGAATCCAGCACCAGCGTCCGGAAAGGATGCTCCCCGTGCAGGGCCTTGATAGCGTTCTCGACGTCGGTGTACGTGGCGGCGATTTCCGGGAATGTCGGGATGTCCAGGGCGCACGCTCCATCCTCAGTCCTGAGCACAATCGGGGCGGCGAAAGTCGCCGCGCACGAAGTCTTGCCAATGCCCTGCACGCCGTAGAGGATAAAGCGCTGGGGGCGGTAGGTGGAACGGGCGCTGACGATGGAGTTGAGATCAAAGGGCATTGCTGTCTCCCTTTTCAACACTGACCTGTGTGCCGGGCGTAATAGTCAGGGCGTCGGTAATGAGCCTCGACTGCTCTGCCGGCGCATGCTTGATAAAGCCGTCGACTTCGGTCTTCCTCTTGGGCTCCCAGCTGAACTTGAAGAGCGGGAGGAACACTTTGTCACCGAGGATGTTGCGGGCTGCGTTCAGTTTCTTCTGGTCCCATTTCCAGCGTTCGGAATGCGTGACTTTGACATTGTAGCCGTCAGCGCTGAAATGCGCTGTATTCTTTCCTTCAGGGAACTCGGCGAACTTCGCCAGCTCGGCGTTGATGGCAAGCAGCCTTTCCCTGAGCTCCGCTATCTTGGAATGAAGCTCGAAAGACTCACGTGCCAGTTCCTGTTTATCCATATAGATCCTCCATAGAGTGATTTTTTGCGGCGGGGCTCATCGCCCCGCCCAGTCCAGTGCGGGAGGAAACCGCATATTCCCAACCTGATGCCCGAGGCGGGGAAAAGTAGAAATTCGATGCAGGGCGGCCCCGTAAGAGGAGAGGCTGCATCCTTTGTTGACCGCCCTGCAGGTTGTTCCCGGACCGTCCGGGAAATTTTGTTGGTAGGGAGGCTGGGCGCATTCTTCTCGTTACTGCTCCAGCCTCCCATTCCCCTGGGCGTGGTGTTCCCTTCCGCGCTCCTGCCTTGGACCCCCATCCGGAGTCAAGTCCGGATTAGTGTGTAAATTTGCCTTTCGGGGGACAACGGGTGATGGCCGCCTAGGCGGCCATCACCCGTTGCTGCTCGT
>ONPA01000222.1 GCA_900319575.1 uncultured Desulfovibrio sp. | reverse complement strand
GAAGCCTGGCGGCGGCTTCTTCGGAAAGGACGACCCCGGAAAGGCGGAGTGTGGCGTCGTTTTCACCAAGGCCGCCCGTGAGGGGAGCCGGTTCCTTTCCCGCCGCCCCCCTGGGCATCAGGCCGTGAGAGGCCTGCTTCGCTCCGGGAGCCGGCGTGTCCGCGTCCGCGGCGGTCTTTTCCCCGGCATGAAGCGCGGGGCCCGGGGTTTCCTGCGCCGGCGCTTCCTTCTGGGCCGCCCCGGCCTGCACCCCTGGCTTTGTATCAGCGGCTTCGCGGTTTGCATCCTTCGCGGCGGGCGCCTGCGTGTCTTCCGCAGCTCCGGCTTTTTCTCTCTCAGCCGCCTTACTGTCAGGGCCTGCTGCCGGCTTCTGGTTTTCCAGGGGCAGGGCGAGGGGGGAGACTGCTGGGAGAGGCGCGTCTTCCGGCGCTGCCTTTGCCCGGTTCTGCCCGGCAGAATGGTTTCTGCCGTCCGGGACAGCGGGATTCACGCGTGTGCTTCCGGCCTTTGTTCCGGCGGGCGCTTCATGCTTCTGCGCATCGGCGTTCCGGAGAGGAGCATGTTTCGCGGCCTCAGGCTTCTTCTGCGCCGCCGGGGTTTTCTGCGCCTCTTCCGCCGGCTGAGCATGGGCTTCCGGAAGGAGAACGGCCCCAAGCCTTTCCATGAGGGAGCTCCTGGTTTCTCCATCCGGGGCGGGTTTTGTTCCGCTGTCAGGGGAGGTCTGCTTTCCTTCCTGGAGGGCAATGGCCGGAGCCTCGCACCCATAACGCGCGAGGAGGGGATCGCCTGCGGCCGTAGGCTCCATGGAGCAGACAACGGTGCGGCGCGTGCCGTTTCCGTCCGTGTTCGAGAGCTGCATGGTGGCTGCGATGGAACGCGTACGGGGAAGGACGAAGGCGACGCCGGGTTCCTGCCGTAAAGAGGTGAAGAAATCGCCGGTGAAATGGCCGCTCGAGACGGGGGAGAGCTCAAGCGTGAGCGGATCCGAGCGCATGCGCGAGACCATGGTGGTCACCACGCCGAATTTGACACCGTAGAGGACGAGCAGGGGGGCGAGCACGGCGGCGAGCCCCAGTATGGAGCAGAGGGAGAGAAGGCGTTCGCGGCGGTAGTCGGCCGTGGCTAGGCAGAACATCTGGAAGCATTCGCGGATCAGCATGACGCTCCTCCGTAGCTGATTGAGGCCGTGACGCTGTTCACTCCGGACAGAACGGTGACGGGCACGAGCGTGAAGCCGAGCTCGCTTACGAGGCGCTGGTCGTGGCTTACGACAATGAAGGTACTGCCCTCATCGCGGGCTATTTCGAGGAAGAGCTTCATCACGAGGCTTGCGTGCGTGGGATCGAGGGCAGCTGTGGGTTCGTCCGCGAGAATGACCGTGGGTTTGTGGGCCAGGGCGCGGGCGATGGCCACGCGCTGGCGCTCGCCCACGGAGAGGGCTGCGGGAAACTTGTGCAGGAGCGGCGTTATGCCGAGGCGGCTGCAGATGGAGGCAATGGCCTTCGCCCTCTCGTGCACCACGTTGAGCACCTTGGAGGCGAGCATGATGTTGTCCACGGCATTGAGGAAGGGCAGGAGGCCGCCTGTCTGCAGAACGTAGCCGAGATAGCGCATCCGTACTCCGGCGAGGGCGTTCGGGCCGCCGTTGAGCCAGCAGCTTAAGACATCGCGCGTAACGTCCGGAGCGGGCTGGAAGATGAAGCGCTGCTGGCTTCTGTCCCTGAGAATGTTGGGCCTGAGAGCGCAGGAAAGGAGATCAAGCGCTGTGCTCTTGCCGCATCCGGAAGGGCCGATGAGGGCGATGGTCTCGCCCCTGAAGACGCGGAACTGCCGGATTTCCAGGCGGTAATTTTCCGAGCCCGGGCGTGTTTTGTAGATGTTCTGCAGATCGAAGACTGGCTGAGCCATAAGGGGTCCTTTGTCCCGGGGCGCGCGGGCGGCCGGGGGTGAGAGAAAAATCCCCGCCGGGGCCTGCTGCCCGGGCGGGGATGGCGCGTTTCAGGTCAGGGAAGCATGCTCAGGGGAACGCGGTAGACCCAGTCCCCGGCGTTGGACATGCCGAAGCTTTCCCAGTTGGCGCGGTCGCGGTCGTATTCCTCGTAGCGGGCGATCTTGGACTTCAGGCGGTTGATGAAGGCCGTCTGTTCGCCCACGCTCTTGCGGTACCAGTCCTCTTCCGTGAGATGCTGGACTTCGCTCTTGTAGGGGAGCCCGTCCAGGAACTCGGAGAGCACGCCGAGCTGGGCCAGGGTCTTGCCCTGGGTCGGCATGCTGGGATCGCGGGACATGCGCGTGGAGGCAGAGAGAATACCCTGGAAGAAGTCGTTGGAGTCCGTCTTCTTGGTGCGCTCGGCGTTGTCGATGATGGTCTGCAGCTGGTCATGCAGATCGCTGAGCTGGTTCTTGGTCACGAGCACGGCCACTTCCACGGCGGGCACGAGCTTCTTCTGCTCGAGCTGGCGCAGATCCATGTCGGCTATCCAGGAGTCCACCACCTCGGGCGAGACACTCTGGTTCTTCCTGCCCAGGTAGTCAAGCTGCATGGCGTAGCCGAGGCGGGCGCCGAGATCCGCGGCCTCGGTTTCGGGAGTGTCATTCTTCTTCTTTTCCTCCCCATCGGGCCTGGTCATGAGTTTACCCTCGGACGTGGACCGCACCATCTGAACCATGCTGCCGGCGATGGATTTGGCCACGGCCGCGAAGTAGCGGGAGCCGGTCTGGGGATCGGGGGCGTTGATGGCCTGATAGTTGGAGCGGCCGTCAGGACTCTTGCTGAGGGCCCTGTAGGCGGCTTCGGCGTAGTCGTGGTTATTCTTGCCCGCGGGCGTTTTGATGTGCAGGGCGATGACCCAGATGCCTTTCTGGCGGGCGAAGTCGCCCACTTCCTGGGGACCCATGCGCACGCTGGCGTAGCGGTCGGTCTGTTGCAGGGGGCCGGCGTCGGTGAGCAGAATGATGAGGCGGGAGTCGTAGTTTTCCCAGCTTAAGGACTCGACAGCCTGGTAGACGCCGGCCAGGGAATCCTCGTTGAAGTCGTGGCTCGACACGGGGGCTTCGCGGAGCGCGGCCAGGTTTGTCTCGAGTTCCTTACGGTTTTTCACCGTGGTGAAGTCGCTGATGACCTTCGAGGTATACTCGAGCTTCGGAGTGGCCGCCGTGCTCGAGCGGAAGGCCACGATGGCGAAGCCCACGTTGTCATTCATCTTTTCCTTTTCCAGAGAGTCGTAGATGGTCTTGATGACGTTGCGGCACTGCTGGATGTAGGGGTTCATGGAAATGCTCGTATCGATGACAATGGCGATGCCGGTCTTGGGCGCGCCGTTGTCCTTACCGGCTGCGCCGGCCGCGTTTCCGTCCTTTTTCTTTCCTGCCTTGCCGGGGTCGATGGAGGCCACGTGCAGGAACTTGGTGCCGTCAAAGGGTTCTTCCGGGGCGCCCAGGATGGGCATGAGGTAAAAGCGTTTGGCTGAGACAGCCGCGTTGCCGGGCTCT
>ONPA01000224.1 GCA_900319575.1 uncultured Desulfovibrio sp. | reverse complement strand
CTTGACGGGAAGCACCGGGAAATTTTCGACAGTGTCCTTAAAGACGCGGCCCAGGAAAGCACGGTCATCATGGCGACACACAGAGAGAGCCGTATTCCCTCCTGGTGCAGGGTCCGCCTCTATATGCAGGAGGGAAGGCTGGGGCATACTCCGCCAGCTACGGAACATCAGATCAGCGCCGCTCCCGTGCAGAAAAGGGCTGTTCCCGTTCCTTCCGGTCCGCTTATTGAAGTAAGAAACGCGGATGTTTACATCGAGGGGGGAGAGACTCCTGTACTTTATGGGATTACATGGTCCCTGCAGCCTGGCGAGCACTGGCTTCTGAAGGGAGGCAACGGATCCGGAAAGTCCACGTTCCTGCGCCTTCTGGCCGGGGACGAGATCGTTGCCTGGCCTGGAGACATCTGCTTTCATTTTCCTGAAGTCCGCGCAGGAGAGATTCCCCTTGAAAACATCCGCAGGCATGTCCGTCTCGTTTCTGACCTCTCCGAGGCGTACTACGACTTCGATGTGACCTGTCTCGAGCTTGTGCTCTCAGGATTCGACAATACGGTCGGGCTGTACAGAACCTTCTCCGACGGAGAGGTGGAAGAGGCACGCATGCGCCTCGGTCAGATGGGGCTTTCGGCCCTGGCTGACACGTCCATCCGCCGCATATCCACAGGCCAGGCCAGACGCCTTTTCCTGGCACGGGCGCTCGCTGGAGGTCCTTCCGTCCTCCTTCTCGATGAACCCTGCTCAGGACTGGACATCCCTTCCCGGGACGCCTACCTGCAGGCCCTTGATGCGCTTGCCGCCGGCGGTATGCAGTATGTTTTCGTTTCGCATTACGAGGAAGACGCTCCTTCAAGCGCCGACAGGGTGGCGCAGATGAAGGATGGACATCTGACGGTGCTGCGCTAGTCCTCTGTGTAGAAGCGGCCTTCTGCTGAGAGCCTGACGGAACCGCTGACGGAAACCCCGTACAGCCCGCCGGGCTCCTCCTCTATGGATACGGACAGAACGTCCCCGCTGGGCTGACGGATGTCCATCCGGGATCTCCCCGTCTGCTGGAAAAGAAGCAGCGCCAGGGAAATGGTCGCTGATCCACATGCCTGCTCGGCACAGAGCGTATCCGCATCGCGGACGTAGACGATGGGATCTATGGAAAGTCCGTTGCCCTGCTTCCTCCACCATACGGCGCCGGCTGCTTCGCGGCTGGCCAGTCCTGTTTCCCTGAGAATTCGCATTCCTTCCTCCGGGGAAGGTCCTGGGGCGGGGTGCAGCGCCGTGTTGATGAGAAGGTGCGCGATGCCGGGGAACTCCACCAGATCTTTTCCGGCTTCCCTCTGAAGAACGGGAAGGGAACGAAAGCGGAGGGTGGCTTCAACCTGCCACGAAGGCAGAGAGCCCGTAACGCGCAGAGGGATACTGTCCGGCCATCCGGAAACACGCACGAGATAGGCACGGGGAGAGGACGGGGAAAAGTGGATGCCCTGCCTCAGTGCGCAGAGATCCAGGAGAGCCCCGAAACATCGTGTGGCGTTGACGCAGAATTCTCCGCCGGCCATAATCAGGCTGCCGTTTTGAATGTCGACAAAGCCCGCCTGCTCGCCGCCAAGTTTCTGCTGGAGCAGGGCCCCGTGGGCAAGGGCCGCATGGTTTCCCGGCGTGTCCTGCGGAAAAAAGAGTGTCGTGTTGCCGCTCGGATCCCATTTAGAAAACTGAATGCTGCGCATGACTGCTCCTCTCTTATATTCTTTCGGGTGCCATATTTTAGTCACCGGGAAAGGCCGTGCGCAAGTTCCCCCCCCCGTGTGTAGGCTGGCATAATACTTGCGATTTTTATGGAATGATAATATCGTCTCGGAAAATTAGTCGCGTGCAGGGGTTTGCTGTCGCGGCTCAAGCGCGTAAAAAACACGCCCTGGTAAAACCCGCTTTTCAGCGTATGGGCGCTTATGCGCAAAAAGACGATTGGGAGGTATTCATGAAATCTCTGCGTTTTCTGGTTCTTGCCGCTGCGCTGGTTCTCAGCTACGCGGTGGCTGCAGCCGCAGCTCCTGTGAACTGCACGAAAAAAATTGAAAGCTTCGACTTCGTCGTGGACTATTCCGGTTCCATGATGATGAAGAACACCAAGCTGAAGAAGGACAAGATCCTTGTTGCGAAAGACATCATGCATCGCATCAATGCCGACATCCCGAATCAGCAGTTTAATGCCGGCCTTCACACCATTTCCCCGAACGGCACCATCCTTGCCCATGGTCCGTGGGAACGCTCCACGATGGACAGGGCTATTGATAAGCTGAAGAGCAATTTCGATGTCTTCGGCCGTATGACCTACATGGGCGACAGCCTTTCCAAGTACCAGTCCTTCCTCAGCAGCATGAAGCGTGATGCTGCCCTCATTCTCTTCACCGATGGTGGCAACAACAGCGGCGTGGATTTTGTTGAAGTTGCCAGGCAGATTTACGCCCAGCAGCGCAACCTCACCATCCACATCGTCGACTTCTCTGAGACCCCTGATGAAAAGGCCAGCATCAAGGCCCTTGCCGCTCTCAACCCCAACGCCCAGTGCGTGAGGGCTGAAGACCTCGCCAAGAGCGACGCCGACCTCGAGCGTTTTGTCATCGCCGTGTTCTGCGGACAGCAGCAGAAGACCGAGTCCGTTATCGTTCTCCGTGGCGTTAACTTCGCTTTCGATTCCTATGCTCTTGACGCCAAGGCTCAGGGCATCCTGAACGAAGCCGCTGCCATCATCAAGGAGAACCCGGGCAAGCGCATCACGCTCCGTGGCTGGACTGACTCCAAGGGCTCTGACCGTTACAACGCCAAGCTCTCTCAGAACCGTGCCAACTCCGTTAAGAGCTACCTTGCCACCCAGGGTGTTCCGGCCAGCCGTATGGCCGCCATTGGCGCCGGCAAGTCCTTCAAGTACGACAATAGCACCGAAGAAGGCCGCTACATGAACCGTCGTACCGAAGTGAGCTTCGACTAGTTTTTTATCCCATAGATACCTTTGCCCCGCCGGTGTCAGCCGGCGGGGTTTCTCTTCTCTATTTTTTGATTCGAGGTCTGTTTTTTTATGAAACTGCTTCATTCCTGCGCGGTTGCCGCCTTCTGTCTTCTTCTCATTGGCGGCTGCTCTTCTTCCGGCTCTGCTGCCGGGAGCGCTGCATCCGGGAAACCCGCCGTGGCTTCCAATTCTGGTTCTGATAAGGTTTACACCGGAAAGGAAGCCAAGATTAAGGCCGAACTGGATCAGACTGGTCGTGAGCTCGCAGGCCGCGCTGGCCGTACGCTTATGCCTTCCAAGTCCAAGCCAAACGTGGTTAAGGCCGGCAAGAAGAATTATCTGGCCAAGTATCTGACCGTTGATCAGAACAGTGTGACGACGAGCCTCCGCCCCGGCACGACCGCTTCGACTCCTTATGTCGGCGTCATCCAGTATGATGAAGTGACTATGGAATGCCGTGGCGCCACCAAGGCTGCCGCCATGTCTTCAAGCGACTGCTCCAAGGTCAGCACAACCAGCCGCAAGGAACTCATCCGTTACGACGGCAAGAGCTGGCAGTTCTAAATTTTTCATCTGACCAGAAATAAAAAAAGGCGGTCCTGAAGGGCCGCCTTTTTTGTGTCTGAACAGATACGATTCTGCTAGCAGGAAGTGTATTTTTCAGGAAGCTGGGAGATGATCCAGTCGGCACACTGAGACGGTGTGCGTGTAGCATCGCAGGCAATATCAGCGTACTTCGCGTAGAGCCTGCTGCGTTCCTCGCAGAGGGATTCCAGTGTCTGCCCTTTGCCGATGACAAGTCCGCGCTGGGGATTGCGGGAGACTCTTTCCTCGATGACCCGGAACGGGGCATCCAGACGCACGATAAGGCCGAGATCCCGGAGCCGCTTCATTCCCCGATCGCGGTAGACGACCGATCCGCCTGTGGAGATGACAGTGCGGCTGGTTCGCAGGGAACAGATGAAGTCCGCTTCCATGTTCAGGAACGCGTCCCGGCTCAGGGCGTCGGAAATATCCTGAAGTCTGGTGGCATACGCCGCCTCGATGAGCGAATCCGTATCGATAAATGCCCAGCCGAGAGCCCTGGCCAGGGCAACACCTATGGTTGTCTTGCCGCTGCCAGCCATGCCGATGAGGCTTATGCAGGGCAGAGAGGCCTTTGGTTTCTTGAGCAGCTTGACATCTGTGGACATGAAGTTTCTCCTTTTGTGCCCTGTTTTCAGCCATGCCAGTGAACCTGTCAAGCCATGGGACGTCAAACAGGGCTCCGGG
>ONPA01000225.1 GCA_900319575.1 uncultured Desulfovibrio sp. | reverse complement strand
CGGCGGGCAGAGCGGCAGGGAAAGCATAGGCGCTGCTCTCGGCGCCGCGGCTGCGGCCACGGGGGTAAGCCTCGGCACCGCGGCCGGCTCCTCCGGAGATGACGCGGACGCCCCGCTCCCGGGCTACCAGCCCCCGTCCGACACCTCTCCCGTGACCCTGAATCCCGCTGTGGACGTGGATGGCGAAGAGGGCGCCGTGACCGGCGAGGGCCAGGACGGCGGCGACAACGCCCCGAGCCCTGACGGCTCCTCCACCTACCGTGAACTCGGCGGTGACGATGACGACGACGGTGATCCCACGGCCTATTCCTCGGATACCGGAGCCTCTTCCTCCCTGGCTCCTGAGGCCAGGCGCATCGTGCGCAAGGGCACGCTCAGAAACGGCGAGGACGAGGACACCATCTTCAAAGGCGCTGATCCCTCGAGCCGCCGCGAATTTCTGTCCGCGGCCCGCAAATACAACCGCTCCTGGCTGCCCGGGCACTTTTACAGCATCGTGTGCGACGGAACGGGCTGCATCAAACGCCTCGAATACGAAATTGACCCCAGGAAGCGCCTTGTGGTCGAGGGCGACGAACCCGTAGCCCGCCTCGAGAACGTCTCCTACCGCATCGCCCTCACCGGCGTGGTCTGCATCGTGCGCGACGACATTTTCCAGGCCGTGGCCGACATGGGCGAGTCCCCGCGCCTCGCCGCCATGCTGGCCGAGGTCTTCGGTACGGAAATCAACTTCCTCAAGGACGTCCATCCGGGTGATTCCTTCGCCATCGCCGTGGAAAAGCGCTACCAGAACGGCAATTACTACGGCTATGGCCGCATCGTGGCAGCGAGTTTCACCTCCTCCGGGCACACCTTCGAGACCTTCCTCTTCCCCACAAACGGAAAGGACGCCTACTACAACGCCAAAGGCGAGAACACCCACAGGGCCTTTCTTCAGGCTCCCCTCGCCGTGACGCGCATCACCTCGCGCTTCTCCATGTCCCGCAAGCACCCCATCCTGGGCTATTCAAGGCCCCATCAGGGCGTTGACTACGCGGCCCCCACCGGCACGCCTATCAAGGCCGTGAGCGATGGCGTGGTGACGGCACGGGGCTGGGGCGGCCAGTCCGGCAACCGCGTCATCATCGCCCATGCCGACGGGCTCGAGTCCCTCTATTCCCATCTCTCCGGGTTCGCCCGCGGCCTCAGGAACGGCTCGCAGGTTTCCCAGGGCCAGGTTATCGGTTTCGTGGGGATGACCGGCCTCGCGACAGGCCCGCACCTCGACTTCCGCCTGCGCAAAAACGGCCAGTTCATCGATCCCTCCAAGGCCCTCAACCCCCGCAGCGCTCCTGTGAGCGTCTCTGACAAGCAGAAATTTCAGAAGGTTATGGCCGTGGAGAAGGAATTCCTCACCGGTCACAAGCCTCTCACGGAGTACGATCCCGTGAAGCTTTTCGGTGAGTAGCCGCCCCTTCCCGGGCCGCTCTTTTTCCGTATTTGAGTTTTGCCCCCAATCCGGCTACTAATCAGCATTTCAGTACGCTCACGCGGCTCTCTCTTTTCAAGCGTTCCTAAAAGCGGAGAAAACATGCTCGACCTCATCCGTTCCAACTCTCAGTCTTTCGGCGTCAAACTCGCCTTCGGCATCATCATCCTGGTCTTTGTCTTCTGGGGCATCGGCAGCATCACGGATACCGGTTCCGTCAACGTCGTGGCCATGGTCAACGGCCAGCCCATCACCTTCCAGACCTTCGAGATGGCGTACCGCAGGGCCGAGGAGCAGGCCAACCAGTCGAACCCCGGCAGACGCTGGACCGATCAGGACAAATCCCAGCTCGGGCATCAGGTTTTCCAGAGCCTCCTCTCCGAGGAACTCCTCGTGCAGGAAGCCGGCAAAAACGGTTTCTCCGTCTCTCCCCTGGAACTCAGGAAGTACGTGGAAAATATCCCCGCCTTCCGCAACGACAAGGGACAGTTCGATCCCGCGCTGTACACCAATGTACTCCGCCAGCAGCGCCAGAGCCCCGCTGAGTTTGAGGCCGCCCTCACCCGCCAGCTTCTTCAGGAGAAAATGGCTGCCTTCGTTGCCGGCGGCGTCTGGCTTGATCCGAGCGAGCCCCGCAGCCGCTATAACTTCCTGAAACAGCAGCGCGTGGCCGAGTATATCTATCTCCCCGCCTCCGCAGCGGGCGATATGCCCGTTCCTCCGGAGGAAGAAAGCCGTAAATACTACGAAGTCCACAAGCAGCTCTTCGCCGTGCCGCAGAAGGTCTCCGTGGAATATGTCGCCGTGGATCCCGCCCATCTCGTGGATCCGAAGAGCATTTCCGCCGGTGAGTGCAGAAAGTGGTACGACGCCCACCAGTCCGATTTCAGCGAGCCTGACAGAGTGCTCGTTTCCCATATCCTTGTGCCCCTGGCCAAGGACGCTTCCGCAGAGGACGTGAAGAAGGCCGAGGCCCAGGTGGCCGCCATTCAGAAAGAACTCGCCTCCGGAAAGTCCTTCGCCGAGGTCGCCGACGCCCATAACGCTCCCCAGGCCGCCGGCAAGGGCGGCAGCGTGGGCTGGGTCGAGCCCGGCATGACCGTGCCCGAATTCGAAAAGGCTGCTTTCGCCGCGGAGAAGGGCCGGGTTGTCGGTCCCGTCAGGACGCAGTTCGGCCTGCATCTCATCTTTGTGGAGGATAAAAAGGCCGCGCGCGTCAAACCGTTTGACGAGGTGAAGGATCAGATTGCCGCTGACATCGCAAAGACGAACGGCAAGTCCAGGGTCAACGACGTGCTCGACTCCCTCATCGAGGAGAATATTCTCGGCAGGCCCCTCGCGGATGCCGCGCAGAAGTACGGCCTCAAAGCCGAGAAAACCGATCTCCTCGCGAAAGCCGACCTGCAGCAGAAGCTTTCCGTCACCCCCGAGGGCGCGGACACCATCTTCAAGACCGGCAGCGGGCACTCCGTGGACGTTCCCCTCGAGGCCGGAGACAATTACGTCATCGTGCGCGTGGACAAGTCCGTGCCCGCCACATTCAGGGATTTCGCCGACGTGAAGGCCGAAGTCGAAGGCATGATCCGAGCCGAGGCCGGCAGGGAAGCCGGGAAGAAGGTGCTCGAGGCCGCCCTGAAGGATCTCCAGAAGGGCACGGTGCCTGACTCCCTCAAAGGCCGGGTGAAAACCTCCGAACCCGTTGACAGGGGCGGCGCCATGGCTCCCTTCAATGCCCAGCAGGCTCTTGACGAGGCCCTCTTCAGCGCCCCGCTCGGCCAGTGGATTCCCACTGTCTTCGCCGTGTCCACCCAGAATGAGTCCGGCGTGCTCGTCTGCCGTACCGCGAAAATCATCGATCCCTCGGACAAGGACTGGAGCCAGTTCGAAGGATTCATGTCCAACCTTACGCAGCGTGAACGCATCGAGAGCGTCTATGAGGCCTTCCTTCAGGAAATCGCCGACAAGAGCAAAATCAACATCATGAATCAGGACGCTATCGACCGCAAGAACATGTAACCGGCCGTTTCCCCCCGTTTTTCTGTTCTTCAAACAACCCTTCTTCAGGAGGGGAAAAGCACTATGTGTGGTATCATCGGTTATTCGGGCTACCGCCCGGCCATCCCCGTCGTCATCGAGGGGCTGCATCATCTGGAGTACCGCGGCTACGATTCCGCGGGCGTCGCCTCCGTTCAGCAGGGCAGGTTCAGGATCGTGCGCGCCAGAGGCAAGCTTTCCGCGCTTGAGGATCTGCTGAGCAAGGAACCCCCGTCCACGGCCACCACAGGCATGGGCCACACCCGGTGGGCTACGCACGGCGAACCCGCCGTCCGCAACGCGCATCCCCAGATGAGCAATGACGGCACCCTCGCCATCGTGCACAACGGCATCATCGAAAACTATCTCGAGATCAAGGCCGATCTCGAGTCCAAAGGCTACACGTTCAGCTCCGAGACAGATACCGAAGTCCTCGTCAATCTTGTCCAGGAATGCCGGAAGAGCGAGCCCGACCTCCTGAAAGCCTTCTCAAAGGCTCTGTCCATGGCCCACGGCGCCTACGCCGTCTGCCTCATGAGCCAGGAGGATCCGGACACCTTCTACGCGGCCCGTCTTTCCGCGCCCCTCATCATGGGCGTGGGCACGGGCGAGTTCTTCGTTGCTTCCGATATCCCCGCCTTCCTGCAGTACACCCGCCAGGTGGTCTTTCTCGAGGACGGCGAGCTCGTGAAGGTCGACCACGGAGGCTATCAGATTTTCACCATTGGCGGCCTGAAGCCCGTCACCCACCAGGTCATGACCATCAAGTGGGATATGCAGTCAGCCCAGAAGGGCGGCTACCGCCACTTCATGCTCAAGGAAATCTTCGAGCAGCCCCGCGTCATTGTCGACGGCCTCACCGGCAGGGTGGATCCGGAGGAAGGCAGCGTGCGCCTGCGCGAGCTCGACAGCCTCAACGTGCCGGAAAGGCTTCATATCGTTGCCTGCGGCACGTCCTATCACGCGGGGCTCTGGGGACGCTACCTCATCGAGAACTGGGCGCAGATTCCCGTTCAGGTGGAGATCGCCTCCGAGTTCAGGTACCGCGACAGGCTTCTTCTCGGAAAGAAGGACATGGTCCTCGTCATCAGCCAGAGCGGTGAGACGGCCGATACCCTGGCCGCCCTGCGCATCGCGAAAAAGAACGGCGTGCCCCTGCTCGGGCTCTGCAACGTCGTCGGCTCCTCCATCGCCCGCGAGGCGGATTCCGTCCTCTATACCCAGGCCGGTCCCGAAATCAGCGTGGCGTCCACCAAGGCCATGTGCAGCCAGATGCTCATGCTCTGCCTCATGGCCCTCTACTGGGGCGAGCGCAGGGGCGTCACGGACGCCGGATTCAGAAAGTCGGTCATACGCTCCCTTCTGGAGCTGCCCGGAAAACTGGAAAAAGCCCTGCCCGATATGCATGAGAAGGCCAGGGAGCTTTCCCGCAAGTACGCAAGGGCGAAAAACTTCTTCTACCTGGGCCGCGGCCACTGCTATCCCATGGCTCTCGAGGGCGCCCTCAAGCTGAAGGAGCTCTCCTACATTCACGCCGAGGGCTACGCCGCCGGGGAGATGAAACACGGTCCCATCGCGCTCATCGATCAGACCTTCCCCACGTTCGCCCTGGCCCTGAAGGACGAGCTTCTGCCCAAGGTCGTTTCCAATATCGTGGAAATCCAGGCCAGGCAGGGACGCGTCATCACCCTCACCAACGAGGGCTGCGACGTCAAAGGCGACGATATCTGGGTCATCCCTGATGTGGGCAAGCCTTTAACGGCCTTCTTCGTGCTGCCCGCCCTGCAGCTCTTCAGTTACGAGACTTCCGATTACTTGGGCAAGGATGTGGACCAGCCCAGGAATCTGGCCAAGAGTGTTACTGTCGAATAGCCCGGCAGTTACAGGCGCCGCTCCGTCAGGCAACAGGGACGGGGCGGCGTTCTTTTTTCTGCTGTGAGAATACGGAAAGAGTCCTGAAAGGCCGTCAGAAGCCGTTTTTGGGCGTCAGGGACGTATGGCTGTTTCTTTTCCGGCTTACAGGTAGGGGGAGAAGAGCCAGAAGGCAGCGTTGCGGAGTTTTTTGAAGAGGCTGAAGCTGTCGAGTATGTCTGTCGTGATTTCCCGGCTGTCCCTGAGCTTTTCTTCCATGAAGGACGAGATGACGCCGTTAAAGGCCGTGTCAAAAATTTCCGTATTGAGCTCGAAGTTCAGCCTGAGGCTGCGCGCGTCGTAGTTGGCCGAGCCTATCTGGCAGTAGTAGTCGTCGATGGCCAGAAGCTTGGTATGAGCGAAGGGCGGCTTCTGATAGAAAACCCTGACTCCGGCCTGCAGAAGCGGCCTGAGCAGCCTGAACGTCGCCCAGTGCACGTAGAAGAGGTTGTTTTTTGCGGGGAGGATGACTCTGACGTCCACGCCCTTTTCCGCGGCCGTGCGCAGCGACGAGTAAATTTCCCTCGACGGCAGGAAATAGGGCGTCATGATACGCACTTTCTTCAGCGCGTTGCTGATGCTGCCAGCGATGAGATCGTTCAGCGGATCGGTGCTGCCGCCGGGGCCGTCCATGACAATGCGGCACAGGGATCTGCCCACGCGCTCCGGGCTCCTTTCCGGCAGCGCCGTGTCGTACTTTCCCGTGGCAAAGCCCCAGTCCATGAGAAAGGCCCTGCGCAGCTCCCTCGTGATGGGCCCCTGACAGCAGAACTGCATATCCTGCACGCAGTGCCTGCGCCCGGGAAGGACCACATGGTAGTCTGCGATGTTCATGCCGCCCGTGAAGGCCACGTCATCGCAGACAAGGAGTTTCCTGTGGTCGCGCAGGTTGATCATGAGATTCGGCGGGAAGAGCCTCGGGGGCAGAAAATAGGCGACCCGTGCGCCGGCCTTCGCGATTCTTCTGACAGGCGTTCTGAAGGAATAGAAGCGCCCGAGGCCGTCAAGGAGGATGCGCACGTCCACGCCGCGCTGCACGGCTGCTGTGAGCTCCTTCGCGAAGCTGTCAGCCACCTCTCCGGAGTTGAAAATATAGGTGAGCAGGTAGACGTGATCCTTCGCCCGGCGGATGGCCTCCAGCATGGCAGGATAGGCCTCGTTGCCGTTGACGAGGGGCTCGATGCTGTTGCCGCCGCAGAGGTGCTGCTGCGTGAGATGGCGGCCGAGCAGTTCCATGTGCCGGATCTGTTCGGGAATCTGTTCCGGAACCTTCGCTCCGAGGGCGGGGTGCGTATAGCCCGGAGCGAGCGCGGCGTTATGGCGCATGATGGCCGCCGCGCGGCTCTCGGTGCGTCCTATGCCGAAAATGGCATAGGCGATGACTCCGACCACCGGCATGAACAGGACGACGACGGACCAGCCCAGCGCGGAACGCGGATCGCGTTTCGTGAGGAGGGCGTGACCCACGGCCACCCAGGCCAGCAGGTGGAAGAAGACAAGGCCCAGCTCCAGAAGAAGGATCACGTCCCGTGTCCTTCTACTTGCGCACGGAAAGGAGATCGATATCGATGCCCTTGAGCACGCGCTGGGTGGTGGATCCGAAAATCACCTCGCCGAGGGACTGGGGGCCGTCCGTGAACATGGCGATGAGATCGCAGCCTTCCTGATGGGCGACGCGGATGATGGTGTCAGGCACGATGCCTCTTTTCACGAGAAGGCGGTGGGGGATTTTCACGCTGTCCAGGTAGTCGTTCACCGGCTGGATCCGCTTCAGGCCGTCTTCGCTCTTCATGTCGTCGACGGACTTTTTGCCGCTGCCCGACAGAAGCTCTGAGGAAGGTTCTTCGACGTGGAGGAGGATGATTTCACCATCGCAGATCTTGGAAGCCTGCGTGGCCACGCGGATGGCGCGCCAGGCGCCTTCCCTGCCGTCAACGGGGATCAGAATTTTGCTGTACATGATGG
>ONPA01000227.1 GCA_900319575.1 uncultured Desulfovibrio sp. | reverse complement strand
GATGTAGGCGTCGTGGCTGAAAGGGCGCACGAGGCCCGTGGTGCCGAGAATGGAAATGCCGCCCCTGATTCCGAGCGCCGGATTGAGGGTGTTTTTCGCGAGGTTTTCCCCGTTCTCGACGCCGACCCGCGCGGTGAGGCGGAGCGGTTCCTTCCCGAAGTCCAGGCGCTCAAGGTTGCGGGCAATCATGCGCCGCACGGAGATGTTGAAGGCCCAGTGCCCGGGATCACAGTCGAGCCCCCCGCGCGTGCAGAGGCCTATGCCGCCGAGGGACTCCAGGAAGAGCGTGCCCAGTCCGATGGAGAGCGCGTAGCCGCGCGGGTCAGGCGCTTCCCCGGAGGGGACGAGCTTCGCGCAGAGGACGGCGCCGTGTGTGCTGTCAGGATCGTCGCCCCCGTTCTTGCGGATGAAGAGCATGCCGGGTTTCCCCGGATCCGGAGGCAGGAGGGGAAGAAGGCGCTCGCGTCCGTCGCCGAAGAGCACGGGAGAAAATCCGGAGGAAAACCGTTCTTCCCTCATGAGCCAGGCCGCGTTGATGAGCGCGGTGACGCAGGCGCCCGTGCTGTATCCCCAGCGCAGGTAAGGCGCGCCGGGCAGGGGTGTTCCGTCCCATGGCTCCCATCTGTCCGGGGGCGCGCCGAGTGGCAGGTCCGCCGCGGAGCTCACGCCTTTTCCCCGCCTGCGGAGGCGCATTCGATGATGGCGTGCAGGCAGGCCACGGCCAGGGGCGAGCCCCCGCGCCGGCCCCGGAGGACGATCTGGGGAACGGGGCAGAGGGAGAGGAGTTCCTTGGACTCGGTCACGTTGACAAAGCCTACGGGCATGCCGATGACGAGCGCCGGCCGCACGCCTTCCTCGAGCGCGTAGCGCGCGACGCGGGCCAGGGCCAGCGGGGCGTTGCCGATGAGCACGATGCCGCCGTCGAGAAAGGGGCGCGCCTTTTCCGCGGCGCAGATGGCGCGCGTGCGTCCTTCCCTGCGGGCGCGTTCGGCCACGTCACTGTCTGCGATGAAGCAGTGCAGGTTCTCCCTCGTGTAGGAGGGATGGAGTTTTGAGAGCTTTGCCACGGAGAGCCCGGCCCGGATCATGCCCGAGTCGCAGAAGATGGGCGCGCCGCGCAGGAGAGCCGCGATTCCGGAGCTGATGGGATCGCCGCTGAAGGCGAGATCGGCCGCGATGGAGGGATCGGCGGTGGTGTGGATGAGGCGCCTCGCGATGATCCACTCCCTGCCGGGAAAAGCGCGCTTCACCTCAGGAAACTCGCGCTCGATGGTCCTGAAGCTCTCCTTCTCGATGCCGGCTCCGGGCATGTCCCACCTGAGGCGCGCCATGACCTCTTTTACGCGCTCAGCGCGTTCAGGATTCTTCTCCATGTTGTTTCTCCTTCAGAAGCCGATAATGCCGCATACAGGATGCAGGGGCAATGCTCAGATCTGGCAGCGCATCCAGAAGATCACCAGGGCGATGCCGCAGACGGTGGTCAGGAGCCGGGCCACCTGCATGCCGATGACGATAGTCAGGGCTATGGGCAGCGGGAAGATGGCCAGGGCTGTGGGCAGGTTGCGCCGCAGGGTGCGGAAGGGATTGCTCACCGCGCTCGCCGTGAGCATGGCGAGCAGGATCTGGGGTTTGGTGATGAGGCCCTGATCGAGGAGTCCCGCGGACACGAAGGAGGACTGCACGAGGCCGCCCAGCTGGGCCGCTATGATGGTGAGAAGCTGCTCAGGAAAGTAGTGGCTTACGGCTTCGGGCACGACCCTGTCCCAGAAGTCCAGGGCTCCGCAGCGGATGAGCCATTCCATGGCCAGGATAAGAGGCACGGAAATGCAGGCCAGCCGGAAGAGCAGGGCCAGGGCGCGCACGGCGCTCTTCTTCAGCGTTTCCTTCCAGGGGAGCACCCTGGCTGCGCTTCCCTGTTCCTTCGCCGCTGTCCCGCTGCCGGACGTGTATCCTTCCTTTTTTTCGAGGCGCGATACGTGCCACCTGTTCCAGGCAAAGATGCCGAGGACGGCGAGAAGCCCGCCCGTGATCTGAATGGCGTAGAAGAAGACGCCCGCCATGCCGATGGCCGCGATGACGGGGTACATGGTGCGGATGGAGTGCGACAGGTAGGCGAGGAAGCTGTTGGCGCAGCCGCCGGCTATGACGGCAGAGGCGCGGATCTCCCCCTCATTGAGACCGGCCACGAGCATGCTGTCCGCAGCTGGCCCGGAGGCCAGGGCCGTGGGCATGGCGAGGCCCACGATATTGGGAAGTTTCGCCGCGCGGGTGATGCGGCCGAGCGTCGCGGCGAGCGCCATGTACCAGCAGCGGCCTTCGATGATGCCGCCGAGCAGGGCGCCGAGAGCCACAAAGAAAAAGAGCCTGCCGAACATGAGGGCGCGCGCTTCCAGCTTTCCGAGCGCCGTCTTCGGGGTATGCCCGTGCTTTGCGTGTCCGGCCCCGGCGCCCGTGCCGCCATCCGTTCCGCCGGGGGCTTTTTCCCCGGTCTGGGCCGCGGGCTTTTCTCCGCCCTCTCTCCTGTGCCCCATGCCGGATGACGCGTTTTCCCTGCCCGTCATGTCTCCGGCCACGCCCGGCGCGTGACGGGGCGTCCGATCTGTTTCCTGCGTTACGGCGGCGTTCTGCCGGACCGCGGTCTGACTCCTGCCCATGCCGGAAGGCATGTTCACGGTCATCCATATGGAGAGGCCCATGGCGCAGATGAACCAGATGCGCCAGGATGTCTTTGTCCAGGGCAGGGGGCGTTTTTTATGGCGGCGGGGGAGCTTCGGCGGAGCTGCCGGGGGCGTGCCGGAACCCGGATCTGTGTGTTCCTGCATGGGGTTAGTCCCTGCCTCCCCGCCTGTGGCGCACCAGCATGAGAGAAAAATAGGCGTCCGGGCGGGCGGCGATTTCATCGAGATCCCGCGAGATGAATTCGCCTTCCATGGTCAGATTTTCGCCGTAGACCACGTCGAGATCCTTTTCCTTTCTCAGCCTTTCGATAAGGGCGCCCCTGCTGTGGTAGGTCTTCAGGAGAACCGTGGAGGATCCCTCGGGGAATTCGATGCTGTCGGCCATGGAGGATTTGAAGGCGGGCACCACGCGCAGATCTTCCGTGTTTTCCACGAGAATGGCACCGCTTCTGGCAGCCAGCGTGCTGTAGGAGGTGATGCCCGGTACTGTCTCGTACCTGAAATCCGGAAGGAGCTTCTTCAGGTGCGCGGTCATGTACCCGTAGGTGGAATAGGTGAGCGTGTCGCCGAGCGTCGTGTAGGCACAGTCCTGCCCTTTGAGGAGTTCGTCGCGGATGCGCTCCGCGTTGCGCAGGACCTGATCTTCGCGCTCCTTTCTGTCACGGGACATGCTGAAGGTAAGGCGGATGATGCGCGCGCCGGGGGCGACGGAACGCACGACTGTCTCGGAGACGCTCTTGTCCACGTGCTGGGAGATGACGGTAAAGACCGCGCCGCAGGATTTGAGGATCCTGGCCGCTTTGATGGTGAGAAGTTCGGGATCGCCGGGGCCTATTCCGATGCCGATGAGTTTTCCTGGTTTCATGCTGTATCTTTTATGAGGCGGAACGCCGTCTGCTGCTGTTTGAAGGGGAAAAAGGTGCGGCCGGACCCGTGCCCGGCCGCTTCACCGTGGTGTTAGTCAGACTTTTTGGGATGGGCCATGTCATCCTTGGCGGCCTGCGTATGGCTCAGGTAGATGTCGCGGATGGCCGGGATTTCGCCGAGGCCGCGCAGGTGGGGCACGACCTTCATGCCGGCCTTCTTCATCTGGGAGGCCCAGGAGTCATCCTCGCTGCCCGCGAGATCATTGTTGGCGTGATCGCCGGCAACGACCATGAGGGGTTCAATGTGCACGGTCTTGGCCTTCCTGCTCTTCAGGACGGGCAGGATATGGCTGAAGCCGTTGGCTCCCTCGACCGTGGCCACAAAAACATGGGGATCTTTCTGCAGGAAGCGGTCATGAATGGCGGCCAGGGTAAGATCGCTGGCGCCTCTGTCGTTGCCGTGGCCCATGAGAACCACATAGTCGCCGGACTTCCTGTCCTTCGCGAGGCTGCCGAGGACGGCGTCGATGACCCTGTCGAGGTCTTCGGAGGAGTAGATGAGGGGATAGGCGAGGTAGACGTGCTCAAATTTCCCCGGATTCTTCGTGAGGTTCTTCACGATCATGCGCTGCAGCATCATGTATTCCTCGCCGGCGGTAACGTGCAGGGGCTGTACGCGCAGGCTGGTGATGCCCTTCTCAGCGCAGTCGTTCAGGGCTTCGTTGACGGAGAAGATTTTTTTGCCTTCCTTCGCGAG
This sequence comes from uncultured Desulfovibrio sp., assembly GCA_900319575.1. Taxonomy (GTDB): domain Bacteria; phylum Desulfobacterota; class Desulfovibrionia; order Desulfovibrionales; family Desulfovibrionaceae; genus Desulfovibrio. Next base: position 7,368 of record ONPA01000227.1, on the reverse strand, counting down.
CTTTTTGCGGATGATGTCTGAGGTGTAGGCCCACACAATGGGTTTTCCGGGATAGGCGGCCTTATAGGCGGCGTCTATGTCGTTGAGGGAGGGCATGGCGGATTCCATGCTGGTACCGAAGGCGACGATGAGTACGCCTTCCTTATCTTCGGCCTGGGCCTCAACGGCCACGAGAACGAGGAAGAGGGCGCAGAAAAGGGATGCGAAGCGTTTCATGAGACAAAGCTCCCGTTGCAGGGTGAAACAGAGAACGTCCCGGGAGGCGCCGTTTTTTCTTTCATGAAAACAAAAAGAGCCCCGGGCGTGAAAAAAGCGTCCGGGGCTCCGTATTTGCCTCAGAAAAAGAAAGGGGCGGCGCTGCCAGTCTCCCGTGGGCGCAGCCTATGATCGTGCGGTCGGTCTTCCGGCTCCCGGGTCATCCTCCCTCCGCGGTCTTCCCACCTTTCAAAGGCAGTGACATGTCTGACGGGGTTCGTCTCCGGTAACGGCGGCGGGTCCGCGCCGGTCTCGCACCGGCTTCCCTGCGCACGCTTCCCGTGCGCACCGCACGCCCCTTTTGTGCACCGGAGGCGGGGCCCTGTCAAGAAGTGGGATCAGAACCTGAAGCCGGGATCCTTCTGAATTTCCTCTCTGATGATCTGCACGATTTTCGGGCTCAGAAGCAGGATGCCGATGAGGTTCGGGAAGGCCATGAGGGCGTTGGCCGTATCAGAGATGAGCCACACGGTGTTGAGCGTCATGACCGAACCTGCGGCGGCCACGAGACAGAAGAGAATGCGGAAGAACTTCACGGACCATTCGCCGAAGAGGTAAATGCAGCAGCGTTCGCCGTACACGGCCCAGCCGAGTATGGTCGTGAAGGCGAAAAGCGTGAGCGCGCAGGTTACCACGAGGCTGCCCACATGGGGAAAGACGTTCTCGAAGGCCATGTGCGTGAGCAGGCCGGCCTTGTCTGCGCCCTGATCCCACATGCCGGTCACGAGAATGGTGAAGCCGGTCATGGAGCAGACCACGATGGTATCGATGAAGACGTCGAGCATGCCGAGGGAGGCTTCCTGCAGGGGAGACTTGGCCGTGGCCGCGGCATGGGCCATGGGCGTGGTGCCGAGGCCGGCCTCGTTTGAGAAGATGCCGCGGGCAACGCCCATGCGGATGGTCAGGAGCACGGTGGCGCCGGCGAAGCCGCCCTGGGCGGAGGTGGGCGTGAAGGCTTCGGAGATGACCCACCAGAACACGCGCGGCACTTCCGTGATGTTCATGGCGATGACGATGAGGGCGAAGACAATGTAGATGGCGGCCATGAAGGGCACGAGACGGCCGGCTACGGCGCCGATGCGCTTCACGCCTCCAAGAAGAATAAGGGAGAGCAGAAAGAGAAGGACGATGCCCGTGACCCAGGTGGGCACGGAGAAGGTGTTCTGCAGGCTCACGGCAATGGCGTTGACCTGCACGAGGTTGCCCGTGCCCACGCAGGCGATGATGCCGAAGACGGAGAAGAAGACACCCATCCAGGCCCATTTTCTGCCAAGGCCGTTCCTGATGAAGTACATGGCGCCGCCGACCCAGCGGCCTGAGGGTGTTTTCTCTCGGTATTTCATGGCCAGGATGATTTCGGCGAACTTGGTCATCATGCCCACGAGGGCTGTCACCCACATCCAGAACAGGGCACCCGGGCCGCCTATGGCGAGGGCCGTGGCCACGCCCACGATGTTGCCCGTCCCGATATCGCCGGCCAGGGCGGTCATGAGGGCATTCCAGGGAGAGATCTCGCCCTTCTCGGACTGATGCTCGCGGCCCTGCCAGAGGCAGTGAAAAGCGTGCATCCAGTTTCTGAAGGAGAAGAAGCGCAGGATGATATTGAGGTAGAGTCCCGTGCCCACGAGAAGCACGAGCATGACGGGACCCCAGACGAAGTTGTTGATGCTGGTGACAAGAGAAATGAAGGAGTCCATGAAAATCTCCGGACCTGGAGTTCCCGCGGCGCCGGCGCGCCGGACTCGGAGCGGCCGCAAAAAAGCGGGCTGTCTTTTGCAAGGCAGCCCGCATTCGGCCGGCTCTTATGCCTCAGGAAAGGATCCCGGGGCGGGACACGGGGGGAAAAGCCAGGAGAAGGATAAAAGGGTTAGAACTTGAAGGAAGGATCCTTCTGGACCTCTTCCCTGATGATCTGCACGATCTTCGGGCTCAGGAGCAGGATACCGATGAGGTTCGGGAAGGCCATGAGGGCGTTTGCCGTGTCGGAGATGAGCCACACGGTGTTCAGGGCCATGACGCAGCCGGCTGCGGCCACGAGACAGAAGACGATGCGGAAATACTTAACAGCGTGGTCACCGAAAAGATAGATGACACAGCGTTCGCCGTACACGGCCCAGCCGAGGACCGTGGTGAAGGCAAAGATGGAGAGCGCGCAGGTCACGACGATGCCGCCGATGTTCGGGAAGACCTTTTCAAAGGCGAGGTGCGTGAGGAGGCCGGCGTGGTCAGCGCCCATGTTCCAGACGCCGGTAACCAGGATGGCGAAACCGGTCATGGAGCAGACGATGATGGTGTCGATGAAGACGTCGAGCATGCCGATGGAGGCCTGCTGCAGGGGGGACTTGGCCGTAGCGGCGGCGTGGGCCATGGGTGTGGAGCCGAGACCGGCTTCGTTGGAGAAGATACCGCGGGCAACACCCATGCGGATGGTCAGGAGCACGGTGGCGCCGGCGAATCCGCCTTCAGCCGACGTAGGCGTGAAGGCTTCGGAAACGACCCACCAGAACACGCGCGGCACTTCCGTGATGTTCATGATGATGACAATGAGGGCGAAGGCGATATAGACGACGGCCATGAGCGGCACGAGACGGCCGGCCACGGCGCCGATGCGTTTTACGCCGCCAAGCAGGATGAGGGCGAGGAACAGGAGCAGGACAAGGCCCGTGACCCAGGTGGGTATGGAGAAGGACTTGTCCATGCTGACGGCGATGGCGTTAACCTGCACGAGGTTGCCGATGCCGAAGCAGGCGATGAAGCCGAAGATGGCGAAGCAGGTGCCAAGCCACTTCCAATTCGGTCCGAGACCGTTCTTGATGAAGTACATGGCGCCGCCGACCCAGCGTCCGGCGGGTGTCTTTTCACGGTACTTCACGGCCAGAATGATTTCGGAGAATTTGGTCATCATGCCCACGAGGGCGGTTACCCACATCCAGAAGAGGGCGCCCGGGCCGCCGATGGCGATAGCCGTGGCCACACCCACGATGTTGCCGGTGCCGATATCACCGGCAAGGGCGGTCATGAGCGCGTTCCAGGGGGAAATCTCACCTTTCTGGGACTGGTGCTCGCGGCCCTGCCAGAGGAGCTTGTAGGCGTGGATCCAGTTTCTGAAGGAGAAGAAACGCAGGATGACGTTAAGGTAAAGACCCGTGCCCACGAGAAGCACGAGCATGACGGGACCCCAGACGAAGTTGTTGAGACTGGTGAGAGCAGAAATGAACACATCCATGGAAAAAACTCCCTACCTGAACAGTTTGGTTCCTGAGGTGCCTCGGCACCGTCCTTGGGCAAGAAAAGCAGGGACCAGAGACGGATCCGCAGGGCGGACCGGCTTTTTGTTCCGTCTGTTCCCGCTGCTCAGGATGTCCGGGGGGAGGACGTTTTTCCGCATCCGGGGGTTCGGGGGGCGCGGTGTCCGGCAGGGGAAGTAAACAGGACGAAACATTTTATTACGAGTTTTTTCCCTGTCAGACAAGCAAACGCCGGAAAAAAGAGAGATGCGGCCCTGAAACGCCGGATTTCCGCTCATTTTGAAATTTTTTTGTACCAGAAGGGAAAAGAAAACAGAAAAGGGGACGTCCGCCGGCGCGGACGCCCCCCTGCAGAACCGGAAAAAAAGAGACTACTCGCCCATCCACTTCTTGATGAGGGCCTGCATGCGGCCGTTGGCGCGCATCTTTGCGAGGCCGTCGTTCAGGAGCTTCTGCATTTTGGTGTCGTCCTTGTTCAGGCAGAAGCCGAGATGCTCCACGTCCTTGGTCTTGAAGGCCACATGGAAGTGATCCTTGTACTCGGCCTTGACGTTGGCGTAGTAGGTGGCCACGTTGCTGTCGCAGATGACCGCGTCGAGACGGCCGTTGGCGAGGTCCTTCATGGCGAGGCCCACATCGTCGTACTCGCGGATGGTGGCGCCGACGCTGGCCTTTTCGATAACGAAGATACCTGTGGTGCCGATCTGGCCGCCGACCTTTTTGTCCTTCAGGTCAGCGAGGGAGGCGATGTTCTGGCCGAGGGGCATAACCACGGACTGCACCACATCGTAATAGGAATCGGAGAAGAGGTATTTCTTCTGGCGTTCGGGCGTGATGGTGGTGGAAGAGGAAACGACGTCATACTTGCCTGCGGCTACGCCGGAGAAGATGCCGTCCCACGGCACGTTCATGATTTCGAATTCCACGCCCAGTTCTTTGCCCATTTCATGGAGCAGATCCACGGAAAAGCCAATGGGCTGTTTGTTCTGATCGAGGAATTCCATGGGCGGCCAGTTGCAGTCGCTGGCGACCCTGATTTTCTGGCCGGCCATGGCCGTGCCGGCCGAAAGCGCCAGGGTAAGGGCGCAGAGAAGAAAAATGCGGCGGAACATATTCGTAAAGCCTCCTTGCAGAAAATGAGGCCGGAGCTCCCGTGGGGGGAAGGAGTTTCTCCCGGTCGCGCTACTATGAACGCGCACTGCCCCTGATGCAAGATTTTTTTGTATTGGTGAGAAGTCAGATACCGGCCGGAGGATGATCCGCCCGGAATTTCTGTCTCCCCGTACAGTGCGTGCACCGTCCGGCACCCGCCGGTTCCCTGCCTGGCGCGAACCGCAGATACGGGAAGGGCAGTGTTTCCTGTCAGCTCCCGCTTTTACCCCATCAGAGCGCGCCCTGAGCCGGGAGCACGGAAAAGGGCGCCCGCTGAAAGCGGACGCCCTTCTGAAGACGGGAAGAAGATAAGGGCTATTCGCCCATCCACTTCTTCGTGATTTCCTGGAGCTTGCCGTTGGCGCGCATCTTCGCGAGGCCTTCGTTCAGGAGCTTCTGGAGTTTCGTGTCGTTCTTGTTCAGGCAGAAGCCGAGATGCTCCACGTCCTTGGTCTTGAAGGCCACGTGGAAGTGATTCTTGTACTCGGCCTTGACGTTGGCGTAGTAGGTGGCCACGTTGCTGTCGCAGATGACGGCGTCGAGGCGGCCGTTGGCGAGGTCCTTCATGGCGAGGCCCACGTCGTCGTATTCGCGGATGGTGGCGCCGGCCTTGCTCTTCTCCATGACGAAGATACCGGTGGTGCCGATCTGGCCGCCGACCTTTTTGTCCTTCAGATCAGCGAGAGAGGCGATGTTCTTGCCGAGGGGCATGACCACGGACTGCACCACGTCATAGTAGGGATCGGAGAAGAGGTACTTCTTCAGGCGCTCTTCGGTGATCGTGGTGGAAGAGGAGACCATCTGGTATTTGCCGGCCGCGACACCGGAGAAGATGCCGTCCCACGGCACGTTCTTGATGTCGAACTCAACGCCCAGTTCTTTGCCCATTTCACGGAGCAGATCGACAGAGAAGCCGATGGGCTGCTTGTTTTCATCCAGAAATTCCATGGGCGGCCAGGTGCAGTCACTGGCGACGCTGATCTTCTGGGCGGCCATGGCAGAGCCGCTGGCCATCGTCAGGACGAGGGCACAGAAAAGGAAAACTTTGCGGAACATGATGAGTGAACTCCTCCAGCTGCGTGCAGCGCCGCAGCTCTCTTTTCGGGGGAAAAGGTTACAGGCTTTTTCCTTTATGATCTGAAAATCCCGCCGGGACAAGGGTTTTCTGAAAAAAGACCGGAAAAGGTCCGAATCAGGATTTTTTTGTATCGGCGCTGTCCTGCAGGTAGGCGTTGAGGCCGCGGCCCTTGCCAAGCATGCCGGTTACGGCGCCGACGAGGCTGCCCACATTGGCCATGTCTGCGGGAATGATGACCGTGTTGTTGGTCTTCGCGATATTGCCGAACTGCTGGATATACTGTTCGGAGAGCTTGAGCTGCGCCGCGGCGAGGGCGTCCCCGTTGAGCTGTTCGCGGAGCATCCTGAGGCCTTCGGCCGTGGCTTCAGCGACACGCAGGATCTGGGCTGCCTGGCCTTCGGCGTGGTTTATCTGCGCCTGCTTCTCGCCTTCCGAGGTGGCAATGGCCGCTTCCTTCTGGCCTTCGGCGATATTGATCTGGCTCTGCTTTGTGCCTTCGGACTGCAGAACAACGGCACGCTTTTCGCGTTCGGCCTTCACCTGACGTTCCATGGCATCGGTGATGCTTTTCGGCGGCTGGAGGTCGCGGATTTCGTAGCGCAGGACCTTGACGCCCCAGGCAGCCGTGGCCTTGTTGAGGTCGGAGCAGACTTCCTGGTTGATTTCATCGCGGCTCTCGAACGTCTTTTCCAGAGGCATGCGGCCGATGGCGGAACGCAGGGAGGTCTGGGCCAGCTGTATGGCGCCGTCCACGTAGCCTTCGATGCCGTATGCCGACTTCATGGCGTCCACCACCTGCAGATAGATGACGCCGTCGATGGTCACGGTGACGTTATCCGCCGTGATGCAGGTCTGGGCCGCCACGTCATACACTTCTTCCTTCAGGGAGCGGCGGTAGGCCTTGCGGTCGATGAAGGGGATGAGGACATGGAAGCCTGCTGTCAGGGTGGAGTGATAGCGCCCGAGGCGCTCCACCACGATGGCGTACTGGTTGGGTACAATGGTGACGCCGGCCATGATGGTGACGACGGCGAGGATGAGGAGAACAATGGTGGTGATCATGCACACACTCCGGTAAAAAGGTCTTTTCTTCGGGAAGAATAACAGAGCGCCAAAGGTGCGGCAAACGCGGCCCCGGCGCTCAGCCCCTGCGCACAATGAGAAGCAGGGCGTCGTTCCGGTCAGCTCCGATCACGGTGATTTTGACGCCTTTTCCCGCTTCCTTTCCGTCCTCCGTGCGGGCGCGCCAGAAACTGCCGGCCACTTCCACCTGCCCCTCGCCTCCCGCGGCTATGGGAGCGGTCACGGTTCCGCTCTGGCCCCGCATGCGGTGTTCCATGATCTCGGGTGTCTGCTCTGAGCCCGAAAAAATCTTTCTGAAGCGGGCGCGGAAAAGGACAAGGGAGACAATGGAGATGACAAGGCAGGAAGCGATCTGCCAGGTCACGGAAAGATCGGTGAGCGACACGGCCCAGGCCGCGAGGCAGCCCGTGCCGAAGAAGATGAAGGCGCCGACCGGGGCCAGGATCTCAATGATAAAGCAGACAACGGCTGCGATAATCCAGAAGAGCGATGCGGACATGGCGTTACACCCGCTTTTCTAAAAGGTTGGGACGTGCGGCCGGCACCCCTGGG
>ONPA01000228.1 GCA_900319575.1 uncultured Desulfovibrio sp. | reverse complement strand
TGTCAACAACTTTTTTGGAAATCTTCAAAAAACTTTTTGTGAAGGCTTTTTGAAGCCCGCTGTCTCATGCGGCGAGGGAGGCTTTTACGCTCATCCCTCATGCCTGTCAACAGCTTTTTTCTCTTTTTCCCGAGAATCTTCTTCCCGGAACCTTCAGAGAAAGGCTGTTTTTCAGGCGGCGAACGCGACTTCTACGCTTTCAGCCCCGGGGTGTCAATACCTCTGGAACATTTTTCGAAAAAAGCAATTCTTACAGGGGCGATAAGGGGGCCGGAGCCGTTTCATGACGTACGCCTTTATTTGTTGTCCAAGAGTCCCAGCTGCTGCACTGTCTTTCCCTTCACCTGGATTTTCAGGTGATGATAGCTCTTTACTGTGGCCACGCGTCCTTTACTTGTGCGTTTCAAAAATCCCTGCTGGATAAGATATGGCTCATAAACGTCCTCTATGGCCCTGACGTCTTCGGAACAGGCAACGGCCAACGTCTTCAGCCCCACTGGGCCGCCTTCGTAATTATTGATAATGACGCTCAGAATGCGGCGATCCATCTGATCAAGTCCCGCTTCATCGACATTCATGCAGCTCAGGGCCCTGTCTGCCACTTCTCTGGTGATGGTTCCGGCCCCATCCTGAAGAGCATAATCACGCACCCGGCGCAGGTGTCTGTTGGCTATGCGGGGGGTGCCACGGGAGCGGCGCCCGATGTCAAGGGCGCCTTCTTCGTCTATGGAAACGCCCAGGATGGACGCGCTGCGGATAACAATGCGCGCCAGATCCTCGGGCGTGTAAAAATCGAGATGCAGATCAATACCGAAACGGCTGCGCAGCGGACCAGACACAAGGCCCAGCCTGGTTGTTGCCCCCACCAGCGTAAACCTGTCCAGAGGCATGCGCACCGTACTCGCAGCCGGCCCCTGTCCCACAACAATATCCAGCTTAAAATCCTCCATTGCCGGATAGAGGACTTCTTCTACAGCTATGGGCATGCGGTGGATCTCATCTATGAACAGGATGTCGTTGCGCTGAAGGTTCGTCAGTATGGAAGCCAAATCGCCGGGGCGCTCCAGCATGGGGCCTGTTATGGTCGTAATATTGACGCCCAGTTCAGCAGCCATGATCTGCGCAAGCGTTGTCTTGCCGAGTCCCGGATTGCCATAAAAAATTGTATGATCCAGAGACTTGCCGAGTTTTTTTGCTGCCCCAAGAAAAACCCGGAGCTGCGCGCGCACCTGATCCTGGCCGATAAAGTCATCAAGACTCCTCGGTCGGACATTTTCTTCGGCCTTCCTGAATTCGTCTTCCTGTTCCTTCAGCATCCGTTACCCCTTTTTCCGTGCAAGCGCCTGAAGAGACAGCCTGAGAGCGCCCGCAACATCAAGGTCCGGCTGTTCCCGAAGGATTTCCTGAACCACGCTGGTGCACTCGCCTTCTGTGTACCCGAGGCTCTTTAAACCTTCCACTACCTGTCTGAACACGGAACCGGCCTTCCCGTCCCCGGCCAGAACACTCACCGATGCGCTGTCGTCCACCTTGAGCCGGTAGGCGAGCTCTCTCAGAATGGTTTCCGCCATGCGTTTACCCACACCGCTTACCTGGGTCAGGGCCGCCGTATTTCCCTCAGACACGATGCTACGCAGCTCGGCAGGGCTGAAGGCGGAGAGAACAGCAAGGGCTGTTCTGGGTCCGACCTTGGAAATACCAATGAGCACTTCGAACGTTTCACGCTCTTCAAATGTAGAAAAGCCACAGAGACGGAGCATATCTTCCCGCACGAGGAGCTCCGTATACAGGGCCACTCTGCCTCCCCGTTCGGGGAGAGACTGCCGCTGTCTGGCCGTAATTTCAATTTCGTAGCCCACGCCTCCGTCCGTAACCACGATAATGGCCGGATCGGAAACCTCAAGCAACCGCCCCTCAATATAAGCTATCATGCGTACATCCTCATCTTGTGGTAAAAAGGCAACAGGCTCATCCTCTGCATGAGGGGCCAGTGCGACAGTTGCCAAGGTGGGCTTTTCTCGGGTACACGTCTGCTATGAACAAGATACTTTTCTTCCTGCCTGCCTGTATGTTGCTGTGCGCTTCGCCAGTCCTGGCCTGGATGGGTTTTGATGCCGATACGGCGGAACTCGTGGAGATCACACCGGAGACTGTTCCCAGCAAAGGGGAAACCATCGTTGTCCACGACATAAGCACAAACGGAAATGTCAGCTGCCTCGTGCGGGAAGTGGTTCTCAGTTCGAGAACCGTGGAAGTGAGAGTCACGACATCCGAAGGCAAAAAACGCGTTCTGATCATGGAAAGCAGATAATCTGCTTCCCATGATTCGCACCTATTTTCCGCCAGTCGTTTCGTAGCCGGGCAGCACAACAGACTGATCCGCATCTCCGCTTCCGGATCCTTTCGGGCAGTCCTTCTGGAGATAGCAGATTTCGCATCCGCCCCGGAAAGGATAAAGCGTTACGACGGCAAATCTGCGCTCAAGCACAGGCAGATCTTCCCTGTACTTCAGACCAAAGCTTTCAAGAGCCCTGCGCAGGCTCTCGGTAGGACGGGGCGCTGGGGCGCATCCTTCCACGGAAACCTGCGGCATCAGATCATTAACGACCTGCATGCACATGAACTGCGCCAGGCTGTTGGCAAGGAATCCTTTTGACGGCGTTTTATCCCAGGTCTCGTCAATATACGTCTCGACCTCTTCAGGCAGCCACACGGCGAGATAGGTGATTTTCCCGCAGGTTATCTTGTAAACAGACAGCATCTGAAACCATCTGTCCCAGAGTTCCACGATACGGTCCATGACAGGACCGCTCAGTTCCGTTTCCTTGCTCAGTTCCATAAAGCCAATCATGTCAAAATCGGCCTGGGTTTCCAGCCTTTCACATGTAAAATCACTGCCAGTGTTCATAGCGCACACTTTGCGTTCCTCCGTATTCCAATCGTAGATGCTGGCAGCAGGAGACAACCAGACACCCCGCCAGGATTAATCTCTGGCGGAAAAAGTATTGTATCTGGACAACCTTTACAGTCAAGGCAGAAGGATCTCCACAAAATTTTGTCAGCCCCCGTCATTTGTGGTAGGCCTTGCCCATGGCAACCGCCTGCTTTCCGGACCAGTCAGGAAAAGCTGTCGTTCGGCATTCATTTTTCATCATTATCACAACAGGAGTCTGTCATGGCCACACCACTGAAATATATTATGAAGTTCAGCCGGGACCCCAATCTTGAGATCCAGCCTGTGCACGGTGTATTCGGCGGCGTAACGCCCCTCGGGGAAATCGAGATGAATTTCTTTACCGAAAGTGAGGACCTGCCTGAATGTATAGAAAGGACCATCTCCGAGGCAGGAACGCTCATCAACGAAAAAATCGTCTACAAGGATCCTACCACTCACCATCTGACGCGCATCATCAAAAACAGGATGGTCGTCTCCTATTCTACAGCGCAGTCCATCCGCGACTGGCTGAATGATCAGCTTGATCTCATGGACTCCATGAATAACGATCCCATGCAGTCCCTGCTCTCTGACGTCACCACCAGCAAAAAACAGTAATTCCTTGGAAGTCTCCGTTCTCTACCTCCTGCGCGGATAAGGCAAACATGCAGACTCAAGTTTTTCATATCGTCACCTTCGGCTGCCAGATGAACATCAACGATTCGGGATGGCTGTCCCGGGCTCTCACTGCCAGAGGATTCACCGAAGGCAGTCTGGACAGCGCGTCCATCGTTATCGTCAACACGTGTTCTGTCCGCGAAAAGCCGGAGCTCAAGGTTCGAAGCATGCTCGGCCGAATCCGCCAGGAGACAGGAAACAATCCGGGAGTTATCGTGGCTGTCATCGGCTGCGTAGCCCAGCAGCTCGGGGCGGAACTTTTCTCCTATTCTTCGCAGGTTCGTCTCGTCTCCGGCCCTGACGGTCTGTCCAGGATTCCCGACACCATTGAGGATCTTCAGTCCTCCCCCGCAAAAAAAATCAGCCTCCTTGATTTCACGGAGCACTACGAGGAGCGTCCGGAAACAGGCCGCGGCCCAGCTTCTCCGACAGCCTTCGTAAATATCATGCAGGGCTGCGACAATTTCTGCACCTACTGTATCGTCCCCTACACAAGGGGACGTCAGAAATCCCGTTCAAGCGCTGCCATACTGGATGAATGCCGCACACTGGTGGATCGCGGCTGTCTGGAAATCACCCTCCTCGGCCAGAACGTGAATGCCTTCGGACTCGACAAATCGGGAGACGGCACAAGTTTCGCCTCGCTTCTCCGTCAGGTTTCTGCCATTCCCGGTCTGAAACGCCTGCGCTACGTCTCTCCGCATCCCAAGGATATGACGGAGGAAGACGTAGAGCTTTTCGGGACCCTGGATAACCTCTGTCCGAGGCTGCACCTGCCCATGCAGGCGGGATCCGACAGGATCCTCAGGCGTATGAACCGCCGTTATGACAGCGCAGCTTTCCTCAGGCTCGTTGAGAACCTCCACCGGGCCCGCCCGGATATCGCTCTCTCTTCCGACCTCATCGTGGGCTTCCCCGGTGAAACTGAAGAAGATTTTCAGGATACGCTGTCCATGATCCGCAGAGTCAACTTCGTGGCCAGCTACTCCTTCTGCTATTCCCCAAGGCCGGGGACCCGGGCAGCTCTTTTCCCGGATAAAATCGACAAGCAGACAAAGACAGACAGGCTTGAACGGCTGCAGGCCCTTCAGGAGGAACTCGGCGTCAGGTGGCTCAAAGGACGTGTCGGCTCCACCACGGAAGTTCTGCTGGAACAGCCCAGCCCCAGGCAGGACGTGGACGGACTGGGAAGCTGGCAGGGAAGAGATCCCTACGGGGCTCTCATTCATGTGGCTCTTCCCGCCGGCAGGGACTACACAGGCAGGCTCCTGCGCGTATCCATCACAGGCGCGAAAAAGCACAGCCTCACGGGCTCTCCCCTGGCCGATGGAGGTAATTTACAGTGATATCTCTGCGCTACGTCTGCATTATACCCTTCGAGGACCGGCATTACGTCTTTCTGAGAAACAGTAACAGCGATACGCTGTTCCCCATTGAGCTCGGCTCCCCACAGACTTTCGCTGTTCCCCTTTCCAAGACGGATCTTTTTTCTTTTTTCACAACCTTCACGGAATCTCTGAGCGCTGTGGGCGCCCATATCCCTTCCGTGATCATTCTTCCAGACGAAGACGGAACCTTCATAGCGAATCTGACCGTGGAGTCAGCCACTGGCGTGTCCAGAATTTACTCCAGGGTTCTGCTCAGCCTGGGACTGGCTATCCAGGAAAACATCCCCATACTTACGTCCGAAAAGATTCTTGCCAGGGCAGCCCAGAGACAGAACGAAATTTTCAGCAAAATCCTGATGTCACTCCCCAGCCTGGAGCCCCAGACCTTCACCACCAGAGACTTTTTACGCATGATTGCCCGTCACATGCGTACCTCTCCGCTTCCCCCTTCCCTGGCTGATGCCATCCGCGAATATCTTGCCGGAAGTTCACACCTTTCCCCTGATGAACAGGAGGAAGGATTCCCGCAGCGCAAGCCGTATGCCAGAGGAGAAAAGTCCAAAAAAGAAGAAATAGAAAAGCTGATCGCCTCACTCTCGCCAGTCAATGAAAAACCCATGTAGCGGGCACATGACTCTGCCGGAATCTAAACCCCTCCCCGCTTCCTGCCGAAAAGACTCGTAACGTTTGGTTCCGTTGCTTTCAACAGCGGAAGCGGCCGCGCTTCGCTGCGGCTGCGGCAGAGGTTTTCCATGAGTGACTACGCCCGTTTCAAAGAAATCAACAAGCTTCTGGCCTCAGGGCACCCGGAACTGGCCAGAGAGGAATTACGCGGCCTGCAGGCCCACGTCATTGCCCTGCACGATGAAGTCAGCCGGCTTCATGCCCGCATCGGCAACTTCGAAGAACTGCTCTCTATTCCACGGGCTGTGACACAGGAAAACGGACTTGTCTGGATTAACACAAAAAACGGACGTCAGGGCCCCTTCTGTCCGCACTGCCACGAAGCGGAGGGAAGTCTCATCCGCCTTACGCACAGCCTGAACTGCTGGATATGCCCCTGCTGCGCAGCGGAAATTCCGCTCCACCCCACCCCATCAGGATGTGGCAAAGCGCGCATTATCCCCTTCTCGCCGGAAAAAACGAACTGAAAAAATTTTTTCTGACAGCACAAATCCCCGGAGGCAGACACTTTCATCTGAAAAGTCCGCCCCCGGGGATTCTTTCTTCTGAACAAACGTGAAAAAACAGAGTCTGGCGGGCTGCCCCCTCTACTTCACAGCACCGGTAATGGCACTGGCTGACGGGGAAGAAAGCACACGGCCATCGACCACGACGGCCGGAAGACGTTTCACGCTGTAATATTTTGCGGCTTCGGACGCCTGGAAAAGATTCACATTACCAGCGTCGTACACATACTGCGCCACATCACACTGCTGGCTCTCGGGAACGGGGGGATTAAGCCGGCTCATTCCCTGAAAGACCATCGGGTCATCAGTGGGAGAGGCCACAGCGTCATATTCGGTGACAAAGCGGCGTGCCTTTCCGGCCTTCTTCTGCCGGCTCTTGACCTCATTCCAGCGATCAAGGGCCCATGTCAGGCAATCCGCGGCCTGCTCCGGGGAGCGGCTGTACGAAGCCCAGATCACAAGCCCCGTCATATCCATGCCATAGGGTTCCCTGTTACTGGCCAGAAGGACAACTCTGGCCTGTGAGGGGCTGAGGGAAGACATGGCTTTCCGGACGGCCTTCCACACCGTGGCGCTCGAAGGTTCGGAAAAATCAAGAAAAACCAGAATTTCATGAGGAGCCCGCCTGTCACCGAAAAGCACGGGATAAAGCTCTTCCCTGTTATGCGGTCTGTAGGCGGTATCCGTCAGAATAGACTGCGGCTCTCCGCCCAGGGCATTCAGAATCTGGGCGGATTTGCCCTTTGGCGTAAATGAGGATGGAAAAGTTTTCTGCACATACGGATTAAAGGCCCCCGCCTCCGGGCCGGCAGCAGAAACCGAAACAGAACCGAAGCAGACGCACGCGGCCAGAATGCCGGCAGCAGGAAGAACAAAACGCATCACGGACCTCCCCTGTGATGATGACTTGGCTTTCATGATTTTTGAGCCGGAGGAGCCGGAAAAACGCCAATCCGCGCAGCCGCCTCCTCCAGATGTTCAAGCCAGATATCGGCAAAATTCTCGTTTTCTATGGCGCCCGCGATGACAGGCACGCACTCGTGACCAACCGCCTCAATCTGCGATTTCCAGGATTTCATCTGCGTTCCGGCCATATCCACTGTGGTGTGACGGCCCACAGATGAAAGAAAGGGCAGAAGCCATACGCGGCGCGATGAAAGAAGAGGCATGATATTCTCAATGCTTACATCCCCGGACATTGTGGCGAGGTGCACGGCTCTGTCCTCAGCGGAAAGCATCGCGGAAAGCCTGTCATATCGCTCCTGGGCCCTGGTGTACCGGGTGCCATGCCCCATAAGTACGACGGACTCCCCCTCTTTTCTTTCCGGTGGAATCATGGAGAATACAGCCCTGACGCAGTCCCTCATGTCCTTTTCCGTCGTCAGGAGCGGTGTTCCGACGCTTATGGGAACGCCGCTTTCTCCGGCCACGGCAGCGGCCAGTTTTTCCACCTGGGCATTTTCCGTGGCCGGCACTATCTGAAGCGGCTGGGCTGCTATGGGACAGAAACGCTCGAGAATAAGGCGCTTCAGCGCCTTGGTGACGGAATCCGATTTGGCGCGCACCTGACTGGCTAGACGGGTACGTATATGCTCGGATGTGTAGGCCCAGCGCACCGTGCGCCCAGGAAAGCGCATCCTCACCCTTTCTTCGAAGCGCCTGAGCGCCGCAAGACCGACAGCATTGCAGGAACCGTAGGCAATGAGAAGAATGGCGGGAACCTTTTCTGGCATGGAACTAACACTCCGTTGCAAAGATGGCGGTGTCCCGGAATATGCGGGAGCCTGCATCCGGTCTGTCCAACGGCTCTTTTGTAAGCCAGCGTCCACGCAGTGGCAAGATGCCGTAAGGAATGCGAGTCTTGCTCTTTCCTTTTCCCGGTATTATGTCAACGCGAGTTCCGTGCGCCAGCGTACGGTTTTCCGCTTTCCGCACAAAGGAAAAGAACATGCGCATTCTCATCACGGGCGGCGACACCCCGCTCGGCCGAACGCTTTCCGAAGAACTTGGGAACAGGGATATTTTCACCGCGGACAGCACAACGCTTGCTGTCACGGATGAGCGCTCCGTTGCACGCGCGTTTCAGGAAAGTCAGCCAGAGATCGTGCTTCACTGCGCCATGCTGACAGATCCCGAAATCTGTGAAAGCGATCCGGCAAGGGCCTGGGCCGTCAACGTCCATGGGAGCTCGAACATCGCCGCGGCCTGCCGCACAACAGGGGCTAAGCTCATCGCGTTTTCCACAGGCAGAGTCTTTGATGGAGCAAGAGAACTCCCCTACAGCGAGTTCGACAGGCCCACGGGCGGCATCAGCGTATGCGGTCAGAGCGCATGGAGTGGAGAATGCGCCATGCGCCTTAACTGCTCCGAACACCTCATTGTACGCACGGCGTGGCTCTATGGTCCGGGGGGGCCCAGCTACGTGCACACCCTGATGCGCATGGCCCAGGAAGGAACTTCCGAAGTCCGGGCAGCCAGCGACCAGAAGGGATGCCCAACGAGCACGTACGCCGTGGCCGCAGTGATCAGAAAACTGCTGCGCAGCCCCCGGCTCATGGGCACGCTGCACCTCTCCTGCGGGGGCGAAGCCTCCCGCTACGATTTCGCACGCGCCGTTTTCGAACTGGCCGGCCTCGGTCAGAAAGTCGTTCCCTGTCTGTCCGGAGAAATCCCAGGTTCCGCTGTCGAGCCGCGCAGCCTGAAGCTTGAGAACAGGATGCTTGGCATGTTCGGACTTCCCCCCATGCCGGACTGGCGGACAGCCCTCGCCGATTTCATGCGCCGTGAATTTTCCCCTGGCGCCGGAGGATCCGTCAGATGACAGCACTCAGGCTCTGCTTTCTTATTTTCTGCGCCGGCGGCTGCGGCGCCCTTGCCCGTTTCGGCATGACCCAGGCCGTGGGCCGCTTCATCACGTCCTCCTACCCCCTGGGAACCCTTGTCGTGAACGTTCTCGGCTCTTTCCTGTTCGGCTTTGTCTGGGAACTGGCCGCCGTACGCATGATGATCGCCGACGCCACCCGCGTGGTACTCTGCGTGGGATTCATGGGAAGCTTCACCACCTTTTCCTCACTCATTTTCGACAGTTTTATGCTGGCGCAGACGCGTCCGGTCCTGCTCCTCTTCAATATCGTCATCCAGGTTGTTCTGGGTTTCGCAGCTCTCTATGGCGGCATCCAGGCGGCCCGTCTGATCTGAAACCTCTAGTCCTCCAAGGCAGAAACAATGCTGAAGACAACACATTCCTTCTCCCTGCTCCTTCCGATACTCATAACTTTTAGCCTGGCAATTCAGTTCATTCCGGGCACGGCAAGCGCCGAAGTCTACAAGACAGACAGCTTCACGCTGAGCCTGCCCCTCGGCTGGTCCCTGACCAAGGGCCCGGTGAAAAAAGACGGCGGCGAAATGGCCGTTTTCGGACGCAACGATCGCAAGGCGGCCTTCATCATCATTTCCGGACCGTTTGAGCCAGGCAATTTCAAGGCTCTTGCCGAAAAATGCGCCCAGCAGCCCGGCATGGAAAAAATCAGCGAGACAGAAAATCAGGCTATGCTCAAAATCGCCAACAATGGACACGATGAGTACACGCTTCTGCGCCAAGACGAAACGCAGACGCACCTGCTGATTATCAAATTTTCCGGCGAGCTTAGTGAAATGCGCTTCCTGAGCACAGGAATGACAAGCCCCTTCAAGGGACTGGTCCCCGAGTTAAAATAAGGATCCGCCCTCAATTCTGCGGGATCCCTTCTCTCTCTGCGGTTTGATGAACCGCCTTCTGCTGGTACTGCACCAGCAGAAGGCAGGGAACACATCTGCCGCAGTGCCGCTTCCTTTCCCGACAAGTCCCTTCCCCAGGGCAGCCGCAATCCTGTATGTCTCCTCCCATCATCCGTATCTGGCGTGATTTTCTGGATGGCTTCTTCTGTAGCGTACAGAAGATGGGAGGCAGACGGACTGCTGCCTGCAGATTCAGTTTCCTTCTGCTCTGAAAAAAGCCCTGTTTTGTTTTTCGTGCAGGGCATGAATTCCTGGCCAGGCATGTTTCTGACGCAAACTTCTGCGTTCGTCCCTCCCCTTCCTGTGAAAACGGGGATCTTCTCCATGCAGCCAGTGCCTGACTGAAATATAAACCACATTGTCCCTGTGCTCCCGCCTGACACCTGTCGAAGTCAGGCGGGAGCAACTGAACGCTTAAAGTTAATGGATGAAGTTCGTGGGCGTCCAGGCCTCGTACTGGGGGAGGCCTATTCCGGCTGCCTTGCCGGCTGCGATGCACTTGATGAGCCATGCCATGTTCCTGCCCAGGGTGCGCATGGTCTGCAGGCCCTCAATATCCTGCTTCACCTCTTCCGGAGTGTTGCCGTGCACCTGGTTCCAGTACTGGGAGGAAACCAGGGGCATGTTGGTCATCTGGAAGTACATGTTGAGACGGGCAAACGCCTCTGTGGCTCCGCCTCTCCGGCAGCTCACCACCGTCGCGGCGGGCTTTCCGGCATAGGGAGCGGACTTGCAATAGAAGATTCTGTCAAGGAAGGAGCAGAGACGGCCGCTGGGCCCCGCGTAATACACGGGGGAGCCGACGATGATGCCATCGGAAGCCCTGAGAAGATCGATGGCTTCGTTGACACAGTCGTCCTTGAACACGCAGTAACCGGTTTTCACGCATTTGCCGCAGGCGATGCAGTCCTGAATGGGCTTCGTGCCGAGCTGAAGGAGTGTCGTCTCGATCCCTTCTTTTTCAAGGACGCCGGCGGCTTCCATAAGGGCGGTATACGTGCAGCCTTTGGGATGCGGGCTTCCGTTAACGATAAGAACTTTCATGATTACCCTCCTGTATCTTTATACTTCTGCGCGCACGGACCGGCAGAAGAGAAGGACTCCACAATCCAAAGCGGCAGAAACGTTTTTTTTTGCGGTCAGATGCCGTCCCGTTCCTTTTCCAGGCATCAGCGGGCAGCGCAGCTTACTGAAGCGCGGGGCGGAACACGGGCCGGCGGCTCTTTTCGAGAGGTTCGCCCATCCCGAGACGGGCCATGGCGGCTTTTATTTCATCAGGCTTGGATTCAGGCCCCCGGCATCGGAGAAGAACGACAATCAGGCGTCCCTGGCGCTCAAGCCGGATACGGTACCCTTTGTTCTCGAGACGCTGCCGCGTCTGCTCGGCAGAATTCAGCGTGCGGTAGGTGGCAACCTGAAACACGAAGTCATAGGTAGAGGCCTTCTCCGCCGGAGGCTCCGGCGGCCCCATAATGACGGCCGGGCTCATGCCTGGCACCATTTTAGGCTGCGTCGCATTGCTGTCCGGTCCGCCTGTCATTGCGTATCTGCGGTTTTCTCCGGGTGCAGCTACCTTCTCTCCCGGAGCTGCCCGCAGGACGCGCGAAAAAGAAAGTTCGGCAGGGCCGAGAATTTCTTTCCCAGCATTCTCAGTGTCGGATTTCTGGTCATCGTCCTTCTGGCCGTCCGTCTCCGCGTTCTCCGAGGATTCAGCTCCCTGCTCGGTCCTGTCGCTCTGAGCGACCTCCGCGGGAAGAGGCTGCAGAGGATTGTCCCGGCCTACCATGACACCCGTCATATAGGCGAGTGGCATCGCAACAAGGAGCAGAAACACACCGCACGCCAGGGAAGAACCCGTCAGGCGTATACCGTGCCCGGAAGACCCGTTCTCCGGGGCCTGGGGAACTCCGGACGGCTCCGGTTTCTGGGAAATGAACGTGTTCTTCAAAATCTGCTCCATGTAACGTTGAAAAAGAAAACAGCGGCATCAGGGAATGAAGTGATCCCGCGCCCCAGGTTGACCGCTTTTACAGCTCCCTGTATTCTAGATCGAGACAGCTGTTAAGGCTAGCTACATGCATCTGGAGCCAACAGACAGCTTCGGCGCGGCCCGATCCTCGGGCCACGTACGGAAGAGGAGTTTTTCATGTTCCAGACCCGCTTTCAAGTTTTTTCCGTCATGGCTGCAGCTTGCGCAGTACTGGCGGTGTTTGTTCTGGCCGGTCCGGCCATGGCGGCCCCCGATCCGGACGGAGATACCCTTCTCATCACGAACCACAGCCACAATGACCTTGTGGGCGTGCGTTTTATACAGGGGAAAAACATCAGCCTCTCCAGGCTGGATCTCGCTCCGGGGAATGACGAAGAACTGGAAAAGCCTGCAGGCTCTGCGGAAATACGTCTCGACCTCGGCCTTTCCATGTGCTCCTGGCCAAAAGTGAATCTCGACGAGATCAGGAGCATCACGCTCTGTCCCGATCATGAGAACTGCATCATTCTGACAGATCAGAATGGCAACTCCCGTCACGAGACGGGAGACTGCAGGAGCCTCCTCCCGCCTCCCGGCTCAGCTCCTGTCTGCGCTCTCGACAAATTCCGCCCGCGCATGACCATGCGTGACGCCTGCGGGCTCATCAACACGTCCTACACATCCGACGACCGCGCTCTCATTTCCACGCTCGGCTACGCCGGCCTCGTGTGGAACGCCCGCCTCTACGCAGGAAGCGGCAAAAACGACAGCGACATCACAAGGGAACAGCTCGAGGACATCGAGCTGCGCCAGAAACTGACAAACGAAAATCTGAAGGCAGTGCAGGATACCCTGTCCGCCCAGAACTATATTCCGTGGCAGGCGACGTTTCCCGGCGTGGACATGGACTTCACGGAAATGCACAACCTCGGGAAAAAGGATCAGGCTGATCTGCTCGCCATCTGTGTGGACACATTCCTGAAGAGCGGACGCGGCGAGGCCTCTATTCTTTACGCTCCCAAGGATTCCCTGCCAGACATTACCACGTCCGACGCGCTCAGAAAGGACGTGCAGATCTTCACGCTTATGCTCCGCCGGGATTCCGGCACACTCATTCTCGACATGGCTGCCTACACGGGTGACGAAGTTCACGAGTAATGCGCTGTTTTTTCTGCACCACAGGGCCTCTCCTTCCGGAGGGGCCTTTTTTTGTGCCGCAAAAAAACCCTCTTTCCGAAAACGGAAAGAGGGCGGGACAGACACAGTGAGCAGAATGACTACTTCGCGGCCTTCTTGTTCTTCACGCCTTCCCTGAGCCAGTTATACCAGCCTTCGAGACCGGTTCCCTTGGTGGCGGAAACCTCAAAAATGGGAAGATCCTTATTCAGATGGCGGGCGAAATGGCTGGCTTTCTGCACATCGAACTGCACATAGGGAAGGAGGTCAACCTTGTTGATGATCATCGCCTTGGCGAGATTGAAGAGGAGAGGATATTTCTCGGGCTTGTCATCGCCCTCGGTCACGGAAAGGATGCCCACCTTGGCATCCTCACCGAGGTCGAACTCAGTGGGGCAGACGAGGTTGCCGACATTCTCGATGAAGAGGATGTCCACGCCGTTCATATCAAGCTGATCCATGGCCTTGAGGATAAGGTTGCTTTCGAGATGGCACCCACCCTCCGTATCAATCTGCACGGCCTGGGCTCCGGTCGCGGCAACGCGCTGAGCATCGTTATCGGTCTGCAGATCGCCTTCGATCACAGCCATGTTGAATTCATTTTTGAGATCGGAAAGGGTGCGCTCGAGGAGACTGGTCTTGCCGGCGCCGGGAGAGGAAATGAGATTCAGGGTCAGAATGCCCCTGACTCTATCACGAACGACCTGGGCAAGCTTTTCATTGGCTTCCAGGACATTGCGAACAACAGGAATCTGCATGGGAAAAACCTCTTGCGATAATGTGCGGGAAAGGCCAGCGGCCTAATTCCCTTCAATCCAGGTGACGCGCAGTTCCTTGCCGCTCAGGACAGAATGGCCGAGCACTTCGCCGCAATCCGGACACGGGGAAAGAGCGCCGACGCCGGCATCCCCCTCGAATTCCTTTCCGCAGGAGCCGCAGCGCAGCCTGAGAGGAACGCGCACGATGTCAAAGACGGCGGACTCGTGGGGCGTGCCCTTTACAAGACACTGAAGGCCGAATTCAAGGGCGTCCACCATAACGCCGGAAATGGCGCCGATCTCCACGCGCAGCAGAGTCAGCTTTGTGCAGTTATGGCGGGCAAGCTCGTCTTCAGCTATGTCCAAGATATTTTGAGCAATAGCAAGTTCATGCATTTGTGTTACCATATCGCAGATTCGTGACCGCGTAAATAGATCTCCCCTGACAGGTAAAAAGAGCCTGGCGGGCGCATGCTTGCCATTTTGGTTAAATGGGATAGAGTTTCGCAGGGCGACCGAATACGATACACTCTTTTTTTCAGGACTTTCAGCCGCCCACGGCGGCTCTTTCCTCTTCCGGAACAGTCGGAGCATAATGGCTGCTCTTCCAAGGGAAAGGTCTCTCCATACGACAGCAAGGAAATACCTGTGAATAAAGTTATTGCCTGCCTCATCGCGGTCGTTGCGGCGCTCATCGTAGCCCTCGTCCTGCTGAACCGGCAGCTCACTCCTCCCACGGCGCCGGCTCCTGCCGTTTCCTCATCACAGCCTTCTTCTGCCAAACTTCCCGATCTGCCCGATATCGGCGGAAGCAGGGAACCGGCTGCCGCAGCACCGGAAGTAACCGGCACAGGCAAAACACTTCCGCCCCTGCCCGATTCCCTGGAAATCGGTGACCCGGGCATACACAGGGCCCCCATCAGCAATACGACGGTGACAGACGGGGAGGAAGCTACTGCGCCCTCGCCCACCACAGATCAGGCCTCCGAACCGGCTTCTTCCGGTACGCTGCCGCCTGCCGGCACGCAGACGGACAGCACGTCCGAACCTCAGCAGGCGTCCGCTGGTTCGGAATCCGCACCCGCGCAGGCATCCGCTGAACCGGAGCCAGCACCCGCACAGGCATCCACGGAGGAAAAAACTCAGGAGCCGGATATCCCCACAAAACCGGATAAAACCGCTCAGGCTGCCCCTGCCGTTCAGCAGAAGCCCCGCCCCGCAGCCGCGCAGACTTCTGCCCAGCGTGAGAAGAAGGATACTGCGGCGAAGCACGAACAGCCGGCGCAGAAGGCCCAGAAGCAGCCCAGGGAAAAGCCGGCCAGGGAGCGCGCCCAGGCCGCGAAGGCCGAAAAGCCGGCAGAAAAGGCGGCAGCAGGGACTAATGAGTCCGCGCAGGACACGCGCAGGACAGGCAGGGTAACCGTGCTGACACGGAACGGGGGTGCTACTGTGCGTCTCAGCGCTTCTGACGAAATCACCTACAAACACATGATTCTCACCCAGCCCGACCGTTTCGTCATCGATCTCACCGGCCGCTGGGATGTCAGTACGGACGCCATCCCCAGCAACCCGCTCGTGACAAACATCCGTCTCGGGCGTTTTAAGAACCGCACACGCGTGGTCATCGACATGACCTCGCAGCCACGGAACGCCAGGGTCAATCTCTCCAAGAACCGCTGCAGGCTGGACGTCCGCGTGGATCGATAGAAGACACCCCATCCGCGCGTCTCCGCCTCCCCCACAGAGGCCAGTATGGGAAAAATTCTCGACAGCCTAAAGAATCTTTTCGGTGGCAGGCCCGTTGACCGGACTGAAGTGCTTTCCGGATTCAGCAGCCGCTATGCGTCCTTTAAAAACCTTCTCCAGGCGAATACTGACCTTTCCAAGATTCTTGCCGGCCTGGACGCCGCCTCACGGGGCGAAAAACATATGGATGTCGATCAGGTGCGCCATGAGGCGCGCCGGGCCATGGCCTGCGCCGGAACCATGTCCGAAGCACTGATCAGCCTGTCCGGAGGACGGCACTACAAAACACTCAGGGAAGTGCTGCGGAATATTTCTGCGCACATTGAGAACGAGCTGGTTCAGCACGCCCCCGGAGATGTGACCGAGCTCACCCTGCCCCTCACCGAAGTGGACGCGACCATGGCGTACAGCGTGGGTGCCAAGAACGCCAATCTGGGAGAACTGGCCAATATGCTCGGACTTCCGGTTCCAAGGGGCTTTGCCGTCACCATCAGGACCGGCCAGATATTTCTTTCCCGCTACTCCGGCCTGTTCGATCTGGTACAGCGCGAACTGGCCAAAATCGACGTCGACCATCCGAAAACTATCGACCAGGCGAGCAGCGCCATCGCTGAAGCCATCATGTACGCCCCCATGCCGAGGCAGGTGGAGGAAGCCCTGCTCAGGGCCTACGATGAAAGTTTCGGAGGAAGACGCGTGCGTGTGGCCCTGCGCTCAAGCGCCATCGCCGAAGACGGAATGCAGTCCTTCGCCGGCCAGTATGAATCCATCCTTGGCGTCACGAGGGATACTCTCATTACGGCCTGGCGCAAGGTATTCGCCAGTCTCTATTCCCCGCGAGCCCTGACCTACCGCCTGCGCAACGGCTACGAGCTCAGCACGTCAGGCATGGGCATGTGCTGTCTTGAAATGATCAATGCCAAGGCCGCGGGCGTGGCGTTTACCCGCCATCCCGTCAATCTCAGATCCAACGACATTCTCATCAACGGCGTCTGGGGACTCGGCGAAGCCGTTGCCGACGGATCCGCCACGCCCGACCAGTGGCTTGTTTCAAGGGCAACCATGAAGATCGCCCACGAAACCATCGCCACCAAGCTGACCCGCGTCGTTCTCTCCTGCACGGACAACGGCGTGGAGCCGCATCCGGAGGATGTCTCCGAGCCCATGCAGAATGTTCCCTGCCTGACCCGCGATCAGGTACGGCAGATTGCGGCCTGGGCGCTTAAAATCGAGCACCATTACCAGTACCCCCAGGACATCGAATGGGCCGTTGATCAGGACGATCAGCTCATCCTCCTGCAGGCAAGACCCATGGGCTTTGACTCCGGAGATGACGACCAGAGAGCGCCGGAACTTGAAAAGATTCACCCTCTCCTCTCAGGATGCGACGTCGCGGCCAAAGGCGTAGCCTGCGGCAAGGTGATGCACGTGGATCCGGACGCCGATCTCACGCACTTTCCCGAAGGGTGGGTCATGGTCCTGCCCCACTCCTCCCCCAATGCCACTGTTGCCATGCAGCGTGCCTGCGCCATCGTTGCCGAAACCGGTTCTCTCACCGGGCACATGGCTTCCGTCTGCCGCGAATACGGCGTCCCCACTCTCATGAACGCCCGCGGCGCCATGGAGATTCTTGAGGAGAATGAGCTTGTCACTGTGGACGCTCTCAGAGGACGTGTCTTCAGAGGCGAGATACCGGAACTTCTGGAGCTCAAAATCAACCGCAGGCCTCCCGCGGCGGACACACCATCCCTGGCGCTCCTGCGCCGCATCTCCGGACATATCCTGCCTCTGCACATGGTGGATCCCCGATCTCCCAATTTCAAGGCGCAGAACTGCACCAGTCTCCATGACCTCATGCGCTTTGTGCACGAGAAATCCTACAGCGAGATGTTCAAGCTCTCCGATTCAGTGACCGAGGGCGAGGCAGGAGCCGCAAGCCGCTTCAGGGGATCGGTTCCGCTCGATCTCTACATCATCGATCTGGGAGGCGGCCTCAGGGATCCGTCCGCGAAATTTGTCACGCAGGATGACGTCATCAGCACACCCCTCAGATACGTTCTTGCCGGCATGCTCAATCCTGCCGTGCAGAGCAGGGAGCCGAGGCCCGTGAACATGCACGGTTTTCTCTCCGTTATGGGCAATTCCATGGCCGGTGGAAACAAGGCAGGCGGAGACCGCTTCGGAGATCACAGCTACGCCATTGTCTCGGACAACTATCTCAACTTCTCCTCGCGCGTCGGCTACCATTACGCCATCCTGGACTGCTGGTGCGGAAAGACGCTGAGCAAAAACTATATCCGCTTTGAGTTCGCCGGAGGCGCGGCGGGTTCCGTACAGCGGGAACGGCGTGTGCGCTGCATAGGATGCATCCTTACGGAACTTGGCTTCACGGTTTCTGTTCTCGGAGACCGCATCCAGGCCCGCTACCAGAAATATCCCAGGGACAACATACTTCCCCGCCTTGACCAGATTGGCAGGCTCCTGATTATGACCCGCCAGATGGACATGCTCATGACCTCGGAAGCCGCCGTCCAGGAGTACGCCCACCGTTTCCTCAACGGCCAGTACCATTAACGGAACCTTATGCCCTTTACGAAAACAGCAAACCAGACAGCAAAGAAGGAGGGGAGGAACAGTACCGATTTTCTTCTGCTGTTCTTTGTGCTCCTGTGCGGCAACTGCTTCCTGGCCGTCTATTACTGCTTTGAGCAGTGGCTTGAGGCAGTCAGTGTCACTCCGAACTGGCGCGGGCTCCTTCTGGGAATTCTCTATGGCATGGTCATGGTGACGCGTCCGGCGGCCAGCCTGTTCATGCTGAGCAGGAGCAAACTTCCCGCCATAGCTATTTCGCTCGTCGTCTCGATGCTCATCCTGATGAGCTATCAATTCCTGCCTCCGGATTCTCCGCTCTTTGTCTGGATGATCCTCGTTCTGCGCATCGTCCAGGGCTTTTTTCTGGCCGTCTTTTCCTCCTGCGTCGTCGCGGCCATAGTCCGCATCTTTCCCACGGGGCGCTCTGCCAAGGGATGGGCTCTCTACTCCGTGGCCAACCTCCTGCCCTATGCGGCAATCCCAACCATTGGCGAAAAGCTCCTGCCGCTCGTCGGCGGAGCCCCCCGGCTTTTTGCCCTCGTGGGTCTCCTCGGCCTTCCCGCGCTTCTTTTCACCTTCATTGCGGCACCCAATCTGCGGAAACCCGAGCTCGCTGTCAGCAGGGATGCGCGCCGCGGCAGCACTGCGGAAATTCTGGATGCGGTCAGGCACTCGGGCCTCTCCCTCCTCTTTCTCGCGAGCACGCTCTTCTGCCTCACCACGAGCACCGGACTTCTCTTTATGAAGGGCCTCTGCACGGAGACAGGCGGCAATCCGGCTGACTTCTACCTGTATTACACGTCCACCATGATAGTTGTCCGCCTCACGGGCAGTGACAGGCTCGACAGGCTGCCCAGAGGGCACGTCATCCCCATATGTGCCTTCCTCATGGCTCTCGCTTTCCTCACCATAGCCTGGGGCCCACTCTGGGCCTATATTCCGGCCACATTCCTCTATGGCCTGAGCCTCTCCCTCCTGTATCCGCTTCTGGCCGCAGAAATCGTCGACCGCTCGAAGCCCGAGACAAAAACCATCAATTCCAATTTCATGATGTTCACGTTTGACGCGGCCGGGCTCCTCGCCTCCCTCTTCGGCGGGGCTGTCATCAACCTTGGCCTCGGCTACCGAGGGGTCATCACCATGGGTGCCTGCATGATCGCCTCCTGCGGCCTGAGCGTTATCGCAGACAGGCTGCACCTGAGAAGCGGACGCCGCTGAACAAAAAAAACGGACCGCCAGGGCGATCCGTCATAAAACAAAAAAGCTGCGGGCTACTCTTCCTGAGCCATCGCCTCCCGGCTGACCATCAGAATGAGTTCCTGGAGATTATTGACGCCAGTGAGGCGCCAGCCGTTCCCCTCAGGGGAAAAAACGCCTTCCACAGGGTAGTCATTGCCGTTTTCGTCATGAACCGTAAAAGGCAGAAGCTGCCTGCCTCCGGAGAACGATTCGGCGGTGCCGATCTTCGTTATCTGCTTCTTCCCAAGCGATGCCATGGCGAAAAGCGGCCCGAACATGCTCTGGCTCTTGTAATCGTTGACAGGCCTGCCTCCGAAGCCGCCGGAACCGACACCGTAAAGGACGAATTCCCTGATTTCGGAGGCCAGGAACGACTGCACGCGAGCATTGGTCAGTCCGCCATGCGAAGCCATGAGAGCAAGCGTCGGGGGCATCCACTGGGACGTATGGGGATCCGAGGCCAGTTTCGCCAGTTCGCTGAGTGCCTGTTTTGAAATGCCGTCCAGGTCGACGAGCTTTGAAAAAGAAGCCGTGTCAGCGGCCTCCATGGAAGCGCCAATGGATCTGAGAGTCTCCTGCGGAGGCAGCCCGGCCGCCTCCGGCGCTTCCGGACAGAATCCGGAGAGGCTGACGGCGCTGAAGA
This sequence comes from uncultured Desulfovibrio sp., assembly GCA_900319575.1. Taxonomy (GTDB): domain Bacteria; phylum Desulfobacterota; class Desulfovibrionia; order Desulfovibrionales; family Desulfovibrionaceae; genus Desulfovibrio. The sequence goes on along the minus strand of ONPA01000228.1, from coordinate 8,292 downwards.
GCAGCAACGTGGTCAGAATCGGCCGGAAAAACGATGAAAATCTACTCATTGTCAGGCTCCTGTTTCCGGCAGTCCGCCGGTTCAGAACATGCACCCGGCGGATCGTCCTCCTTTCAGGAGGACAGGTATGCCGCACGATACAAAATAGGCATCCCTGGCTGCGCTGGCAACCCGCTGGTTGCAGAGACCGAGCCAGTCCCGGAATCGTCTGGAAAGGGGATCCGCGGGAACAAGTCCGAGTCCGGTCTCATCGCTCACTACAGCCACAGGCCGCGTGGACGAGGCGAAGGCTTCGCAGAAAGCGTCAATACGCTTTTCTATAAGGTCATCGGGCAGGGGACGGTTATCAGCGGTGCTTATGCCGCAGACAAGACCTGCAAGCCACGGAGAAAGCGAATCCACGAGGACAGCTCCAGCCTCAGGCGCGCAGGTGATGGCAGAGGCGAGCTCACTCCCGGCCTCCACGGTGATCCAGCCCGGCCCCCTCAAAGCCCTGTGCCCGGCGATACGCGCCTGCATTTCTGCGTCACCGGGATCCGACACCAGTGTGGCCACATAGAGCCGGTGCGGAGACCATGATTCCACGAGCCGCTGGGCAAAGCCGCTCTTGCCACTGCGTGCGCCTCCCATCACGAAAACCCGCTCGGGAAGACGGGGACGGCGGCGTTCAGTCCTCAGGGGGCAGCGGACGCGCCGCATATCAGTTACCCGGTTCAGAGGGAACCGGCGCGGGAACGGCGGGCACCTGCGGAGGAACCGCAACCTGCGGCGAGGCAGGTGCCTGAGGAATCATGGCTGGCTTCCCCTGTTCCTGAGGTTCCCCGGGAGCCGCAGTCTGGCCGGAAGACGGAGTCTGCTGGGCCGGCTCAGGAGCGCCTTCGTAAATGCGCTGGCAGCGCGCGGCCAGATCCCGCATGACTTTTGAGGAGCTATGGATCGAGCGTACTGCTGAGGAACTGTCCCCAAGGCGGCGGTCTACCCAGCGGGCGAGATACAGAAGAGTCTCGTCATTGAGGCTGCGGGCCCCTTTGCTGCGGATATCCTCAGCGAGAGCGTGCTGGGCCTGAGTTTCCCTGGCAAGGGCGGCGCGAAGCTGATCAGCCGTCTCGTTGAGCGTGGCCTCAGCGCTGCGCACAGCTTCTGCAGAAGCCTTCTTCTCACGCAGCTGATCGAGCTCGAAGCGCTGCTCCATCATTTTGGCGTTCACTTCATTGCTGGCCTCGGCGAGACCATCGAGAGCCCGGATACGCTGAGAGATGTCCGGCACGGCGGAGACGCTCTCGAGCCCGGAGGCCAGGAGTTCGCTCTGTGCGCCGAGGAGCCTGTAAAGATTCTTCAGTTCACTGTCACTGAGAGGACGCCCGGACGCAGGTCTGGCCGCCTGAACGGCAATGGCGTGCAGGAAGGAATCGGCATAGAGTCCATAGAGCCCTTCAACCATGGAAGGAGTGAAGGCATACCTGAGCAGAGCCTTTCTGGGCGAACGGGAATCAGAAGCGGCGAGACCAATCATTTTCACGCCGTAACGCTGGTTGAGCGCCTGCACGGACACGGCGAGGCTCCCTCCCCTGGCGCCGGGATGATAACGGGACACAACCCACGCAGCGAGGTCGTCAATGAACGAAGGCTGCACGTGATCGTCAGCTTTGACTGGCGGAATAGGAGCCTGGGGATCAAACCATGTGGGTCCGGAGGCGGAAGGTGATTCGCCATTTTCTCCGGCCGCCGTCTGTCCCGCACCGGTCTCACCGGGAGGCGTCGTCTGGCCTATGCCCGCCTGAATGGCCGTTCCCGAGAGGGATCCGTCCGCATTCTGAACGGTGTCTCCAGCGGGGCTGGGACTCTCCCCTATGGGCGGCACAGGAGGCTTCTGCTCAATGTACGGTTCGAGATACCCGCGCAGGGAATCCAGGGATGTGCCTTTCAGCATATCAGAGGCACGGGAGGCCCACCGGGAGCGCGTGTCCGGGGCGACGCCAAGCCAGGTGCAGGTTCCGGCAATGCCGCAGACGACAAGAAGAACGACGAGCCACAGGAAGCAGCCGCACCACATATGGCGCTTCGGAGGCGCCATGGTTATGGGCGTGGAGATTTCCCCGCCGGCTTCAGGGTCAGAGCCCAAAGGTCTGCTGCCTGACACGCTTTGTTCCGTATTCTGACTGAGCTGCATGGAAGACTCCTCCCTCGCTGAAAGACTGCACGCCGCCGTCCGTCACCGGATGCGGCCTGTTCTAGGGCTGGCTGCTCTTCGGCGCCCGGTCACCCAGAATGGGCTGAAAAAGACCAGTCAAGGCCTTTTCATCAGGCGCGAGGCATTTCCTGACGCGCAGGCTGGCCTCACGGCCCATGCGTGTCCGGTATTCGCTGTCCGTTATGAATTTCTCCATGGCGTCAGCAAGACGCGCCTCATCATTCTGCGGCACGACCTGCCCGCTGATTCCATTTTCCACAAGCCAGGTGGATCCGGGAAGATCCGTCACCACAGGAGGGAGGAAAAAGGACATAGCCTCGGTGAGCGCCGAGGGAATGCCGTCCGGGGGGACGCCCGGAAGCGCCACGCCGGGAGACAGGAAGACATCAGCGTCAAGATAAATAGCCGTCATGTTCTCGTGATGGACAGGGCCGGTAAACGTTACCTGGTCGGAAATGCCCAGCTGATGGGCCTGACGCTTCAGGCTGTTCAGTTCGGGGCCTCCGCCTACCATGGTGACATGGAGGAGCCGTCCGACGGATTTAAGCCTCGCGGCCGCTCTGAGCACAGTGCCGAAGCCCTTGCGTTTTTCCATGGATCCCACGCACAGAAAATGCACCGCCATGCGCTTTTCCCTGGACTGAGCCGCGGAAAGCTCCTCGTCCATGGGCGAGAGCGTCAGCGGATCGGGAACAAAGACGAGCTTTGCGGCGCTTTCCGGTGGCAGCGCCCCAGCGAGCGCGTCCCTGAGCGCTTTTGTGTCACAGCGGGCAAAAACGGCGTCTTTCAGAAGGACGGCCAGGGCGTCAATACGCTTCTTTGCGGCGGCGTCCTTCCTGCCCGCGTCTTCCATCCAGCCGTGCAGGGTGCGCAGATCGAAGGCGTACGGCACCTCCGCAATGCGGGAAGCAAGCCAGGACAGAACAGCGGCCCGGGGGCCTCCTGCGGAATAGAGGCACTGCACGTGGGACTCCCTGGCGCAGTGCGCTGTATATGAGGCCTGAGCCTTAAGCCAGCTCCCGCCGGCAAGGGCCGCCACTTTCGGAAAATTTTTCCGGTACGAGGTGTCCTTCGGCTTCGGATTTCCAATGAAGCCGAACCATGAGGCCAGTACGGGCAGGGCATGGATACCGCCGAGATGACGTACGGGCATGGGCAGCGAATAGGACTCCATGTCCTTGCCGAGAAGGCCGCCCGAAGCCAGTGTCACCACGTGGGACAGCAGTCCCTCGTGATGAAGGAGATGAGCCTCGGCGCGGAAAGCCTCGCCCCCTGGCTTCAGAAAGTCCTCGGAAATCATGGCCATGGAAAGGCGCATATCCGGGCCGTTAAGAATCTTGGAAACGCCATCACTGTGAATCTCGGGTACATTATGGCGCTGACAGACCAGGAGGCCTTCCTCGAGTGTATAGATGGAGTCGCAGTAGTCAGCCATCTTGGCGTCGTGCGTCACCATGACGAGGGCAACGCCGCCGGAATGGCAGAGAGTGCGGAAATTTTCCATGATCAGCCGGCTGGTGCGCTGATCCAGAGCGCCTGTCGGTTCGTCGGCCATGAGGATGCGCGGGTTATTTACCATGGCTCGGGCAATGGCCACACGCTGCTGCTCACCGCCAGAAAGACGGTTGCTCGGGTAATGCACGCGCGAGGTGAGCCTAACAAGCTCCAGCGCCCGGATGACGCGGGGCCAGCGCTCGGCAGGCGGAACCTTCTCATAAATGAGCGGGAATTCGACGTTCTCGAAGACGGTGGAGTGATCGAAAAGGTTGCTGGCCTGCATGACGAAGCCCAGGTTGCCGCGCCGGAAGGCGGCGGTCTGCTCGCGGTTGAAAGCCAGGACGTTCTTGTCCATGATGGTCAGCGTTCCGGAATCAGGCGAGTGCAGGAGTCCCAGAATATGGAGCATGGTGGACTTGCCGCAGCCGGATGGTCCCATGATGGCCACCAGCTCGCCGGGGTAAACTTCCAGGTTCACACCACGGAGAACGGGAGCGAAGCCGGCGTAACGCTTGTGCAGATCCTTGGCGACAATGATAGGTTTCATGTGCTCTCCCTATTCGAAGCGCAGAGCCGTGACGACGTCCATGCGGCTGGCCTGCACAGCGGGGAAGATACCGCCTGCGATGCCGATGAGCGCAGAGAAAAGAATGGAGCCGATGCAGCTCAGCACGAGCTGCAGGACGGGCAGCGGCGTGCCGAGCATGTGCACGCCGACCAGAACGCTGGCGACGCCGAGCACGATGCCGATAAGGCCGCCGGCCACGGACTTGCACAGAGCCTCGCAGAGGAACTGGGCCAGAATATCGCCGTCGGAACCGCCCATGGCCTTTTTCAGGCCGACTTCACGGGTTCGGGCGCGCACGGCCGCGAAAGTGCCGTACCAGATGCCGAAACCACCCAGCATGAGGGACGCGGCGATGCCGAGCCAGAGAAGAACCTGCACCCACATGAACGTGACCTGAAGGCGCGACAGCTGATCCTGCTGCGTACGGACGCGCATGTAGGGGGCCGACTGGTTGGCGCGCACGACCTCGGGGATGACCTCGGTCAGATGGGCCACGTCTTCCCAGCCCGTGGCGCGCACGAAGAGACGGGTAATTCCTCCGTCGCCCCAGTTGCGGTCGATGAGCGTGGTGACGGGGATGAAACCCGCCTCAGACCAGTCACCCAGCATGACGCCCGTGATCACGCCCTTGATCTCGAAAACATCCACTCCGAGGAAGAGCAGCTGGCCCATGGCCTTTTCCGGCGAACCGAAAATCTTGTTGGCCGCCTCGCGGCCAATCATGACCACGCGGCGGTGATTGTCGATGTCTTCCCTGGAGAGGGGTTTTCCTGCCACCATTTCCACGGAAAAAGTGGGAACGAACAGATCGTCGACGCCATAAAAAAGCGTGCCCACGGTACGCTCGCTGTCTGCCGCATGCAGATTGAACCACTGGGCGTTGCGGCTGCTGACGCTCACGGACGTGACGCCCTTGAGCTGACGTATGGCGTCAATGCTCTGCTGCTGGAACACTCTTTTCGGCTGTCCCGGGTACTGGGAATCCTCCATGAAAACGCGCATGACATTGACGCCGCCCATGAGAACCATGTCCTGGCCGACCTTGTAGCGGATCTGCTGTCCCAGCACGGCCAGGGCAATGAAGGCCGTAATGCCAAGAGCGATGGAAAAGACAACGCCATAACTTTTCTGGCGTGTGACCTGGCGCAGGGAGACGCGCAGGAGATCGGAATAGGCAATCATATTGGAGAGAAACCCCCTCTCTGTTCATGGATAGAAGCGCTGCGCCGGTTTCCGGGAACGGAAACTTCCCGGAAACCGGAATGATAATCTGTACTATCCGCGATGCCGCACTGTCAAAAACCCGTCTATCTGCGTGTTATGGATTCGACGCGTCCGCCCCTGCGGACCTCATACCAGATGCCGTGCCAGAGAATGCCGGACTTCCGGACAGTAGACAGGAACGACACGAAGAACAGGACGCAGAGAAGAAGGAAGCAGCCATACCAGCGTACCATGGGGATGTGTCTGGACACCAGGGGACGCAGTCTTGCCGAAGCAACAGCGGCAAGCCCGAGATAAAGGACCGTAAGCGCCAGCATGAGGCCGCTCGGGTGCGCCACGACGAGGCCGAGCAGGGCAATGACGCTCATGAAGGGAGCAAGGAAGACAATGAAGGAAAAAATTCCCAGCAGCACCCACTGCGCGGGCACACAGAACTTGAGGAAGAGAATCTGCCGGTCTATCCAAGCACGCCAGACGCTGTATTTATGGTCGGCAGCCCTGGTACGGAGCAGAGCGCCGGGGCACAGTTTCACGCGCACGCCCTTTTCCTTCAGGAACGTGGTCAGCGAGCAGTCGTCCACTACGTTGGTGCTCCAGAAGCCGGCGATGCCGGCCTCGTCGAAGGTGCGCCTGCGTACGGCCATGGCACCGCCCCACGGCTCCGTAAGGCTGGCCAGGGCCTGCATGAGACGCATGAAGAGCACACACATGGTGTAGACCAGGGTAAAAGGCCTGTCATCCTGGGGCACCACTTCGTGATATCCGGTGGTGAATTCCGCCCTGCCGAGGGCGATAGGGGACACAAGGCGGCGCAGGAAGTCCGGAGAGGCCTCATGCGTGCTGTCACAGAAAGCGTAGATTTCCACATCCTTTCCGAGGGCTTTCACGCCGGCCAGGGAATTGTGGTTCTTCTGACCGCATCCCTCCGCCTCGCCGGCGATCACGTGTCTGAGCGCGGGAAAATCTTTCTGCAGACGTCTGGCGAGATCGGCAGCCGGCTCTTCATCCGTTGCCGTGACAATGACCGGCTCAACAGTGCCGGAATAGCTCTGGGAAAGCAGTGAGCGGATAGAATTTTCCATATCGGGGTGTGTCCCCGCGGCGGGGATGATGAGTCCCACGGAAGGCCATTCCCCATCGGCAAGCCCGCTGACGGGCTGAGCCTGTTCCCTGCGCAGATCCTCGCCCCTGCGGGCGAAATAAAAAACAACTGCCGGTCCGGCAATAGCGGCTATCAGAAATAAAAACCACATGATTTTCTCCCTAATTGTCCAGCGGAGCGCAGTCGGAAGTCACCTTCACGCCATGCTTCCGCCGGCCTTCCAGGCTCAGTTTCTTTCCGCTGCTGAGCCGGATTTTGGCCTCCATCGTGTCGGGGCCGGTGAGGCGCCCGGTAAACAGATGGCCAGACGAATGGGTTGCCCTGAAACTGTTGTTCTCGAGGTGGCCGTAGATGTGGTAGACGTCCACGTCTCCAGTCAGGGGCTTCAGATAAACGACTCCCCTGAGGGCACCGTCAGGCTTCACGCAGACGGCAACGCGGAAACTGGCCGTCAGCACACTGCCATACCAGAGTTCCGTGTACTCATCAGGGGCGGCCCCCGTTCCGGAAGCCCTGCAGGGCACGGAAATAATCAGAAACAGAAAAACGGCAAAACCGGAGACAAAACTGCGCACGATGCACATTCCTTTCCTGCGTCAGGATGAGGCAGACCGCCGTTCCTCGGCGAGCTGCTCGAAGATGCCTTCATGCGACCTGACCATGGGACCGAAGGAATACCTTTCCACGGCCCTCTCACGGTTGACGGCGCCCATAGCGTCAGCCGTCTCCGGTTCATCCAGGAAACGCGCCAGAATCCCCGCCATGGCCGCCGGGTCGCGGGGGTTACAGAGATACCCGTTAACCCCGTCGTTGACAAGGCGCGGAATGCCTCCCACATTCGTGGCACATACCGGCAGTCCGCAGGCCATGGCCTCTATAAGAACATTGGGCTGCCCCTCGCGGATCGAGGACAGGGCAAAGACACGGGTCGCAGAATAATGTCCGCGCACGTCCGTCGTCCCGGGAAACATCTCTATGCCCTCCCTGGCAGGAGAATGCTCCACCCTGCTCCTTACTTCTGCCTCCATGGGACCGTCGCCCACAAGGCGGAGGATGGCGTCAGGATGATCCCGCCTCAGGATTTCGAAGGCGCTGATGAGCGTCGCCTGATCCTTGTCTCCGCAGAACCGGGCGAGACAGGAAATGCGCGGCGCGCGCCTGGAGGGCGGGGGATCAGACGGTTTGAAGAAATCGGTATTCACACCGTTGGGGATATACGTCAGACGGTCTCCGGGCACGCCGAATCCCAGCATAATGTCTCTCAGGGCCTCGGAATTGCATACGATGTGATCCGTAAGCCTCCAAAGCCAGCGCTCGTACTGGCGCTTCGGGGCACCCCCGCCGCGCACAGTGCCCACCACGGCCGGGCGGCCGGAGATCCGGCCAAGGAGTGTTCCCCAGATGCGCCCCCAGATATTGGGGAGCGCCGTACAGGGAACGATAACATCGGGCTTCAGGCGGCGCAGCCAGAAGGGCAGTCTGAGGAAAAACAGCGGATCCACCCTGCGGGAGGACCCCATATGCAGGAGCCGGATGGCACTCTTTTCCGCCTCGTTATCGAGATCCGTCCTGCCGGTCAGTGTCAGCATGGACACGTCGAACACGGACCTGTCGAGGCGCTGGGCCAGCTGCAGCGTCTGCCGCTGCGTGCCACCGAAGCAGAGGTCTTCCATAAGAAAAAGAACGTGTATTCTGGACATAGCTCAGGTG
>ONPA01000230.1 GCA_900319575.1 uncultured Desulfovibrio sp. | reverse complement strand
CTTTAGAGATTTTCGGGAATTTTCAGGAGGAAGGCTGGCAATGGAAAGACAACTCTGGGCGCCCTGGAGAATCAGCTACATCCTCGGCCCCAAGCCGGATGAATGCGTTTTCTGCATTCCCGATACAGAGGAAGAGGATGAGGAGCGGCTCATTCTGCACCGCGGGAAAAACTGCTTCGTGATCATGAACAAGTACCCCTACAACAACGGGCACATCATGGTCTGTCCCTACAGGCACGTCATGGATCTCGGTGACCTTGACGCGGACACCATTCACGAAATCATGGACTACCTGCAGTTCTGCACGAAAGTCCTCAAGGCAAATTTCCACTGCCCCGGCATCAACATCGGCCTGAACATGGGCGAGGCGGCAGGCGCCGGCATACGCGAGCACCTGCATTTCCATCTCGTCCCGCGCTGGAACGGCGATTCCTCCTTCCTTGCCGTCATGGATGGCGTACGGACCATGCCTCAGTACCTGAGCGACACGTACGCGGCTTTAAAGCCATACTTTAAAAACGCTCCCACGCACCGTTAGGAGGCACCCCCCATGCGCTACGTTAAGGTTCTCATTCTGGCCCTTTTCTTCTTTCTGTGCCTGGTTTTCCTTTTCCAGAATCAGAACGTGCTCTCCCAGAAACTCACGCTCGAGCTGAACCTCCTGGCCATTCCCAAGATGACCTCCATCGAGCTTCCCTTCTACTTCATCATCCTGGTGTCCTTCCTGGCCGGCTGCGTCATGGCCCTCCTGCTCCTGCTCTGGGACAGAATGCGCCTTTCCGCGCACATCCTGCAGCAGACCTGGCGCATCAGCAACCTTGAAAACGAGAACCACAAGCTCGTTGAAGATATGGGCAAGCTGGCCAACGCCGACGAGGACGACCGTCCCAGCATGTTCGCCCGAATCAAGGCCCAGTATCTGAAGGCCCGCGAAGACCGTAAGGCGAAGAAGGGACACAGGGCCGCTGCAAAGGCCGCTCAGGAAGCGGGTGCCCCGGCTGACAGCGCTCCCTCGGACAGCTCTTTCGAGCAGGAAAACCCGCAGCAACGCTAGGCTGAGATCCGGATATCCGATAATACCAGCGGCGGCCGGCTCTTGTCGGCCGCCGCTTCTCAGTTTTTCAGACGGGATGGAACATGCCAGACGCAAACGACACAAAGAAAAACGCCTTTCCTGACAGGCCGGAAAAGAATACCGCCGCCGCGGATCACAGCCAGTTCACCGGCGGCCCGGCCGTCGATGCCGAAAGCCCGCTCCTCGACAGCCCGGACAGCGCTCCGGACGCGAAGGACATAGCCGGCGGCTACCGCATCACTCCCATGTTCCGGCAGTATCTCGAGGTCAAACGCCAGTATCCGGACGCCCTCCTCTTCTACCGCATGGGTGACTTCTACGAGCTCTTCTTCGAGGACGCAGGCATCGCGGCCAGGGAACTCCAGCTGGCCCTCACCTCCAGGAACCGCGGCGATGACAATCCCATCCCCATGTGCGGCGTGCCCTGGCGGGCCATGGAAGCCTACGCCTCCCAGCTTATCGACAAGGGCTACAGCATCGCCGTCTGCGACCAGACCGAGGATCCCCGTCACGCGAAGGGACTCGTGAGCCGTGCCGTCACCCGCGTGGTCACCCCGGGCACCGTGCTCGACGACGCCAACCTCGATTCCAAGGCGCACAACTACCTCGGAGCGTTCTTCCCCGACGGGGACAGCGCGGGCTTCGTCTGGGCTGATATCACCACCGGTCAGTGGAGCGGCCTCGAGGCCCGTACCGACACCTGCTGGCAGTGGATCCTCAAGTTCGCTCCGCGTGAGCTTCTCCTCCCCGAGGGCGCCGGACTGCCCGAAGACACCGACCTCACGGGCATACGCCTCGTGCGCCGCCGCAAAGGCGCTTTTGACGCCCGCCAGGCAGAAGAGCGCATCCTCTCCTGCCAGCAGGTGGCTGATCTTTCCGCCCTCGGCATGCAGGACAAGCCTCTCCTGACACGCGCCGCGGGCGCCCTGCTCACCTATCTCACCCAGACCCAGAAGCGCAATCCGGACCACATGCTTCCCTTCCGGCCGCTCGATACCTGCGGATGCCTCATCATCGACGACGTCACTGAGCGCAACCTCGAGCTCTTCCAGCGCCTCAACGGCACGCGCGGCAGGGGCACACTCGTGCACGTCATGGACGCCACGGTGACGCCCATGGGCGGACGCCTCCTCGAAGACTGCCTCAAGCGCCCCCTGCGCGATCCGGATGCCATCACCCGCATTCAGGACGCCGTGGAATACCTCTGCAGGGACGACAGAAAACGCGCGGCGCTCAGGGAAGCCCTCGAAGGCGTCTTCGATCTCGAGCGTCTCTCCACGCGCATCCATATGAACCGCGCCCTGCCGAGGGACTTTGCCGCCCTGAAGAACTCCCTCGAGGCTCTTCCGAAGGTCGAAGCAGCGCTTACCCTGGATACGGGCCGTGGCTCCGGCGTTCCCCCCTTCCTTCAAAAACTCCTTGAAGGCTGGGACAATCTTGAAGACTGCCGCGATCTTCTGACACGGGCCCTGCGCATGCCCCCG
>ONPA01000240.1 GCA_900319575.1 uncultured Desulfovibrio sp. | reverse complement strand
AAGGGTATCCTGACAACTAACTCCCTCGGGATATGTTGTCAGGCGTTAGTCCGTGTATCAAACTTCTCAAGAATCTCCCGCTTCTATAAGCGGGAGAGGTTCAACTCTCACAAAAAAGAAGGGCCGCTGCCTTCCGGCAGCGGCCCCGACCCTGGGGAAGGAAGGATAAGTCCGTTTAGAAGGTGTAGGCGAAGATGAGCTGCGCCTTCCAGGCGTCCTGGGCGTCGTAGCCTTCGGTCCTGTTAGCCTTCTTCCACGTATCGTGGTCAATGAAGTTCACGATGTAGCCGAGTTCGAAGTTGATCTCGAAGTTTTCGTACATCTGGTAAGAGTTGACGAGGTTGAATTCGAGCAGTCCGTCATTGGTGGTCAGATAAAGCTCGGGATCGCCGGCGAAGGTGTCCCCATCGTAGGAGCCGCCGTTGCCGGATTCCCAGCTCCACGGATGAGCGGCGTACTTGGCCATGGTCGGGCTGTTGGTGCCGCCCCAGTAGGCGATGCGGAAGGTGTGCTTCAGGTCTTCAACGAAGCTCATGTCCGCAACCTGGAGGCCGATGCCCCAGGTGCCGGCGAGGGAAAGATTGCGGTCATAGAGGGAGCCGCCGGAAGACCAGGCCAGGTTGCCATCGCCCATGAAGGACGTGAAGTTTGTGCTCGGGGAGACGGAAGGCATACGCTCGGAGCCGTTCTTCGGGTTGTCGTCATCACCGGAAGCGTACCAGCCGAAGATGCCCGGAGTGCCCCAGTCCATCTTGTATTCGACGAGGGCCTTGGCGAGCCAGCCCTGACGCTCGGTGCTGAAGCGGGTCTTGCCGCCGCCGTCGACACGTTCAATGGTGCCGCGGCCCTGGCTGCCGACATAGCCATAGTTGATGTCGAATTCGATGTTGAGCGGATCCCAGAGGGTGAGCTTCACGGGGAGACCGGCCCAGAAAGCGGTGGTGTTGGCGTTACTGGTGCGTTCGAAGGAGCCGTCGCCGTCACCGTGATTCCACCTGGAGTCCATGTAGTTGGAGGTCATGTAGGGAGTGATGTCGGTCTCGGCATCAGTCTCGCCGCGGAAGGCGTTCTGTCCGATGACGCCCAGCATGGCCCAGGGGGTGATTTCAATACCGTCGAAGGTCAGGGGCAGGGTCAGGGCGAAGAGGTCGACGTTGTCAAGGTAGGACTTTTTGTTGTTGCCGCTGTAGTCGTCATCCTGGACATCGTAGTTGTCATTGAGGGGGCGGGCCCACATGCCGGTGAGGCCGACATTCTCATTGAACTGCATGTGGAAGGTGACACCGGCCGCGTCATCGTCGAGAACGGCGGAGCCGCCGGCGACGTTGGGCAGGGCCAGGGCCTGGATGCCCATGCGGAAGGAAAGGGTGGTATCGGGAACCATCCAGTCGATGTAGGCGTTCTTCACCTCGACCGCGACGCCGTCAGCGCCCATGGCACCGCCGGAGCCCTTGCCGTATGTGCCGCCGCTACCCCAGGTCTGGTCACCGATTTCAAAGAACACGGTGCCGGAGAGGGATTCGGACGCGACAGCGTCCAGCTGAAGGCGTACGCGCTGTGAAGCAGTGAAGCGGTCACTGCTGTCAGCCTTCTTTTTTCCGTTTTCAGCGGTTCGGGTCTTGCCAACGAAGTTGCCCTGTCCGCCGGCGAAACCGACCAGCCATTCGCCCTGCGCCTTGAAATCGATGGCGCTGGCAGAGGAGGCTGCGCTGAAGACAAGACCGGCAGCCAGGAGAAGAGTCAGACATTTTTTCATGAAAAGTACCTCATGCGGGCCCGGACCGAACGGATGCCCGCGTTTTTTTCGGAAGACGCTTCAGGAACGCCTCATTCCGAGCGTAGGCTCAGGGAAAGAAAAAGTCTATGAAAATATGAAAAAAATATATTTTTTCACACTATTCATATACTAACTTAAATTTTATAGCATGAATAACAACCTGCTTCAGAGGTGCCTTTGTCCCTGCAGGCTGAAATTCACAAGAGCCCCGGCGCTTCGGGATGCGCCGCTGAAAAGGCGTTCACCGCGTTGTCCTCCTTGATTGAATGTAAATAGAATTTGAAATTCTATTTCAATAATGTCAAGTTTTTTTTACCAAGAATATTGGACGGAGGAACAAAGGGCGGCAGAGACAGAAAAAGGCCGCGGCCCGGAAGGGCTGCGGCCTTAAGACCCGGAAGGGAAGGAAGAAGCGGATTAGAAGGTGTAGGCGAAGATCAGCTGGGCCTTCCAGGCATCCTGGTTGTCCATGCTTTCAGCCCTGTTGGCCTTCTTCCACGTGTCGTTGTCGATGAAGTTCACGACGTAGCCGAGTTCGAGGTTGATCTCGAAGTTCTCGTACATCTGGTAGGAGTTGACGAGGTTGAACTCGAGCAGGCCGTCATTGGTGGTCAGATAGAGCTCAGGCTCGGCGTTGGCGAAGCTGTCGTTGTAGCTTCCGCCCCAGCCGGACTCGTAGCTCCACGGATGGGCAGCGTACTTGGCCATGGTCGGGCTGTTGGTGCCGCCCCAGTAGGCCACGCGGAAGGTGTGCTTGAGGTCTTCGACGAAGCTCATGTTGGCAATCTGGAGGCCGATGCCCCAGGTGCCGGCGTAGTCGAGGTTGCGGTCATAGAGAGAGCCGCTGGAAGCCCAGCCCCAGTTGCCATCACCCATGAAGGAGGTGAGGTTGGTGCTCGGGGAGACGGCGGGCATACGCTCGGAGCCGTTCTTCGGGTTGTCGTCATCACCGGAAGCGTACCAGCCGAAGATGCCCGGGGTGCCCCAGTCCATCTTGTATTCGACGAGGGCTTTGGCGAGCCAGCCCTGACGTTCGGTGCTGAAGCGGGTCTTGCCGGCGCCGTCGGAGCGTTCGATGCTGCCGCGGCCCTGGCTGGCGACATAGCCGTAGTTGATATCAAATTCGATGTTGAAGGGATCCCAGAGGGTGAGCTTCACGGGGAGGCCGGCCCAGAAGGCGGTGGTGTTGGCGTTCTTGGTGCGCTCGAAGCTGTCACCGCTGTTCCACCTGTCGCTCATGTAGTTGGAGGTCATGTAAGGAGTGACATCCGTGGTGGCGTTATCGGCACCGGAGCGGAAGGCGTTCTGGCCGATGACACCAAGCATGGCCCAGGGGGTGACTTCAATGCCGTCGAAGGTCAGGGGCAGGGTCAGGGCAAAGAGGTCGATATTGTCGAGGTAGGACTTCTTGTTGTTGCCGCTGTAGTCGCCATCCTGAACATCGTAGTTGTCGTTGAGCGGACGGGCCCACATGCCGGTGAGGCCAACGTTTTCATTGAACTGCATATGGAAGGTGACGGCGGCGCCATCATCATCCAGCACAGCGGAACCACCGGCGGCATTGGGCAGGGTCAGGCCCTGGATGCCCATGCGGAAAGCCAGGGTGGTTTCCGGAACGGCCCAGTCGATATAGGCGCGCTTCACTTCCACAGCCACGCCGTCAGCGCCCATGGCACCGCCGGAGCCCTTGCCGTACGTGCCGCCGCTGCCCCAGGTCTGATCGCCGATTTCAAAGTACACGGTGCCGGAAAGGGCTTCGGAAGCGACAGCGTCCAACTGCAGACGGATACGCTGGGCAGCGGAGAAGCGGTCGCTGCTGTCAGCCTTCTTCTTGCCGTCGGCCGTGGTGCGGGTCTTGTCAACGAAGTTGCCCTGACCGCCGGCGAAGCCGACGAGCCACTGGCCCTGAGCCTTGAAATCAATAGCACTGGCGCTGGAGGCCGCGCTGAACACGAGGCCGGCTGCGAGAAGGAGTGTCATAAATTTTTTCATGAGTGGTTCCCCTCTTATAAAAATTGCGTCATCCTTGTACGCAGTTCCAACGTATAGAAAAAATTCCGGTGTGGCAAGTAAAATGTCAAAAAATTTTGACTTTATTCCCGGGAGAACAAAAAAATACCTGTATTTTCAGCGGGTCGGCATCGCAGAAGCACGATTCGTTTTTGTATTCAGAAATGGCCGGAATTCAATAAAAAGTGAATTTTTTCAACCTATTGCGAAAACAGGCCTTTGAAACATCTTTGTCGGTTCAGGAGACGGAATTGTATCAGCTGTTGGTTCAAAAAATTATACCGTAATGCAAATACGTACCGGTCAGGCGTAAGGGCACGGAAATGCATGCGTTTTTTGTGCGGAAAACCGTCCGCCAGGATATGGAAAACGCCGGAAGCGTATGTGCGCTTCCGGCGTTTTCCTGATTCATCAGAGATATTCGGGATTGGTCGCGGCCTTGCCGCCGTCGGTCATGATTTCAACGTATTGTTCCAGATACCCGTCCACCGGAATGATGGCGAATTTCTTTCCGCACATGGGGCAGCGGATAACCGCAGGCTGCGTCGGGGCGCCGACCGGTATCTTCTCCTGGCAGTGGGGGCATTCGTAATAAAAGACGAGAGTGAGCCCGCAGGGGGCCACGGGATCCGGCATTTTCGTCTTGGCCATGGCGCTAGCCCTTCCTTTCCGCGAGGCAGGAGCCGGTCATCTCGGCCGGAACGGGCATGCCCCAGAGAGAAAGGATGGTCACGGCTACGTCGCCGAGCTTGCCGTCCTTCAGGCTCCATCCCTTTTCATCATCCACGAGGATGCAGGGAACGGGATTGGTTGTGTGCGCCGTATGCGGACGCCCGTCCTCAGACAGCATCTTCTCGCAGTTGCCGTGGTCGGCGATGATGATCATGCGTCCGTTGCGGGCGCGTACGGCCGCTTCCATGCGTCCGACGCATTCGTCTACGGTTTCGCAGGCTGTGACAGCCGCTGGAATGACACCGGTATGGCCGACCATGTCGCCGTTAGCCAGGTTGCAGACCACGAGGTCATAAATGCCGCGGTTCCAGTTTTCCACGAATCTGTCCGTGACCGTGCGGGCGCTCATGGCCGGCGCAAGATCATAGGTTGGCACGTCGCGGGGCGAGGGAACGAGGATGCGGTCCTCGCCGTCAAAGGGCTTTTCCACGCCGCCGTTGAAGAAATAGGTCACGTGGGCGTACTTCTCCGTTTCCGCGAGGCGCAGCTGGCGAAGCCCCGCTCTGGAGACCACCTCGCCCAGAACCATGGGAATGTCCTGATCCGGGAAGGCAACAGGGATGGTCAGAGCCGCGTCGTAGGATGTCATGGAGGCGGCGCCGGCCAGTTTCGGGAGCGTGCCGCGGTCGAAGCCGCTGAAGTCCGGTGACGTGAGGGCTGAGACGATTTCGCGCATGCGGTCGGCCCGGAAATTGAAGAAGAAGACGCCGTCGCCGTCCTTCAGCCCGGGTTCTTCCTGGCTGACCCAGACGGGTTTGACGAACTCATCGGTGACGCCTTCCTTATATGAATCGTCCAGGGCCCCGAGCGCGTCTGCCTTCCGGGGCCCCTCACCGTGGCAGAAGAGATCGAAGGCCTGCTTCACGCGCTCCCAGCGCTTGTCGCGGTCCATGGCGTAGAAACGGCCGTAGAGTGCGGCGATGTGGGCGTTTTTCAGATCCTTCAGCGCGTCCTGGAGCTGGGTGATGTATTTTTTGCCGCTCGAGGGCGGCGTGTCGCGGCCGTCCATGAAACAGTGGACCAGAATGGGGACGCCGGCGCCGGCCGCGGCCCTGCACAGGGCGATAAGATGATGGATGTGGCTGTGTACGCCGCCGTCGGAAAGAAGGCCGGCGAAATGAAGCCTGCCGTGCGCCTTCAGGGTTTCCTGTACGACATTCACGAAGACGGGATTGGTTTCCAGCGTGCCGTCTTCCATGGCCATGTCGATACGCGTCATGTCCTGGTAGACGACACGGCCCGCGCCGATATTGAGGTGTCCGACTTCGGAGTTGCCCATATAGCCTTCGGGCAGGCCGACGGCGCGGCCCGAGGCCTTAAGCTGGGAGTGAGGGCAGGTGGCTGTGAGTCTGTCCAGATTGGGAGTGCGGGCAAGGCTCGTGGCGTTGCCCGGTCCGGCAGGGGCTATGCCCCAGCCGTCCATAATCAGGAGAAGTGTGGGTTTCATTATTCTGCCTTTTCAGCCTTTGCCGCCATGGTGCGCAGTTCCTCGCGGGACGAGGGGACGCTCCAGAGGGCTTCCAGATTGTACATTTCGCGCGTGGCTTCCTGGAAAATATTGACGACCACATCGTTGCAGTCCACGAGCAGCCACTGGCCGTTGGTATAACCGTCCATGCGGAGGTACTCGTACTTCTTTTCATGGCAGAGGGCGGAAATGCCGTCGGCGAGGCTCTGGGCGTGGCGCACGGAAGTCGCCGTGGCGATGATCAGGCCGTCAGTGAAGGAGCCGCGTCCGGAAAGATCAATGGTGGTGACGTTCTGGGCCTTGTGCTCCTGCAGGAAGCGGGCCATGTCGGCCATCTTCTCCCCGGTGGGGAGATCGGAATAGACTTTCTTTTTGGGAGTGATGCTGTTCATAGTCCCTCATTATATCTTTTAAATATGGATAAGCGTGTTTGGCACGGGCGTTCTTGACGATTGCCGGAGAAAGGGCAAGAATGACCGCCCAATGTACCTACCCAAATAAGCATGTATAATCAAGCAGGTAAGGAGCTGGTCATGCTTTACGATATCAAAATGGAAAGTATGCCCCGGGAAGAACTTAAAGCCCTGCAGCTGAAGAGGCTGCAGGACGTGGCGAACCGGGTGTACTACAATGTCCCCTTCTATCATAAGCGCTTCGACGAACTCGGCGTCAAACCCACGGATATCAGGAGTCTCGATGACATCCGCCGCCTGCCCTTTACCACCAAGCAGGATCTGCGCGACCGTTATCCCCTGGGCTTCATGGCCGTGCCGCGTGAAAACATCGCGCGCCTGCACGCTTCGAGCGGCACCACGGGCCAGGCTGTTGTGGGCTGCTACACGAAGCGCGACCTGAAGAACTGGGCGCGGATGGGCTGCCGCTGCCTCATGGCGAGCGGCGTCACCCCGCAGGATCTCGTGCACGTGGCGTACGGCTACGGCCTCTTTACCGGCGGCCTCGGACTGCACGACGCTGCCACCGAACTTGGATGCACCGTCGTCCCCGCGTCCGGCGGTTCAACCCGCCGTCAGACCGTCCTCATCCGCGATCTCGGCGCCACGGTTCTGGCCTGCACGCCTTCCTACGCTCTCCATCTTTATGAAGTCGGCCTTGAGAACGGCATCGACTTCAAGAAGCTGCCCCTGCGCGTGGGCATTTTCGGCGGTGAGCCCTGGTCCAAGGCCATGCGTCAGGAAATGGAAGAAAATATGGGTATTGATACCCACAATATCTACGGCCTTTCCGAGATCATGGGACCCGGCGTGGCCATTGACTGCAGCGAACACAACGGCCTGCATCTCTGGGAAGATCACTTCATCGCCGAAATCGTGGATCCCGCCACTGGCGAGCCCGTGCCTGAAGGCGAGCTCGGAGAGCTCGTGCTGACCAACCTGACCAAGGAAGGCTCTCCGCTCATCCGCTACCGCACCCGCGACCTCACTTCCATTGACACCAGGCCCTGCAAGTGCGGCCGCACGCACGCACGCCTGCAGCGCTTTGCCGGCCGTTCCGATGATATGCTCATTATCCGCGGCGTGAACGTCTTCCCGCAGCAGATCGAGAACCTCATCCTGAAGACGGACGGTCTGTCTCCCAACTACCAGCTGGTGGTTGAGCGTGAGGGCTCCCTCGATACCATGGAAGTCCAGGTCGAAGTGAACGAGTCCATTTTCCATGACCAGATCGGCAAGCTCCAGGAAATCCAGGCCAAACTGAAGAGCCAGATTAAGGACTTCTTCGGAGTGACCACGAAGGTCCGTCTCATGGAGCCCCATTCCATTGAGCGTTCCAAGGGCAAGGCCACCCGCGTCATCGATAAACGCGATTTGAAGAATTCTTTGTAAAAAATAAAAAAGTGCTTGACGGAAAGGGCTCTCCGGCGTAGAGTCCCTTTTCGTTGAGCGGGAGTAACTCAGCGGTAGAGTGCAACCTTGCCATGGTTGACGTCGCGGGTTCAAATCCCGTCTCCCGCTCCAAAATTTTTCGGCATCCCGTGCGGGAATAACTCAGTGGTAGAGTGCTAGCTTCCCAAGCTGGAGGCCGCGGGTTCAAATCCCGTTTCCCGCTCCATTTTTTTCAGTGAGCCTGCAGAGTTTTCTGCAGGCTCTTTTTTTTGTCTTCCGCTCTTCCCCCGGCCATGTGTGGGAAGCGGTTTGTGTGCATGCGTCCGCTGCGTCCGGTGCGGCGCATGGCACCGGAAGTGCCTGCAGCGGGACTCAGAGGATACGGAGGAGGCTGGAAAGGAACGCTCCCCGGATCGCGGGGAGGCTGCCGGCAGCACGGTATGCCCCGGTCCGCTCCGTGACGCCCCTGATTTTTTTTCAGCTGAGCCGGGATTCCCGCTCCGTTTCCGCTGTCTTCAGTCTGATGAGGCAGTGGTCTGCAGGGCCGGGAAATGTCTGTGGCCTGGACGCCAAAAAGCCGGCCGCGGGAGAGCAGCCGGCTTCCGAAAGGAAGAGGAGACGGGACGTTCTGCCTTACATCTTTTTCTGAAGGCGGTCGCGGACGAAGATCGCGATCATATTCATGCCCAGGACGAGGAAGATGAGCACGATGGCGGTGCCGTACTGCAGCGGGCGGGTCTTGTCGATTTCCGTGCCGGCTGTGCAGAGCACGTAGATGTGATAGGGCAGGGCCATGACGGGATCAAAGATGGAAGACGGCGTTTTCGGCGTGAAGTAGACGGCCGCCGTGAACATGATGGCCGCAGTCTCGCCGGCTGCCCTGGCGACGCCGAGGATGGCGCCGGTGAGCATGCCGGGAAGGGCGCAGGGGAGCGCCACCCTGGCGATGGTCTGGGACTGCGTGGCGCCGAGGGCGAGGGACGCCTCCCTGTAGGTGTCAGGCACGTTCCTGAGGGCTTCTTCGGATGTGCTGATAATGACGGGCAGTGTAAGCAGGGCGAGCGTCAGCACGCCGGACAGGATGCTTACGCCCATGCCGAGGAAGGTGACGAAGAAGGAAAGGCCGAAGAGGCCGAAAACAACGGAAGGCACACCGGCCAGGTTGTTGACGCCAAGGCGGACGATATCGGCGAAGCGCGTGTTCCCGGCGTATTCATGGAGATAGATGGCCGAGGCCACGCCCAGAGGGAAGGCGATGATGAGCGAGCCGAGGGAAAGTATGGCCGTTCCGATGATGCAGGGGAAAATACCGCCTTCAGTCATCATGTTCTTCGGAGGCTCCGTGAGGAAGCTCCAGGAGATGACGGGCAGGCCTTCGATGGCGAGATAGGCGCAGACACCGGCCAGGGCGAGAACGTTGATGGCGGCAATGACTTTCAGAAAGAGAATCATGCACATTTCTGTGCGGCGCCGGCCTTCAGCAGATGGCAGGTTGAGGGGCTGGGCGGCGGAAGAAGAAAGATTTTCCATGGGGTCTCCTCCGTCCTACAGGCTTGAGGTGCCGGCCTGGCGGTGCTTTTTGGCGATGTAGTCGGCGATAAGGTTGAAAGCCAGGGTCATGAAGAAAAGCACGATGCCGATGGCAAAGAGCGCGCGGTAATGGTCGGATCCGAAGGGAGCCTCTGCCATTTCGGCTGCGATGGACGCGGGCATGGGCCTCACGGGATCAAGCAGCGAGGTCGGAATGATTCCGCCGCCGCCGGCGCACATGAGCACAACCATGGTCTCGCCAATGGCACGGGACATGCCCAGCATGACGCTGGTGCCGATACCGGAAAAGGCGGCAGGGATAACCACGCGGATTATGGTCTGCCAGCGGGTCGCCCCGAGGGCCAGAGATCCTTCTCTCAGCGAGAGGGGCACGGCGTGCAGGGCGTCCTCGGAAATGGAGCAGATAGTGGGAACTGTCATAAAGGTGAGCACGATGGACGCGTTCAGCAGGTTGAGGCCAGAATCAGCGCCAAAGGCCGTCTGAATGAACGGCGCGAGGACAACCATGCCAAGGAAACCGAGGACGACGGAAGGCAGGGCTGCGAGAAGCTCAATAAAAGGCTTGATGAAGCGGCGGGTGGTGGGATGCGCCACTTCAGTGAGGTAAACGGCCGTGAAGACGCCAAGGGGAATGGCAAAAAGCGAAGAAAGGGCCGTCACGGCCAGGGAACCGGCGAGCAGGGGAAGAATGCCGAACTGACCGGGATCCTCCGTCGGATACCACAGCATGCCGGTAAGGAAGTCCCAGACGGAATAGTGCGTGAACAGGGGAAATCCCTCTATAAAAAGGAAGAGGACTATCCCGAGTAGAGCCAGCAGTGAGATGATGGCCGTGACGCCCATCGTATTTCTGATGACTTTTTCTTTAAGCGCGGAATGGTGCATCTGTTTGCTCCGGGTTCCTGGGAAATATGAAACCGTCCAGCCGGGTTGCCCGGCTGGACGGTGCTGTTTCAGGCGAAGCGCTTACTTGCCGAGAGGAATGTAGCCGACTTCAGCCACGTTCTTCTGACCCTTGGTAGGATCCAGAAGGTAGGTGACGAGAGCCTTGGCATCACCCTGGGGCTCGCCGTTGGTGAAGATGTAGAGCTCACGGCTGATAGGCCAGGTCTTGGAGAGGGCGTTCTGGGCAGTGGGTTCCTTCTTGTCAACATGGAGACCCTTGACGGAGCTGTTCAGGTAGCCGAGGCCGATGTAGCCGATGGCGTTGGGGTTCTTGGCGACAGCCTGCACGACGGCGCCGTTGGAAGCCTGCATGAGAGCGGAGGGAGCAACGCGTTCCTTCTTCATGATGAGCTCGTTCCAGCATTCGAAGGTGCCGGAGGAGGAGTCACGGGACACAACGACAATCTTGCCGTCCTTGCCGCCGACTTCCTTCCAGTTCGTGATCTTGCCGGCGTAGATATCCTTGAGCTGCTCGGAGGTGATTTCCTTGAGCGGGTTGCCAGGATTGACAACAGGCACGATGGCGTCAACGGCGATGGTGGTGCGGACAGGATTGATATTCTTCGCCTTGCAGGCTTCCTTTTCCTTGTCCTTCATGTCACGGGAGCTCATGGCAATGTTGCACTGGCCTTCCATGAGGGCCTTGATGCCGTTGCCGGAACCGCCGCCGGAAATGGAAAGCTGAATATCGGGATGGGAAGCCATGAAGGCTTCACCGGCTTTCTGCATGACAGGAAGAACGGTGGTGGAACCGTTGATGACCAGCTGGCCGGCCATGGCCGGGCTGGCGACTGCGAGGCTGAGAACGGTCGCGGCGAAAATCTTGCTAAGGGACATTGTGATCCTCCTAAAGGTTTCACAGTAAAATTCGGGAGCTCTGTCTGTCCCCGCGCTGTGAGCGGGAACCTTCTCCATCGCCTGCAAGATTCCACGGGAAATGTTACCGTTGTGTGACGGGGAAATGTTAACCTTGTTAAGATGTGCATGTGGCTCTTCCTTGTTAACCGGAGGCTCCAGGGTGGCATCTTTTCCCGGCTTTCATCCCCGAATCCGGAAGCAGAAGAGAAAACAGCGTTATTTTCCGGGCTTTCAGGGAACTGACGCCATTTTTCTTCACGTTCTTTTTT
>ONPA01000231.1 GCA_900319575.1 uncultured Desulfovibrio sp. | reverse complement strand
CACATGAGTCCCTTATCGTGAGTGTAGCGGACGAGTTCGTAGACGTCCTTGCGCATCATCGGGTCGCCGCCGGTGAAGATGACCAGCGGGCGTCCAACCTGCGGAAACGTATCGATAAGGCTCAGGGCTTCTTCGTGATTCAGTTCACCAGGGTAGGGCTCGAGATGAGCCTCGGCGCGGCAGTGCTTGCAGGCGAGGTTGCACGAGCGGGTGACTTCCCAGGCGATGATGCGGCAGGCGGGGGATCCGTCTTCAAGCGTTTTGGGTCCCATGCCTCTGCCCGTCGGGCAGTGCGGCATGCCGCAGCCTGCGGGAGGCGTGGCTGGATGGCTCATCGGGCAAGCCCCTTGCTGAGGACGGTTTCCGTAAAGTAGGTGATGATGCTGTCCGCGCCGGCTCTCTTGAGGCCGAGCAGGGATTCCATCATGATGCGCTGCTCGTCTACCCAGCCGTTGATGCCGGCAGCGCGGATGAGAGCGTATTCGCCGCTGACCTGGTAGGCACAAACGTGGCAGTCCACGGCGTCGCGGACCTGACGGAGAATGTCGCCGTAGGGGCCTGCGGGCTTCACGATGATGGCGTCGCAGCCTTCGTCCAGATCGGCGAACACTTCGCGCATGGCTTCCCTGCCGTTGCCGGGATCCATCTGGTAGGACTTGCGGTCGCCGCAGGCGGGAGCGGAGTCAGCGGCATCACGGAAGGGGCCGTAGTAGGCGGAGGCGTACTTGGCCGCGTAGGACATAATGGGCGTGTAGGTGAACCCGGCGGCGTCAAGACCGGCGCGGATGGCGGCAACGCGGCCGTCCATCATATCGGAAGGGGCGACCATGTCGGAGCCGGCCTGGGCCTGACTGACAGCTGTCTTGGTGAGAAGCTCGAGTGTGGGATCGTTGAGAACCCTGCCGTCCTTGGTGAGTACGCCGCAATGGCCGTGGCTCATGTACTCACAGAGGCACACATCGGTGATGATAAAAAGGCTGGGGAAACGTTTCTTCAGGGCCCGGCAGGCCTTCTGAATAATGCCGTTTTCGGCATAGGCGCCGCTGGCCTTTTCATCCTTGGCACCCGGGATACCGAAAAGGATGACATTCCTGAGGCCGTTGTCTACGGCTTTGGCCACGTGCTCTTCCAGTTTGGTGAGGGAGAGGTCGTACTGGCCGGGCATGGTCCCGATTTCTTTCTCGAGGGACTGATCCTCGGTCTCCACCACGAAATAGGGCATAATCAGATCTTCCACGAGCACGGGGGGCGTCTCACGGAAGAAATCGCGCATCTGGGGCGTCTGACGCAGGCGCCTGCCACGGAAGAAGTCTTGCATTGCTTATCTCCAGAGCCGCGCAGGGAAGGCTGTCATGCCGTCAGGAAGCGCGGCGATGTTAGATGTCCGATTCTGCAGACCCCCTGTGCCCGCAAAGGGACACAGGGGGTCTGACCTGTTTCAGAAAAGAGGTGAAAGACGGCTACTTGATGCCGATTTCCTCGTCAGTGAGGTAGCAGGCCGGATCCGGAGCCCACTCGTCACCGTAAACGGCTTCGGCGCGGGCGCGGAAGTTGCCTCCGCAGATGTTGAGGAACTGGCACTGATGGCAGCGTCCCTTCACGTAGAGCTTCTTGTTCTTCATCTTGTGCAGAAGCTCGATATTGGGATCGTCCCAGATCTCGGAGAAGGGGCGTTCGAGAACGTTTCCGAACACATGCTGACGCCAGAACTGGTCGGCGGAAACCTTGCCGTCCCAGGAAATGCAGCCGATGCCGCGGCCGGAGTTGTTGCCCTCGTTGTACTGCAGGAGGTGGAAGACTTCCTCGGCGCGTTTGGGATCCTCGCGTTTCAGGCGCATCCAGAGGTAAGGTCCGTCAGCGTGGTTGTCCACGGTGAGAATTTCCTTGGGTTTGCCGTCTTCAAAGCATTTTCTTGTCTCATCCATGATGAGATCGACACAGGCTCTGCTCTGTTCGTGAGTGAGGTCCTCATTGACCAGGGTCGTACCGCGGCCGGAGTAGACGAGGTGGTAGAAGCAGGCGCGGGGTACTTCGTAGTCCCTGAGAATCTGGAAAATGCCGGGGATCTGGTCCACGTTGCCCTTGTTGATGGTGAAGCGCAGACCGACTTTGAGTCCTTCGGCCTTGCAGTTCTCGAGGCCTTCAAGAGCCTTCTTGAACGCTCCCTTCACGCCGCGGAACCGGTCGTGAATTTCCTCGAGACCGTCAAGGGAGATGCCCACGTAGGAGAGGCCGACGCTTTTGAGTTCCTTTGCCTTGGCCTTGGTGATGAGTGTGCCATTGGTTGAAATAACGGCGCGCATGCCCTTGGATTTGGCAAAGCTGGCGAGTTCCACGAGGTCTTCACGCACGGTTGGTTCGCCGCCGGAGAAGAGCATGACCGGGCAGCCGTAGGCGGCGAGGTCGGAAATCATGACCTTGGCCTGTTCGGTGCTGATGTCATCCTTTCCGTCAATCGGCACGGCCTGGGCGTAGCAGTGCTTGCATTTCAGATTGCAGCGCTGGGTCATGTTCCAGACGATGACCGGTTTCTTGTCGGCGGAAAACTGCAGAAGATGGGAAGGCAGTTTCGCGGAGTCGCGGCCGTAGCGGAGAACGTCGGATTCTTCGGCCTGGCCGCAGTAAAGTTTCGAGATTCCTATCATGGCGTATATCCCTTCTCCGTCCCAAACGGCCGGAGAGATACTGGTTGGATGGAAGAGCGGCGGCCCTGAAGGCCGCCGGACAAGTGTAACAGACTCCCGATAAAAGGGAACTACGCGAGAAGTTCCTTCAGCCTGGCCATAGCCTCGCCTATGCCGGCAGGATTGGTGCCGCCGGCCTGGGCCATATCCGGACGTCCGCCGCCGGATCCTCCGCACAGCGGGGCCACCTGCTTGATGAGCGAGGGAGCGGTAAAGCGGTCATGCAGATCCTTCGAGACATAGACGATGATGTTGGCTTTGCCGCCTTCCTCGGAGAAGAGGGCCGCCACACCGGAGGGCATTCTGGAGCGGATGTCATCCATGAGGCTGCGCATGGCCTTGATGCTGACGCCTTCGAGGCGGGCGCAGGCGAATCTGACGGAGCCTACGGTTTCGGCGCTGGAAGCGATGTCGGCGCCGCTGACGCTGGCAGCGGACGCCTTTTCGCTGGCCTTCTCGAGCTTCTTGATTTTTGCGGCCATTCCCTCCACGCGTTCCTCGAGCTGTTCAGGACGGGCTTTTAAGAGGTGCGCGAGTTCGGTGATTCTGGCGCGTTCCGCGCAGGCGAGTTCATAGGCCTTCATGCCCGTGACGGCCTCGATGCGGCGCACGCCGGCGGCCACGCCGGATTCGGACGTGATGTAGAAGGAACCGGCCTGACCCGTGCGGGACAGATGTGTGCCGCCGCAGAGTTCGCGGGAGAAGACACCGTCGTCCCCTCCCATGGTGACCACGCGGACCTTGGCGCCGTACTTCTCGGAGAAGAGGGCCATGGCCCCGGTCTTCATGGCTTCATCGTGATCCATTACCTCGGTGGTAACGGGCATGTCGGCCAGAATGGCGGCGTTCACCTCACGCTCGACGGCAGCGATTTCATCGGGCGTCATGGCCTGAATATGGCTGAAGTCGAAGCGGAGATGGTCGGGATCCACAAGGGAGCCGGCCTGTTTGACGTGGGAACCGAGGACCTTGCGCAGGGCAGCCTGAAGAAGGTGCGTGGCGGAATGGTTGCGGGCCATGGCCATGCGGCGTTCCCTGTCCACGGCGAGAGTCACCTCACGGTCAATGCGCAGGGAGCCTTTGGTGACTTCAACGGCATGTACATAAAGTGCGGGATTGGGTTTGATGGTGTCTGTGACATTTGCCACATTTTCTTCATCTGTCATGGTGCCGGTATCGCCTTTCTGGCCGCCGGATTCTCCGTAGAAGGGAGTGCGGTTGGTCACGACGAAGCCTTTGCTTCCCTGGGGGAGTTCCTCACAGGGGACGCCCTCACTGTCGAGAAGAGCGATGATGCGGCCCTGGCTGGTGAGCTCCGAGTATCCTGTGAAGACGCTTTCGATGCCGTCATCGGTGAGCTGCTGGAAAATATTCGGACCGGTGCTCTGGCCGAGCAGGCCGACCTTCTTCTGGCTTTCGCGGGCACGGGCGCGCTGTTCGGCCATGAGGCTGTCAAAGCCCTTCACATCGACGGTGAAGCCCTGCTTGCCGGCCACGTCGGTCACGATGTCCAGCGGGAAACCGTAGGTGTCGGAGAGCAGGAAGCAGAAGGAGCCGGGAATCTCGGTGATGTTCTTGCTGCGGCATTCTGCCATCTCGTTCTCGAGGAGACGCAGCCCTTTGTCCAGGGTCTGCGAGAAGCGGACTTCTTCCTGATGCACGACGCGGCGGATGAAGTCAGCGTTTTCCCTGAGTTCGGGGAAGTCGTCGCCCATGATTTCAATGACCTTGCCGACGACTTTGTACAGGAAAGGCTCGTGGACGCCGATAAGCGTGGCGAAGCGCAGGGCGCGGCGGATGAGGCGGCGCAGGACGTAGCCGCGGCTTTCATTGGAAGGCAGCGTGCCGCCGGAAATCAGGAAGGCGGCCGCGCGGCTGTGGTCGGCGATGACCCTGAGGGCCGTGTCGACATCGTTGGTATCGGGTGCGGAGAAGCTGTAGGTTACGCCGGCGCACTGGGCTGCGTACTGGATAATGCTCTGGAAGAGGTCGCAGTCAAAGTTCGAGCGCTTGCCCTGGCAGACTGCGGCAATGCGCTCGAGGCCCATGCCGGTGTCGATGTTGGGTTTGGCGAGGGGCTTCTGGGTGCCGTCAGGCATCTGCTCGAACTGGGTGAAAACGAGGTTCCAGATTTCGAGGAAGCGGTCGCAGTCGCACTTGCCGATGCCGCAGTTGGGGCCGCAGGCCATGTCCTCGCCCTGGTCGATGTAAATTTCGGAGCAGGGACCGCAGGGGCCGGTGTCGCCCATGGTCCAGAAATTGTCCTTTTTGCCCATCCGGACGATGCGTTCGTAGGGAAGTCCGGCGATCTGGTGCCAGAGATCCGCGGCCTCGTCGTCGTCCTTGTAGACGGTGACCCAGAGTTTGTCAGCGGGAAGTTTCAGTTCCTTCGTGCAGAAATCCCAGGCCCATGTAATGGCGTCTTTTTTGAAATAATCGCCAAAGGAGAAGTTGCCGAGCATCTCGAAGAGAGTGTGGTGGCGGGCCGTGCGGCCGACATTTTCAAGGTCGTTGTGCTTGCCGGAAACACGCAGGCAGACCTGTGCCGTGGTGGCGCGGTGATATCCGCGGTCTTCCTCACCGGTGAAGCATTTCTTGAACTGGACCATGCCGGCGTTGGTGAAGAGGAGAGTGGGGTCGTTCGGGGGAATAAGCGGTCCGGAAGCGACGACGGTATGACCGCGCTCCTTAAAGAATTCGAGATAACGGCGGCGTATTTCTTTGGCAGTGAGCATGAAGGGCTCCGTTGAAACTAAAAGCTGAAAAAGGGTTGAGAAACAGGTTCAGGAGATCCGGCCCCGCGCCTTCGCGCGGAACCGGATCCGGGACCAGACTGTTACAAATTCGGATCAGGATCGGGGAATTCTCCGCCAGCGGGCATTTCGGGCTGAACGGGTGCGTCTACGGGCATGGGGGTGTCTTCCCCTTCGATGGGCATGGCACCTGCCTCGTCGGGCGGAGTCATACCGAGGTATTTGTACACGTCGGCTTCCACGCGGGCACGCAGATCTGCGTCCTCGTCAAGGAGCTGACGGATATTTTCGCGCCCCTGTCCGAGTTTTTCCCCGCCATAGGCAAACCAGGATCCGCTCTGATCAATGATTTTGCCTTCGATGCCGTAGTCGATGAGCTCTCCGGCCCGGGAGATGCCGTGGCCGTAGATGATATCGAAGGTGGCCACCTTGAAGGGCGGGGACACCTTGTTCTTGACGACCTTGACCCGGGTGCGGGAACCGATGGGCGTGTCCTTGTCCTTGAGCGTCTGCAGGCGGCGGATGTCAAGGCGCACGGAAGCGTAAAACTTGAGGGCGTTGCCGCCCGTGGTGGTTTCGGGGCTGCCGTAGCCGAGACTGCCGATTTTCATGCGGATCTGGTTGATGAAGACGACAGCGGTATGGGATTTATGGATGGTCCCCGTGAGGCGGCGCATGGCGTGGGACATGAGACGGGCGTGGCTGCCGACCTGGGTGTCGCTCATATCGCCCTCGAGTTCGGCCTGGGGAACCAGGGCCGCCACGGAGTCGACCACCACGAGCTCAACGGCGGCGGAGCGCACCAGCATATCAGCGATGTCGAGGGCCTGTTCGCCGTAGTCAGGCTGGGAAATAATCAGGTTGTCAGTGTCGACGCCGAGGGCGCGGGCGTACGCCACGTCGAGAGCGTGTTCGGCGTCGATGAAGGCGCAGGTGCCTCCGCGCTTCTGGCATTCAGCGATGAGGTGCAGCGTGAGAGTCGTTTTGCCCGATGATTCGGGGCCGTAAATTTCCGTGATTCTGCCGCGGGGGATGCCCCCCACGCCCAGAGCGAGATCGAGACCGATGGAACCCGTGGGAATAACGGGGATGCGTATTGCGGGATGATCGGAAAGCCGCATGACGGCGCCCTTGCCATATTTGTGTTCAATGGTCGTGAGGGCTGTACCGAGGGCTTCCTTCTTGGCCTCTTCCGGGGTCAGAGCCGGTTTTTTCGCCATAACGTTTCTCCTCCGGGATTGTCATTTTGCAAAGGAATACCCACTAACATTTCAAAAACTGCAACGCAACATAGTAAAAAACTAATAAATAAACACAACATTCCGGAAACATGCTGTTTTTTACGGGAATGGGAGGGATTGCCCTGTCTCTCTCCGGCTTGCAGGGGGACGCCCTCTCGTATAAAAAGGCCGTTATGAATAACGCAATTGACGGTATTGTCCTTTTTTCAGGAGGACTCGACAGCATACTCGCCTCCCGCGTGCTTATGGAGCAGGGGCTTTCCGTGCGCTGTCTGCATTTTGTGTCTCCCTTTTTCGGTTCGCTCCATTCCGCTGAGCGCTGGAAACGCCTCTACGGTGTCGACGTGGTCATCGCTGACGCGTCGCAGCCCATCGTGGATTTGGTGAACGGCTGGCCTCCTCACGGCTTTGGCAAGGTGATGAATCCCTGCGTGGACTGCAAGATTACCCTGCTCAGAATGGCCAGAGCCTACATGGAAAAGGTCGGGGCGAAATTTCTTGCCACTGGTGAGGTTGTGGGACAGCGTCCTATGTCCCAGCGCTGCGATGTCATGAATACCATCCGCAGGGAAGCCGGTGTGGACGGCATCCTGCTGCGGCCTCTCTGCGCGCACCATCTTGATCCCACGCCCATGGAACTTTCCGGACTGGTGGACCGTTCGAAGCTTCTTGGCATACACGGCCGCGGCCGTCAGGAACAGCTTGCCCTTGCGAAGGAGTTCGGGTTCACGGAAATCCCCACGCCCGGAGGCGGCTGCTGGCTCGCCGAACGGGAGAATGCCAGGCGCTACTGGCCCATCCGCACCCGCTATCAGGGCGGAACCGTGGACGATTACTATCTCGCCGCCGTTGGACGTCAGTTCTGGAACTTCAGCGAAAGCCCCGCCGCATGGCTCATCATCGGGCGCAACAGCAGTGACAACGAGAAACTGAAGCGCTTTGTGCGTGAAGGCGACCTGACCTGCGGCATGTGTGATTTTTCCGGTCCCTTCGTGCTTCTGCGCGGAGGCACGGCTTGGGGCGCTGACACACTCATGAAGGCTCTGGCCGTGGCGGCTTCCTATTCACCCCGTGCCGTTCAGGCAGGGGGAGCTGTCCGGGTCTGGTGCAAAGACGCCGGCGGTCATCAGCAGATTTATCAGGTCGTGCCGGATGTGGAGCGCACTGGGTTCACCCGCATGACCTGGGAGGAAGTACGCCAGGAAAAGCACGAGCTTGCCAGCCTGCACTGCGCAGAGGACGAGAGGCTGCGCCGCGAGAGGCGCGCCGCGAGGGAAGCCGGCGAAAAAGCTCCCGGAATGGAGGGGAAAACCTCTTCCTCCGCGGAAGCGGACGGAGAGTGATGTACTCCCTGTGCCGGCCTGAGGCAGGGGGTGGGAGCACAGCCTGCTGACAGCACCGCGGGGAACGTCAGAAAACAGTCAAAGCGTGCCGTGTGCCAGATCTCCGGCAGGAGAGAGGCGGGCGCGCCTGATACCAGGGGGAAATGTATGAACTCAGCGCCTGTGGTCATCAAATACGGCGGACACGCCATGACCGTGCCGGAACTCGGCAGGGCCTTTGCGGAAGATATGTCCGGCCTCGTTCATGAAGGCGGACGCTTCATCGTGGTGCACGGCGGCGGACCGCAGATTTCCGCGCTCCTGAAGCGCCTCAGCATTGAGAGCCATTTTGTGGACGGCCTGCGTGTAACGGATGACGCCACCATGGAAGCCGTGGAAATGGTGCTCGCGGGCCAGGTCAACAAGGCTGTCGTGGGCCTCTTCGAAGGCTACGGCCTTTCCTGCTGCGGCATCTCCGGCCGCGATGGCGGGCTTCTGAAGGCTGTGGTGGAAAGGCCGGAGCTCGGCCGCGTGGGGGGGATACCCTCTGTTAGACCCGGTCTTCTTTCCTGTCTCATGGATGGCGGCTACGTGCCCGTTGTGGCGCCAGTGGCCGAAGGTCCTGACGGCAGGCCCCTTAATATCAACGCCGACTACGCGGCCGGCGCCATCGCCGGCGCCCTGCAGGCCGGGTATTTCGTGCTTATGAGCGACGTTCCCGGCGTGCTGGACAAAAATCATGTCCTGCTGCCCCGCCTCACGAGGAAGGATATTGAGGCTCTCAAGGCCGACGGAACCATTTCCGGGGGTATGATACCCAAGGTTGACGCCTGCCTGAGCGCACTTGATCACGGCTGCCGCCGTTCGCTCATCCTCAACGGATCCGAGCCTTCGGCGCTCAGACGCTACCTCACGGGCGGCGAGGCGCTGGGAACCGTCATCGAGGACTGAGAAACTTCTTTTTAAGCACAAAAGCCTCCGGAGCCGTATGGTTCCGGAGGCTTTTGTGTCCTGTATTATTTTTTCGCCCGCGGCGGCTCCAGCTTCGGGCAGAATGAGCTCATCTCGCATTCTCCGCATTTTGGCGAACGCGCCGTGCAGACAGCGCGCCCGAAGAGCACGAGCCTGTGGTTGATGTCTCCCCATTCTTTCTGGGGAAAGAGCTGCATGAGATCCTGTTCCACCTTGACGGGATCCGTCTGTGAAGTAAGCCCCAGCCTGTGCGTGATCCGTTTGACGTGCGTGTCCACGGCTATACCCTCGTTGATGCCATAGCCGCTCGAGAGCACGATATTGGCAGTCTTGCGGGCAACGCCGGGGAGTGTCGTGAGCTCGGCGATGGTTTTCGGAGGCTCGCCGCCGTACACTTCGGTGACCCGCTGCGCCGCGGCGGTGATATTCTTCGCCTTGCTGCGGTAGAGTCCCACGGAGCGGATGGCGTCCTCCACTTCCCCGAGAGGTGCCGAGGCCATCTCGGCAGGTCCCGGCCAGCGCCTGAAGAGGTCCGGCGTGACCATGTTCACCCGATCGTCCGTACACTGGGCCGAGAGGGCCGTGGCCACGAGCAGCTGCCAGGGCGTCTCATGGTGCAGATAGGTCGCCGGATGCGGGTACCGCCTGGTGAGCAGTTCGAGCACCATGCGGCTGCGTTCATGGGCGCCTTCGGGGAGCGGGGAGCCGGAAGCGGTTTTTTTTCGTGCGGCAGGTTTGGCCATAGGTATCCTCCAGTGGTCGTATCAGGAAAGTGTATGCCCCTGTGGCTGCGTAAACAAGGATTTCCGTTTCCGGAAGTCAGGCCGGGCCTTCATGGATTTCTTCCAGACGCCGGGGAAAAGCCGGGCCGCGGATACCGGGATGGGAATGACGGCAGGGCTTTCTTTTTTCCGCGATATTCCTGCTCTGAAGGGGTATAAGCCCGTCAGAATCCGAAGCTTCGGACCGTCTTCTGAAAGTTTTATGCTTTACATAACCCGTCTGTTTTGTTACATTATCCAATCTAACAATGAGGGGATGAGGGACCCCGCCCCGTTCCATGAAATGGAATATCCCGGGGGCTTACACTTTTTGCATGCAATTCCGCCTTTCGGCGGGAGGGGTTTATGGACCAGAAAGACCTTGAATATTTCCGGAACCTTCTCACCAATATGCTTGAGGAGGCCCAGAAGAAGGGTGATACGACGCTCGAGGAACTCAGCGGTACCAGTGAGAACTTCGCTGACCCCGCGGATCGCGCCACGGCCGAGTCGGATCGTGCGTTCACTCTCCGCATCAGGGACAGGGAACGCCGCCTGATCAAGAAGGTGAAGGAGGCTCTTCAGCGCATCGATGACGGCACCTACGGCATCTGCGAAGAATGCGGCGAGGAAATCAGCCTCAGCCGTCTCAAAGCCCGTCCGGTGACCCGCCTTTGCATCAACTGCAAGGCCAAGCAGGAAGAAGAAGAGAGTCAGCGGGGCGATTAACCTCTCCGGGGATCTTCATTTCCGAACTATGCACTTCAATGGCATGCCCGCCTTTTCTGACGGGCGTGCCGTTTTTTTCTGAAACGCCACAAGCCGGAGGAAGAAATTGGACGCCCATCTTTTCCGCCGTTTCTGCGGAGCCTGCGTACCGCTCCTTGAGGGAGCCCGTCTGGCAAAAATCCAGGAGCCGGCAGACGGCGTGCTGACGCTTAACCTGGATCTCTTCGCTTCCCGTCCCGGTTTTGGCCGCAAAGCGCAACTCGTTTTCCGTCCCGGGCACAAGGATCCCTTCATGTTCCTTTCCCCGGCACGCGTGGCCGCCGGCAGAACCCCTTCCGCTCCGGTGATGCGCCTGCGCAAATACGCAGCAGGGCACACCATACGAAGGGCCGTGTCCCGGTG
This sequence comes from uncultured Desulfovibrio sp., assembly GCA_900319575.1. GTDB lineage: Bacteria > Desulfobacterota > Desulfovibrionia > Desulfovibrionales > Desulfovibrionaceae > Desulfovibrio. The sequence continues at coordinate 30,459 of ONPA01000231.1, read as the reverse complement.
GGTCGAGCGCGAACTCTGGCTTCTCGTATCCGGAGCCATTCCGGCAGGCATGTTTGGGGGGAGCGTTCCGGCAGAGGAAAAGGTTCCGGCTGCCGAGGGAGACGGCGCGAAGCTCGTCTGGCTGAAGCTTTCCCTGCGCGAGGGAGCCTCGCTGTGCTTTCTCGGCGCTGACGGGGCCCCGCTTCCTTCAGAGCCCGCCTGGCCGTCCCGTGAAAATCTCGGAGAAGCGCTGGCTGACTGGAACAAATGGCCTGTGCTGACTCCGGCCCTGCGCAGGGCCATGAAGGGGATGGACGGAGGAGACAGGGCTGCCCTCCTTGTGGATCTTGAGGACGGAGGCGGAGACATTTTTCTGTATTCCCGTCCAGGTGCGCAGGGTGCTCCTGGTACTGTTGAAAAGGTCTCCTGCTGGCCTCTGCAGCCCGACAGGGTGAAGGGGCTGACTGAAAGCGTGGAACCGGACGTGCTCGGTGCACTGGCCCGTGCCGGCGCTGATCTTGTTCTGGCAGAGGCCGAACGCAGGCAGGCCACGAGGGCCGCACAGCCTCTCAACAGGCGCGAGAAGAAGCTTGTCCGTCTGCTGGAAAAGCAGGACGAGGAAGAGGAACGCCTTGGATGCATGCGGGCCGGCAAGGAAGACGCTCTGCTCCTTCAGGGCTCGCTCTGGCAGTGGCCCCAGGATTTCAGAGCCCCCGAAGTACAGGTCTGGGGGCGGGATGGAAAGCAGCGCACAATTGTCCTGGATAAGCGCTGGACGGTCCGGGAAAACATGGAACGCCTGTTCCACAGCGCAAGGCGCGGTGAGCGCGGACTCGCGCACGTGGCTGAGCGCCGCAGGCAGCTCGCGGACGAACTCTCCGCGCTGCGGCGCCGCCGTGATGAAATCCTTCTGGGCATGGTTGCGGGGCCCGGGAATAACCAGGATGTTCCGGCGCCGGCGAAGCTGCCCGAGGTTCCCAAACACGTGCAGCTCTTCGTAAGTTCCGACGGGTATCCGCTTCTGCGCGGCAGGGACGCCCGCGGGAATCTTGCCGTGCGCAAGCTGGCGGCCCAGCATGACATCTGGGTGCACGCGGCAGGCGGACCCGGCTCCCACGTGATTATCCGCCTGCGCCATGCGGGGGAGCAGGTTCCCGGAAGAACCCTCGATGAGGCTGGATCGCTTGCGGTCTGCAAGAGCTGGCTCAGAGGCGAAGAAAGGGGGCTTGTCACGTACTGCGAGGTCCGCCATGTGAAACCCATGCGGGGGGCCGCGCCGGGCACCATGCGCATGGACAAGGTGCTCTTTACGCGGGAAGTGAATGTGGACGCTTCTCTTGAGGAAAGCCTGCTGCCTGGAGGGACCGTTTCAGGACGGGGCTGATACAAATACGGCATCCCGGAAACGCGTGGTACGTTTTTATCGCAGGGAGAGAGCCCTGCAGGCTCTTTCTCCCCGCTCTTTCCCCGGCATGTGCGGTGATTTTCCGGATCTTTCCCCGTGACGCGTCCCGCCCGGACCGCGGCACGCCTTTTGCTGGCAGAATGGCAGGCGGGCCTGAGCAGACAGGCCCCCGTACAGGAGAACAGGCTATGAGTACAGACGGCATGAAGGCGGGAGCCATGTCTCCCATGACCATTTCCCAGCGCACCGATCCCATGGCCATGCATGGCATGGTGACGTCTCCCCACTACCTGGCGAGCCAGGCAGGCCTTGATATCCTGCGCCGTGGCGGCAACGCCGTGGAAGCGGCCATCGCCACGGCTGCCGCGCTGACCGTGGTCTATCCGCAGATGTGCACGCTGGGGGGAGACAATTTCTGGCTTATTTACGATGCCGGTTCCGGGACTGTGCGCGGCCTCAACGCTTCGGGCCGCGCCGGAGAGAAGGCGACTATCGGGTTTTACCGCTCAAAGGGACTCACGAAGATTCCTTCACGCGGATGGCTTGCGGCCAATACGGTTCCCGGTGTGGTTTCCGGATGGGGCAGCGCCTTCGCGTACAGCCGGGATCACATGGACGGCACCCTGCCCTGGAAGGATCTGCTGGCGTCCGCCCTGGAACTTGCCGTGGACGGCGTTCCCGTTTCGTCCTCCCTCCACAGGTGGAGCGTGATCAACACGGATACCGGAGACAGGGAAGCGCGCTGTCTTCAGCGTTTCCAGGCTTTCTCGGAAACCTTTCTCAGGGATGGAAAGCCGTACTTCACGGGGGACGTGTTCCGTCAGCCCCGGCTGGCCGCCACGCTGAAAGCCCTGCAGGAGAACGGTCCCGACGAATTTTACAGGGGCAGTATTGCGGCGCGCATATGCGCAGACATGGACGCCCATGGCGGTCTCCTGACCGCGGCCGATTTCGCGTCACACACGGCTGACTGGGTGGAGCCCATAACGGTGCGCTACCGCGGGCGTACGGCCTTCAACCTGCCGCCCAATACCCAGGGCATGGCGTCTCTCGAAATTCTTAATATCCTTGAAAATTTCGATGTGGCCGCCCTCGGAGAGGGCACAGCCGCTTACTACCATCTCCTGGTGGAGGCCACCAAGGAAGCCTTTGCGGACCGGGATCGCTGGCTCACGGATCCCGCTTTTCTGGATATTCCCCTGAAGTTTCTGCTCTCTCCGGAGCACGGCCGCAATCAGGCCGCGCGCATCAGCATGGAGAAGGCGGCTCAGCATGTGCAGCCCATGGATCCCGCAGGCGACACCATATGGCTCGGCGTCGTGGACAGAAAAGGCTGCGCCGTCAGCCTTATTCAGAGCATCTATCATGATTTCGGCTCTGCCATCGTCCCCGGGGATACGGGCATCATCCTTCAGAACCGGGGCAGTTTCTTCTCCCTCGATCCGGGGCATGTGAACTGCCTTCAGCCCGGAAAGCGTACATTCCACACGCTCAATCCGGCCATGCTGCTCAGGGACGGCAGGCCAGAGCTCGTATACGGAACCATGGGCGGAGAGGGACAGCCGCAGACGCAGGCAGCCCTGGTAACGCGCATGATCGATTTCGGCATGACGCCGCAGGAAGCCATCGACGCGCCCCGCTGGCTGTACGGGCGCACCTGGGGTGCGGACTCCAATGATCTCAGGCTCGAGGGACGCATCCCGGACGAAGTTGTCTGCGGGCTCGCCAGGCGCGGCCATCCGGTGAAGAAGGTCGAAGACTATACCGATGTCATGGGGCACGCCGGGGCCATTCTCGTAAATCAGGAGACAGGTGTCCTGCAGGGCGGTTCCGATCCCAGGGGGGACGGTCTCGCCTGCGGCTACTAGCCGGTGCCGGTTCAGCCCCTGAATGTTTTTATCCAGCTGAGGGCTCCGGCCAGATCGTAATAGCGCAGGACCGCGTCCTTCATCCTGAGCTCCGCGGGGAGCAGGGAGTCGAATTTGCCGTACAGGGTTTCGGGTATGTTGCGGGCGAGGATGTTTTTGTCCGGGGCATCTCCGTCCCGCACGCTGCGGACAGCGTCCATGACCGCGCGGCGGCTCGTGTCCTTCACTTCTATGATGCCGTGGAGATCGCTCGCGTCCAGCCCCTCTGACCGCAGAAGTGCGGAGATGGTGCGCGTGGTTCTGTCCCCGAGCCACGGCAGAATATAGAACTTCTCTCCCCAGGAAACGCAGCTGCGCGAGAGAAGTCCGAGTTCCCGGAAGGCGTTTGCGCCCTCGTCAAAGAGCTTTCTGGCCATGAAGTCGCAGAGCCCGGGTTCCTTCCCGCCCCGGTAGAGTTTCAGCATTTCCCTGCGCACAATATCGTGCACGGCCGCGCCTCCTCCGGAAAAACGCGGTGACAGGCCGTCCTGTGCGGGCTCAAGGCTGATTTTTCTTCGGGCCTCGTCGATATCCGTGATTTTCCAGAAACGCCCGGCGAAGAGGATGCGCTGATTCTTTTCCAGAGGCTCTTCAAGAGGGAGGGCACCGATATGCTCCTCGCCGCTTTCGAGCTCGTAGTATTCCGTGGCGCTGAAGGACGTGGAGAACTGGCTGTCTTCCGCCATGGAGAAGCCCCTGTCCGTGAGTTCTATTCTGTGATCCTCCGCGGAGCGGATGATATCCCTGTCGGCGAGCGTGTGCAGGAGCTGGATAAAATCCGTGTCGCTGACGCGGAACGGCCCGTTTTTGCAGAGCAGATTCCACAGTTGTGAAGGCCGTACTCCTCCATACTGGGCGGTAACAGATATAATTTGCTGCACAAGTGTGGAAAAGTGGGGGCGGGGCGGCGCGAGCGGTTCGAAACGTCCCTGGCTGAGCAGGCTGAGCATGGCCAGGCTCTGAAAGAGCTCGAGCCGCAGCATGTCCCAGATGGAGCTTTTGCGAGTGAGAACGTTCTCGGTGATGAAGAGCCTGAGCAGGGGGCGGCCGCCCCGTCTGCCGGATCGCCCAAGCCTTTGACGCAGGCTGGCAACGGACCATGGGGCCGCCACCTGGGCTATGCTGTCCACACTGCCTATGTCGATGCCGAGTTCCAGGGTCTTGGTGCAGACAGCGGTTGTGGGCTGGCTGCCTTCCTGCAGGCGTTTTTCAAGGCTGAGGCGCAGGTGCCGGGCGAGGCTTCCGTGATGCGGGAAAAATTCGTTGTCCATGCCCTTTTCCCTGCACAGGGCGCTCAGGCTTCCGGCGATCTGTTCGGTGCGGGAACGGGAGTTGGTGAAGATGAGATTGTTCTTCCCCCCGAGAAGCGTGAAGAGATCCTGAATAAGCCTTTCGTCACGGGGAGCCTGGTCTTTCGCCCACGGAGACCTGAAATGGTGCGTGTAACCGCGTACCTGAATGACCGGTCTGGCGGCCGTTTTTTCGTCATCGATGACGGCGCAGGGGTAATCGCCCCTTCCCGGTCGCAGGAAGTTTTCCGTTTCGCCGATATCGCCCAGCGTGGCGCTCAGGGCAATACGCGGCACGGGGCGGTGCACCTTGCTTTCGATCCGTTTCAGGAGGGATTGTGTCTGCCAGCCGCGTTCCCCGGAAAGGAAGTCGTGAAACTCGTCAATGACAACGCAGCGGAGATCGCTGAATGCGGCCCGGCACCATGTGTTGTGCCGCATGAGGAGCGTTTCAAGGGATTCCGGGGTGATGAGCAGAATGCCGCGCGGACATTCCAAGAAGTTCCGTTTGGTTTCCCAGCCGGCGTCGCCGTGCCAGGCAGTGACGGGAACGCCCGTGTCCCGGAAAATGCCGGCGAGGCGCTCAGCCTGATTGTTGATGAGGGCCTTGAGCGGGCTCAGGCAGAGGGCGCCCAGACTGCTGGCGGGTTTTGTGATGAGGAGCGAGCCGATGGGCAGAAAGGCCGCTTCTGTTTTGCCTGAGGCCGTGGCTGCTGAGATGATGACGTCGCTTCCGCCCCTGAGGATGACGGGTATGGCCTTTTCCTGAATGGGGCGCAGTTTTGCCCAGTGCTGATCGGCTGTCCATTTCTGCATGGCCGGAGCAAGAAGGCTGATGGCTGACTGCGGCATGAAGATCCTCGGTCTTAAGGGCAAAAAAGCTCCGGTCCGCGGTGGCGGGCCGGAGCGTGAAAGCGCCGGAAGGGAAAGGGAAAAGGCTAGGCGATGGTCAGGGTGATGGCCCTCTTCAGGCGATCAAGGCTCTCTTCCTTCCCGAGGAATTCCATGATGTCCGGAAGGTGCGATCCGCCCATGAAACCGACCAGGGCGGTGCGCAGCGCCGGGGCGACGTCCTTGAATTTCAGGCCGTGCCCGTCGACATAGGCTTTGAGAGCATCGTTGATTGGCTCGCTTCTGAAGTCGGAAACGTCACCGAACACGCTGATCAGAGCGGAGAGATATTCCTTGGTCTGAGGCGTGAGATTTTTGGCAACGGCCTTTTCATCATATTCAAGATCGGCTGCCTTCTTCAGCATGGGGGCGAAGTTCGCGGCCAGCTGGATAAGAGTCTTGGCGCGGTCGCGGAACATGGCGCACAGGGCCTGCAGCTTCGGTTCCGGAAGATCCCTGTAACCGGCTTCTTCGGCGAAGGGCCTGGTCAGACGGGCGAGTTCTTCCACCGGAAGATTGCGCATGTAGTGCGCGTTGAGCCATTCCAGCTTGCGCACGTCAAAGCGGGCGGCAGAAGGATTCATGTGCGTGCCGTCGAAGAGCTCGATGAGTTCGTCAAGGCTGAAGATCTCCTGGTCGCCGTGGGACCAGCCGAGGCGGACAAGGTAGTTCACCAGAGCCTGGGGCAGGAGACCGTCCTTCTGGTACTCGATGACGGCCCTGGCGCCGTGGCGCTTGGAGAGCTTGGCTCCGTCCGGGCCGAGAATCATGGGCACGTGACCGAAGGTGGGAACAGGAAAGCCGAGAGCCTGATAGATGAGAATCTGGCGGGGGGTATTGGACACGTGGTCGTCACCGCGGATGACGTGGGTGATGCCCATGTCGTGGTCATCTACAACCACGGCCATGTTGTATGTGGGGGTGCCGTCCGAGCGGCGGATGACCATGTCGTCAAGTTCCCTCACATCGACACTGATGCGGCCTTTGACCATATCATCGAAGACAACCTTGCCTTCCAGGGGACACTTGAGGCGCACGCAGCGGCCCTCGCCGGGGCCGAGGTTGAGATTGCGGCAGTGGCCGTCATAGCGGGGCTTGAGGCCGCGAACCTTGGCGCGCTCGCGCATGGCGTTGACCTCTTCCTCTGTGCATCCGCACCAGTAGGCGTGGCCGGTTTCAAGAAGCTTGTCCACGTACTTGTTGTAGAGGCCCATGCGTTTGGTCTGGTAGGTCAGCTCGCCGTCCCAGGTGAGGCCGAGCCATTTCATGGAGGCCAGAATGGAATCCGTGTATTCCTGTTTGGAACGCAGGAGGTCGGTATCCTCAATGCGGAAACGGAACTGCCCCTTGAAATGGCGGGCGAGGAGCCAGGAGAAAATGGCGGTGCGGGCGCCGCCGATATGCAGGTGCCCCGTCGGGCTGGGGGCGAAGCGGGTTATGACAGACATTCGGAAACTCTTTTTTGCGTAAAGGTGTGAATTTTCAGACGGCACGGCGTTATCACGGGCACCGTAAAAAACGGGCTTGTTTGTACCCAGTTTTTGCCGGCTTCGCAACGCTGGCTCCGTTCATTCCTTTCCTGGACGGTCCGAGGGGCGCGGGGCCGCGCTTCTGCGCTGCGGGCGGGGACGGCACAGCGTCCGGCGCGCGGGGCGGATGCCGGCGTTGGGATCCCAGAAGCCGTAGCCGTTTTTCCCTGAGGGATGATCCTTTCTGCGGTCGACCCACCAGCTGCGGTCCACGCGTCCGTACCACCAGCGGTTGTGATCAGTGCGCATCGCGCACTCGGCGACGGCCCTGGCTTCCGGCGTCCTGAGCCGTTCGAGGGCGGAGGCCAGCCACTCGCGGGCAAACTGGCAGCCCTTGTCCAGCTCTTCCTTCAGATTGAAGATGAGATCGAGCTGATCGCAGTCCTTGGCGATGAGGGCTTCAGGAGTACTGCGGGCCTCGAACTCGTCGTAGAAGTCCAGTATTTCTTCCATGCCCGTGCCGTTAACTGAGTCGGCCATGGCCCTGCGTTCGTCAGGGCGGCCGTAAAGCTGGTTCTCGTAGTTGAGGTCACCTGTCCGGGCTTCCTGCAGGTCGTGGAAAAGCCCGAGCAGCGCGGCATGGCAGGGATCGGCGCCCGCCATTTTGGCCAGACAGTAGGACATGAAGGCAACGCGGAAGCTGTGATCAGCCACATTTTCCTTTCCCTGTCCGAGAAACTGCCATCCGCTCCGCGGCGTATGGCGCAGCATGCCTGCCTCGAAGAAAAGGTCGGTCAGGCGGGCGAGGCGGCGTGAGGATGTCCGGTTTTTTGTGCTGCGGCCGCGCATGCCTATTCTCCCTTCCCGATGTCGTACTTCCGCAGCTTGTTGTGCAGCGTGGCCCGGGTAATGCCGAGCGTGCGCGCTGCTTCGCTCTTGTTGTCCTTGGTCATTTTGAGGGTTTCCTCGATGGCCTTGCGTTCCACTTCCTCGAGGGGAAGCCCGGCCAGGGACGTCCCGCCCTCTTTCTCTCCGGCCTTTGCCGCGGCCATTTCCTCCTCAGAAATGGAGAAGGGCAGTTCTTTTTCCGTGATGAGGTCGCCAGTGCAGAGAATCACGGCGCGTTCCACGGCGTTTTCGAGCTCGCGCACGTTGCCCGGCCAGGAATAGTGCAGCATCTGATCCATGGCCTGGGGAGAGAAGCCCTTGATGTTCTTGCGGTTACGCTCCTCGAAATGGGAGAGAAAGTGTGCTGCCAGCAGGGGAATGTCATCTGTGCGCTTACGCAGAGGGGGGATCTCAATGGTGATGACGTTGAGGCGGAAATAAAGGTCTTCCCGGAAATTGTGGTTGGCCACTTCTTTTCTGAGATCCCGGTTGGTAGCCGCGATGACACGCACATCCACGTGCTCGCTGCGGTCTGAACCGAGCCGCTGGATTTCTCCCTGCTGAAGGGCCCGCAGGAGTTTTGCCTGCAGTCCGATGGGCATTTCTCCGATTTCGTCCAGAAAAAGGGTGCCTCCGTCGGCCTGCTTGAAGCGGCCTTCGCGGCGTCTGTCCGCACCGGTGAAAGCTCCTCTTTCGTGGCCGAAGAGCTCGGATTCCAGGAGGTTCTCGGCGAGGGCCGCGCAGTTGACCGTCACGATGGGCTTCTGGGCGCGGGGGCTTTCCGCGTGCAGGGCGCGTGCCACAAGTTCCTTGCCTGTGCCTGACTCGCCGGTGACGAGGACCGTGGCGTCGGTGGGAGCGACCGTGCTTATCATGGCGCGCAGATCGTTGATGGCCTTGGAACGGCCCAGTATCTCGGTGTTTTTGGGAACCTCGGCCAGCTGTCTTCTGAGCTCGCGGTTTTCCACGCTCAGGCGGGAATGCTCGATAGCGCGGGCCAGCGTATTCTTCAGTGCGTCGAAATCAAGGGGCTTGATGAGGTAGTCATAGGCCCCAACGCGCAGCGCTTCCACGGCTGTCTGCACGGAGGAATAGGCGGTCATGAGGATGACAGGCAGTGACGGGTTGTAGCTCAGGATTTCCCTGAGCGTTGTGATGCCGTCCACGCGGCCCATGCGTACATCCGTCAGCACGGCATCAAAGGATTTTTCGCGAACCTTGCTGAGAGCTGTGTCGCCGTCATCAGCCTCGTCCACATCATAGCCCCATGTCTTGAGGAGCATGCAGAGCATGCCGCGGTGGGCTTCGTCATCGTCAACGATAAGGACTGTATTCTTGCTGTTCATCTCAATTACCTGCATGGAGGCCGCCGTCCGGCGACGTGTCGGGCGAGGCATCGGGAGTTTTTTCCTTCACTCTGGGAAGCCAGATGCGGAAAATGGTTTCGCCGGGATGCTTGTCCGTGGCCTGACGGGAGTTCACCGAGATTTCTCCCCTCAGGGCTTCCACGATTTTGTGCACCGTGGCCAGGCCTATGCCGGTTCCCTTGGCTTTTGTTGTGAAATAGGGGTCGAAAATGTGGGCCAGGTTTTCCTGGGAGATGCCCGTGCCGTTATCCTTCACAAGAAGGCAGACCCGGTCGGATGTTGAAGAAATGGCCAGGGTCAGAAGGCCTCCGTCCGGCATGGCGTCGAGGGCGTTGAGGCAGAGGTTCAGGAGAGCCTGCCCCAGGCGATCGGGATCGGCGAGCGCTTCTGGAACTTTGTTCGGCAGACGGATGAGAATCTTCACGCCGCGGTTTTCCGCATCGCGGCTTATGAGGCTGGTCACGTGGTCCAGCATATCATCCATGCGCGTGGGCCGGATATTCACGTCCGTGGGGCGGGACAGTCCGATGAGCTCCGTGATCACGCGGTTCAGGCGATCCACTTCCTTCACCATGACGGTGGCAGCCTTGCGGTCGTCGCTCCCCTCGGGAAAACGCATGCCGAAATAGGTGGCGTATCCCTTGATAGAACTGAGAGGATTGCGGATTTCGTGAGCCACACCCGCGGCGAGATTGCCCACGGCGGCGAGCTTTTCCTTGCGGCGTACTTCCTCTTCGAGGACAAGCACGCGTTCCTCGGCGAGACGCTGGCGGGAACGGGACTGGCGGGCGCGCTCAGCATAATAAAGGGCCAGCAGACAGGCAAGGCCGATGAGGAGCGTGACACCGGCAAGCATGGTTACGTAGGCTCTGTTCTGGGCTTTGGTGATCTCGAAGGGTGACACGTCCATACCAAGAAAGATCATGGGTGGGGGCAGGGGCTTCGGCTCTATGAGCGGAATGTGATGGATGCGCGGCGGCCTGGGCCCGGGCATGAAGTTGCGGTAGACCACGAAACTGTGCGTGCCCTCCATATTGAGGACGCTCCAGCGCACGGCCCCCTGGGGATCAAGCTGATGGATGGCGGCTTCGTCTGCCTCATGCCCGTCGATGTTCAGGATTTCGCCGATACGTTCGGGATTGGAGTGGGCCACGATGGTGCCATCCGGCATGACCACGGCGATGAACGTGATGTCGTGGCCGCGGGTCATTTCCTCAAGCAGGATCTGCAGCCTGACGCCGGGCTGTGAGCGCATGCCGCTCCGCAGGATGTTTTCGAAGGCCATGATGAGCGAGGCGCCCTTTTCCGCAAGCAGGCGGGTAAGCGTCGCCTCGTTGCGTTCCACGGAAATGAAGGCGGGCAGGCTGACCATGAGAACCAGTGTGAGGCCTGCGAGGGCGAGCAGAAAACCGATGGGAGTATGGGCGATGTTTTCCGGTGAGAAGAGCTGCCCGAAAAAGCCGAGGCGTTTGATGCGGGCGATTTTTTTTGTCCCCGCAGCTCCGGCTTTCGTGACGGTTCCGCTGACCATGGGGCCGCCTGCCGTTTCCTGCTGAACCGCTTCTGCGTTTTTCCTGTTCCCGTCTTCCATCTGCTCTCCAGTCTTTCCGCTCTGTTATCCCCGTACTTCCCCGGGAGGACAGGGCGCCAGCGCGAGCCGGATGACGTCCCCGTCCGTCCATGTGCAGGCGCGGCCAGTGAGGCCCAGGTCCCTGAGTGAGGCAGCCGAGTCCCCATTCTGTCCAAAGAGATAGCCCTGTGTAAAGCGGGGCAGGGACGCCTGTGCGATGCGCATGTCCTGTGGCACGGCTCTGCGCAGTGTCCTGAGAATGAGAGCGGACATGACCCGTGTTCCGAGAGCCGGATCAAAGGGGCCGGCTGCCAGGTTTTCCACAAGAGAGGGCTCATAGGCCACGCCCATACGGATGACGGGGAGTCCGGCTCTGGCCGCACGCTCCGTCCCCTCCGCCAGGGCGTCAACCGTGATGTCCATGCTCCAGGGAGTGTAGCGCCCGCTGGTATAAAGCGCTTCGAGCGCCGTGCCCCGGATGACAAGGCATGGGTAGAAGCGGAAGAACGTGGCGCCGAGGGAAACTGCCCTGTCCACGTCCTCAAGAAAAATATCCCGGGTGGAACCGGGAAGGCCTGGCAGAAGCTGGCATCCGAGCCCGAGTCCAGCTTCCCTCACGAGACGCATGCCCCTTACGGGTACGTCAGGGCCGTATCCGCGGCCGGCGCGGCGCAGCACTTCCGGATCGAAACTCTGGATACCGAGTTCGACCGTGCGGCATCCGTAGCTGCGCATACGGGCGAGGAGCGGGGCGGAAAGGCAGTCTGGCCGGGTTGAGCATCTCCAGCCTGTGATGAGTCCTTTCCCGAGCCAGTCCCGGGCCCTCGCGAGGCAGAGTTCCAGGTCTTCCGGCGGCTGCCCCGTGAAAGTTCCTCCGAAGAAAGCCAGTCCGCAGGGCGGCAGTCCGCGCTGTTTCCTGAAGGCCAGCATGCCGTCACAGGCATCGAGCACGGCGGCAGGGGGCGTGTGAGCGCCCTGTCCGGTCTGGATGTTCTGGGCACAGTAGATGCAGCGCGTCCGGCAGCCGGCGAAGGGAAGAAAAACCGGCACGATGGGGGCGTGCTGGGGCTTGCGGTAGGGCCAGGGGATGGAAACGGAGTGTATCGACATTGGGATCTCGGGCTGGTATAATCGGGAAATTTGACAGGGGTTTTCCTGAGCGGACGCATGCCCAGTCCCGCCAGCCGCCAGCATTGTGCGCCAAAATACGGTGCTTGTCACGGGAGCGCCGGCAGCCCGGGGGCGGGCGCCTCACGCGTCAGGGCCTTCTGATCTGCCGCCCGGTACGCGCGGGCAGGCCTGCGAATCGAGAGGAGCGGTATGCCGGTTTCACTGTACGTTTTCCTATGCTTTTTTCTCCCCTGTTTCTTCTTTGTGTGGAAGTTCATCGCTTCCCTGCAGAGGGAAGCGCTCAGTTACGTGCTGCTGGCTTTTTCCCTGCTTCTCTGCGCTCTCTGGAATATATGGGGAACTGTTCTGCTGGCAGCGCTCATGGCCGTGAACTATGGCCTGGGACTGGCTCTTTCCGCTCCCGGAGGGGGCGATACCTCGTGGCGGCGCAGAGGCCTGCTGGCTGCAGGCATTCTTCTGAACTGCCTGCCTCTCGCCGTGTTCCGCTATGTGCCTGGCTTTGCCGGCGAGGCGGAGAGCTTTACCCTGGTGTCTCCCTTTTTCCCCGGCCTCGCGTTCTGGATGCTAATGCAGATCGGCTGGCTCTGGAGCATTTACCGCCGTCAGATTGAGACGGAAGGCTTCCTGCGCCACGCCGTCTTTTCCACAGCCTTTCCTTATCTTTTCGCAGGCCCCATCGTACGCTACGAGCAGGTTTGCAGGCAGTTTGACGGACTCGGCATGCCTTCCTGCCAGGACGTCGCCAGGGCGGTCTGTCTGATCGTGCTGGGGCTTGCCAAAAAGGTGCTTTTCGCGGACACACTCGGCGTTTACACCTCCCGGATTTTTGACGCGGCCCAGAATGGCCTTCCCCTTTCTACGGCCGAGGCCTGGGCCGGATCGTTATGTTTCACGTTCCAGGTCTATTTTGATTTTTCCGGATATACGGATATAGCCATCGGAGCAGCCCTTCTCATAGGTCTGCGGCTGCCTGAAAACTTCCGTTCGCCGTACAGGGCCACCGGCTTTATCGAATTCTGGAGGCGCTGGCATATCACCCTGTCCAACTGGCTGCGCGATTTCCCCTATATGGCTATTGGCGGCGCCTGGTGCGGCAGAACCCGCCAGATTCTGAGTTTTGCCTGTGCCATAGTCCTGGCGGGTCTCTGGCATGGCGCGGACGTGACTTTCCTTGTCTGGGCGGGGCTGAACGGAGTCTTTCTGCTTCTGAATTTCATCTTCCGTTTTTTCATCAAGGGGCGCCCGGCTGAAGCCCTGGCCTGCTCCCTGCCTGTCCGCGCGGTGTCCTCGGCCCTGACCTTCGTGGCTGTAAGTCTGTGCTGGGTGGTGTTCCGTTCCGAAAGTGTGGGCGCCGCTCTTGCCATGTACAGAACGCTGCTGGGTTTCCCTGTCGTTCCGGGAGGCGTCGAAGCCCCGGCTGGGCTCTTCGCCAACGGCTATTTTGTTTCCTGCATGTCTTTCGTGCCTCTTGCCGCTGCCGCCATCGTCGTCTTCGCGTTTCCCACATCCCGCGAGTTCACGGCCGGCAGACAGGACGGTTCCAGACCGTGGCTTTCCTGGGCTCCGACTCCGCTCTGGGCTGCGCTTCTGGCCGCGCTCGGGTTCTGCTGCCTCGTCTGGTCCTGGACTCCCGCGCCTTTTATCTTCTAGGCACTGTCTTTTCGGTTCCGAAATGTTCAAGGAGTTTGTGATGTCTGAAAAGCTGGGCGCCGGAGAGCGGTTGTATCAGGCCTTTATCAGGCGCTTCGTCATTGTCCTCTGCTCGTTCTGCCTCGCAGCGGCAGTTCTGGCCGTACCTTTTTCCCTTGCCTGGCTGTACCAGTCCGGCGATCTCGCCATAGATCGGGCCATCGGGGCGCAGGAGGGTGACGGTTTTGCTCTGTACGGCCCCGGCTGGGGCCTAGAAGAGCGGGAGGCTCAGCCCTATAAACTGAAGCTGTATGCCGGGAGGAAGCCGGACGTTCTTGTTCTGGGTTCATCCAGCGCCCTCAGCCTCAGGAGCAGCGTGTTCTCCGGAAGCATGGTCAACATGGCCGGGACTGCGTCCTCGCTTTCCACGCTCAGGGCGTCTCTTGATGCCGCTCTCAGGATTCACAAGCCCCAGGCCATTATTCTGGCTGTGGATTTCTGGTGGTTCTCTCCGGCCTGGGAAAAGGATCCCTTTGAGGAGAGGCCTCTGCCGCGGAGAGAGCTTCAATACGGCACGGATACACTGAAGGCGCCGTGGACATGGTTCATGCACAGACGTATTTCCCTGGGGCAGTTTTTCGCGCCCCTGTACGGGGGGTTCCGTGAAGACCGTTTCGGCGCCAGGGCACAGTGGGACAGCGAAGGTTTCGGACCTGACGGCTCCTGGTATCCCCTTGCCCGCCTGACAGGGGACGAGCAGGGGGATGAAGCCTTTGCTGACAGTCTTTCCCGCCAGAAATACCGTCTGCGCGAGTTCGCTTCCTCCGGCGGTCTCAGTTCTGATGCTGTGGATGCATTCGCCGATATTTTTTTCCGTATAAAGGGGCGCGGCATACGGCCCATTGCCTACATTACGCCTGTAGCCGCTCCCGTGTACGATGCCATGCTGGGCGATGACGCCTCCTACCGGCACCTCTTCGATCTGAAAAACGCCCTCATGGCCAGGGGCATCGAGGTTTTGGACGCCAGCGATCCGCGGACTCTTGGTATCACCGACTGCGAGTTCCTGGACGGTCTGCGTGTGGGAGAGGTGGGCTGTGACCGTATCCTGCACGAGCTCACGAACCGCTGGCCGGAGCTGCTCTCCTACGTGAACATGGAGAAGCTCAACCGTGTGCTCAACGAGTGGCCGGGGCATGCCTGGGTCCGCGATGAGAGGGTGAGCGATGCTTTTGAGACGGATTTTCTTAAGATGGGCTGCCTCAAGAAGACGCCATAAAGCCTGAGGCTGGGAAATGACACTGAAAGGGCGCCGCCGGCCAGCAGCCGGCGGCGCCCTTTCAGATCGGTTAAACCGTATACCCTGCCGTGGCAGGGGCTATTTGGAGAAGAGAATCAGGGCGATGAACTCGAGGTTTTCCGTGCCGTTATTGAGGAGACTGTGCTCTTCGCCGTCCATGCAGAAGGTGGTGTCGCCGGCGGAAACGGTGGTTTCGGTGCCGTTATCGTTGTAAAGGCCCTGTCCTTTGATGATGTAGTAGATTTCGAAGTCGCCGGAGTGGCGGTGCATGCCGAGGCCTTCGCCGGGCCTGAGCACGCAGTGATTGAAGAGACGGCCTTTATCGTTGAACTCGCCGGGATTGAGGATCTGGAAGGCCTCCAGTTCACCGGGAGCGCCGAACATCTTCTTGGAAGTGTGGACTCTTTCGGAAGCTCTGCGAATCATAAGTGATACTCCTACTTGGCTGCAGGACGCGGCTGTGGGGTGCCCGGCGCCGGCAGGCTGCTTGTTCTGCGCCTGATCCTGCGTGAGAGAGCCAGGGGAGATCTGCGGCTCTGGGAATCAGGATTGGCGGCATGGTACTGGACGGATTTTGGCGGCATGTCCTTCACGTGGACATCAAGCTGCGGGAAGGCGATTTCGATATGTTCCTTTGCAAAGGCCTCATTGATGGCGAGGCGCAGATTCGAGGCCGCGCTCTGGATGAGGGAGAAATCCTTCAGCCAGTAGTACAGGGTGAAATCCAGCGTGTTGTTGCCGAAATCGGTGAAGACGACGCTCGGTTCGGGGAAGGCGAGAATACCGTCATTCTTCTGTGCGCAGTCCTTGAGAAGCTTGATGACCTTGTTTGTATCGGATCCGTAGGCGACGCCGATTTTCAGGGCCATTCTGCGGGTTCTGTTGTTGCTGGTCCAGTTCGTCAGGTGTCCGGACATGAATTCGGAGTTGGGGACATAGATGGTGGCGGAATCGTAGGTCTCGACCACCGTGGCGCGCATGGTGATTTTCTTGATTTTCCCGAGCACGCCGCCGACCTCGACCACGTCGCCCACCTGCAGGGCGCGGCTGAAGATGAGGATAAGGCCCGAAATGAGGTTGTTGACAATGGTCTGCATACCGAAGCCGATACCAACGGAAAGACCGCCGGCGATAACGGCGAGGCTGCTCAGGTTCATACCGAGCGAGCGCAGGACGAAGAGACCGAAGACAATCCAGACGAGGTAGGTAAAGGCCGTCTGCAGGGGCGTGACGAGGGAGGAGTCCACGTGCATGCCGTTCTGGGGCATTTTCTCAATAAAGGCGGCTCCCATGCTCGAGGCTGTGCGCGCCAGGAAGAATGCCGTGATAATAAGCAGCACCTGGGCCAGGTTAAGCTGGGCACTGCCAATATTGACACCCTTGAAGATATAGAATTGCAGAATATAGAGGCCGCCGGGCAGCGTGCCGAGCCACAGGGAGACGACCATGAGGGCGAGGACGAGCACGCAGGGTGCGGCCAGAGCAATGGCCATGCTTGCCAGGAGCGCCTGTGCGCCTTCCTTGGGCAGGCGTTCGTTCATGGTGGAGATAAACCACATGCTGCCCATGGCGAGTTCCGTGGCGATGGAGAGAGACGTGTAGAGCAGATAGAGAACCATGCTGTACACGTGGAAGCCCATCAGGCAGATGAACAGGCTTATCCACAGAATGACGGGTTCAAGCTCCAGAATAAAGTTTTCAAGCTGCATGCTGCCGATTTCGGGTTTTCTCCGATAATGACGCACCACGAGGTTGACCACGCAGCAGATCATCCAGCCGATGAGGGCCACAAGCCTGGGAATGGGCACATAGAGAAGAATGTAGGCACACATGGTCAGCGGAACGAGGTGCCAGAGAGGCGAGCTCTGCTGCGTGACTTCCGTATATTTCATGCGCCGCAGATCCCAGGCCAGGAATATCTGCCCCATGATGAGGCTCAGATTGCCGAGGGCCAGGAGGAGACTGTACGTGCTCAGGTCAGGGGAAATGGAGCTCGACAGAAGGGACAGCCCGATGACGTTCCAGGGCATGCTCCAGCGCAGAATATGTCCCTTTACGTCAGGACTGCAGTTCAGGAATTTGGCGCACAGAATGGTGCCGATGACGCTCAGGAGCACCATGCTGATGATGAGACGGAAGATGGCGGTCTGCCACTGCCCAGTTGTGGCCGGGAGCTCGATGGGGCGGCGCAGCTTCAGGCCGATAGGCGTGTAGCCAAGACGGCGGGGGAGGCTGGCCCACTCGTTGGCGGAGAGCCAGGCGACTGGTCCGAGCGTGTAATAGCGCTTCCAGAGCATGGGCAGCTTGTCGTTAATATCCTGCTGGGTTTTCTTGATATGCGCGATGAAGGCGCGGGTAGGCGCCAGAGCGCTGGCATAGCGGGTAATGATGGCGGCAAGCATGAAGCGGGCCCTGTTGAGCTCGCCCATGTATTCATGGATTTCGGCGTTGCTGGTGGCGCCGAGTTTCGGCATGGCCTCGGTGATCCTGTTCATCCTGTCGAGCATTTTGACAGCCTGCATTGAACCACTGCTGGCCGTCGCGGCGATGCTCTGCACCACGTCGCCCTGAATGGAAAGCTGGCGGCTGATGGCCTCGAGGGGATTCGGAAAGTCCTTCAGGTTGTTGGCCATGACGAAAAGCCGGTTGATGTCCTTTTCAACTGGCTGGATCTGGGAGAGGGCTCCTGTCTCGGAGAGAAAGGCCGTGCTGATGTCCTTGGCTTCCTTTGTGGTCTGCTTGATCATGACGCGCTGACCCTGCCACATGTCTTTCCAGGGATCGTTCTTGGCCATCTCCTCAGCTTCTTTGCGCTTCTGCTCGGCTTCCTTGGCCTGCTGCTCCTTCTGGGCCTGCTGTTCGGCTTCCCTGCGTTTCAGTTCAGCGTCGGCCCTGGCCTTTTCATCCTCAGCCTGCTGTTTTTTCTGCAGCTCTTCCGCATTTTTTGCGTCGCCATCGGCAGCGCTGGCATCGCTTCCCTGGGCTTTGTCCTGATCCTGGGGCTGCGCCTGATCAGCGCCCTTTCCCCCGGTTTTGTCACCGTCACTCCCACTGGCTTTGTCATCGGACTTGGCCTTGTCGCCGGATTTGGCCTTGTCGCCGGACTTGGCCTTGTCGTCAGACTTGGCCTTGTCATCGGACTTGGCTTTGTCGTCAGACTTGGCTTTGTCCTGCTTTGCCTGCTGGCCGGCATCGTCTCCGGATTTGTCCTGATCCCTGCCCTGCCCGGCCTGAGTTCCGCCGTCAGGAGCGGCGAAGACCGTGGTGCCGGAACCGCCGAAGGGAGAGAGGGTCAGTCCAGCAGAAATGAAGCAGATGGTGAACAGGAGGAGAAGGATTTTTGTGTGCGAACGTTTCATTAGTATAGCCAGAAGTAATCCCGGAGTGCGGGGAGTTTGCGGTATTTATGGGATTCTGCCCGGTAAGCCGGAGGCTCTCAGGGCAGAAATTCCTTACCCGAAAGAGGGTAGTTTGAAAAGAGCGGGACATGCCGGAAAGGCTCTCGTTTTTTTCGCATGAAATGGGTATCCTCCCACGGGAAATGCCGGTAAGAGCAGGAGCGCTGTCCGGCTCAATTGCGAAGTGAGGTCCGCTATGCCTGTTATTCTCCCCAGTGAAACTGATTTATACGCTCTGACTGATTCGGAGCTTTCCCTCGGACGCAGCGTGGAGGAGGTTGCCGAAGCCCTCCTGGGAGCCGGTATCCGCATTCTGCAGTACAGGGAAAAGAATCTTAAAGACGGTGCCAAACTTGAAGAATGCCGTATCCTGAGGCGCGTGACGGAGAAGTACCATGCCTGCTTCATGGTGGACGATCACGTTGATCTGGCCATGATCTGCCACGCAGACGGCGTGCATGTGGGGCAGGAGGACATTCCTCTGGCCGATGTCCGGGCCCTGGTGGGGACATCCATGTGCATCGGTGTTTCCACGCACGCCCCGGAAGAAGCCCTCGCCGCTGAAAAGGGTGGAGCTGACTATATCGGCGTGGGGCCTGTTTTTGAAACACATACCAAGGCCGATGTCTGCGCTCCCGTGGGGCTCAGGTATCTTGAGTGGGTGAGCAGCCATATTTCCGTGCCGTATGTGGCCATAGGCGGCATCAAGGCCCATAACGTGCGCGAGGTGTACACGCACGGAGGAAAGTGCTGCGCCCTTGTGTCCGAGTTCGTCGGCGCCAGAGACATCGCCGGTGCCGTGGAACGCGTACGCCGGGCCATGCACGCGGAATCCTAAAAAAGGAAGGCTCTCCCCTGGGAGGCCTTCCCCTGTACCGCTATTTTTTCCTTGATCTGCTGCTTCCCGAATGCCGGGAGCTCTTTGAGCTCTTTCTGCTTTTGGCGGAAGAGCGCCGTGAAGAAGAGCTTTGGCTTCTCCGCACCTCAGTGCTTCTCCTGTGGCTTTGCTGATAGGATTCCGAAGTAGCCAGTTCCGCCACCCTTCCGGCCAGGGCCTGTTCGAGTCCCCTGCTCTCCAGGGCTTCAGGCCCGGCGATAACTCCCAGCCGGAATTTACTGGAGCCCGTGGTGTTGCGGGCGGAGATATTTTTGAGGTCCGCCTTGCTGCCCTCAGTGTGCGCCCTGCGGCGCACGAGCAGGACATCGGCCACGAGAGCGGCTTCGTCACCCTGATGCAGGGAAACGGGCGTTCCGAATCCCTGGTTTACGGCTCCGCGCAGGGAGGAATCGCTGGCTCTGCCCCTGCTGACCACCTCGACCTCCACAATGCGGTCGGCCCGGCTGGGCTGTTCCGTGATCTGGAAGCCGGCCTGGGTGAGTTTCCTGTCCAGGCGCTCCTTAAGGCGTCCGGCCACGTGCTGTCTGTCGCGGACAACGGCGCAGGCCGTTGTTCCGTAAGCGCCGCCGCCCTTCCCGGCATCCGGATTGGTGAAAACTCTCAGTGAAGAAGGCGCTGCTGGCTCCATTTCCTCTGCAGGTTCCCCTGAGGGCGGAACTGTGCTCCTGTGGTGGGAAGCGCAGGAAACCTGCGTGAATCCGAGGAGCATCATGAATAAGGCAATGACTGTTTTGCTGTGACGCATGGGTATGTCCGTTTCTGCTGCCTGCGCGGGGCAGCTGCATTTTATTTCCCGTAAGCGGCTGAAATATCCTGGGCCAGTTTGTCTTCGAGGGCGTGCAGGGCACTGCTGCGGTCCATGCCGCGTCCGGAAGCCGTCACTGCGTGTTCCTTCGTGACGGGCTCTCCGCTTTTCTTCTGCATGGTGACGGTGCTTTTCATAGCCCAGGTGTTTTCGCTCTTGGCGTCTGCGGCCGAGGCCGACAGGCCCAGGAGGGCGCCGGCGCCGGCGCCGATGAGTGCGCCGCTTCTGCCACCAGCTATGCTGCCGACTCCGAGTCCGAGCATGGTGCCGACGGCCGTGGTGCCCAGGGCCTGGCTGCCGCTGATTCTCCTGCCGCTGCTGGCGGCAAGGTAGACGTCATTCACCGTGATGTCGATTGTAATGTCGGCCTCTTTGCGGCTGTCTGCGGGATTTATGCCGTGGTCGCTCTGGAGCGTGGAGGCGACGAGGGAGGCGAGATCGCTGTTGAAACTGCTGTCGCTGCTTTTCACTTCCACAAAAACAGAGGAAGCGTCACCTGCCTCCTGCTGCGGAAGGGCTGACGATGCCGGAACGGGGCCCTGTGGAGACTGCGAAGACGCGCAGCCGGCCAGGGAGAAGAGCGTGAGGCAGAGGAGTGCAAGCAGGACGGCGGAAACAGCGGGTTTTCCGGAATGCATGGCATTCTCCTTCATAATAGACAGGAATCTATCATTGGGGTCAGAGGGTTGTCCAGGAAGGGAGGGCCCGGTGAAACCGGTTCCGGCTCTCCAGACTGAAGTTTGTCTGTGCGGCGTCGGCCTTGACCTTGGAATGTTTTTTCGTATCCTCTCATGGCAAATACAAACCGGAGGACGCCATGGGCAAGGAATTAATCATCGTCGAGTCACCTGCAAAGGTGAAAACCATACGGAAATTCCTTGGTCCTGACTATGTGGTCAAGGCCAGCGTCGGGCACGTGCGGGATCTCCCGTCAAAGACGCTGGGTGTGGACGAGGAACACGGCTTCGAGCCACAGTACCAGATTATCGCCGATAAGAAAAATATCGTCAGCGACCTCCAAAACGAAGCCGGTCAGGCTGATGTGACGTATCTCGCACCGGACCCCGATCGCGAGGGCGAGGCCATTGCCTGGCATATTGCCGAACTTCTCAAGGGCAAGGCGAAGGACCTCAAGCGCATCCAGTTCAACGAAATCACGTCCCGCGCCGTGAAAGAGGCGCTTAAACATCCCCGCGCCCTGAACGCGGATCTTTTTCATGCCCAGCAGGCCCGGCGTATTCTTGACCGCCTTGTGGGCTACAAGATTTCCCCTCTGCTCTGGAAAACGGTCAAACGCGGAATTTCCGCGGGCCGCGTCCAGTCCGTGGCGCTCAGGCTCATTGTTGACCGTGAAAAGGAACGCGAGAAATTCCGTCCCGAGGAATACTGGGTCTTCCGGGCTCTTCTGAAAGGAAATTCCGGCCCCGCCTTCAGGGTGGAACTGACCAAAGTGGCCGGCAGCAAGCCCGCCATCACCTGCAAAAAGGAAGCGGACGCCCTGACGGAGTCCCTGCAGGGTCGTGATTTCATGGTCAGCTCCGTGGACCAGAAGCGCCGTGAAAAGAGCCCACTGCCCCCGTTTACCACATCGACCCTGCAGCAGACGGCGAACCAGCGCCTCGGCTATTCTGCAAAGCGTACCATGGGTATAGCCCAGCGCCTCTATGAAGGCGTGGAAATGAAGGACGGCAGCGTCACGGCCCTTATCACATACATGCGCACGGACTCCACGCGCATTGCCGATGAGGCCAAGGCCGCCGCGGCCCAGTATATCGGGGACACCTTCGGGCAGGATTACCTTCCGGCTTCCATCCGCAATTACAAAGTCTCCGAAAACGCTCAGGACGCCCACGAAGCCATACGCCCAGTCGACGTCACGGTGACCCCGGACTCCATCCGCGAAAGCCTGACCCAGGAGCAGTACAGCCTGTACCGGCTTATCTGGAGCCGTTTTGTGGCTTCTCAGATGGCGGCGGCTGTCTTCATGGATACCCGTGTGCTCGTGTCCTGCGGCGATACGGAATGGCAGGCGAGGGGACAGCGCGGCCTGTTCGCCGGCTGGGAGGCTGTTTATCCGGCCGGAGACAAGGACGTGGAACTTCCGGCTCTGGAAAGCGGGGAGAAGCTTGAGCTCGAGAAGCTTGAGCCCGAACAGAAATTTACCCAGCCTCCGGCACGCTACAGTGAAGCAAGCCTTGTGCGCTCCCTGGAAGAACTAGGCATAGGACGTCCTTCCACGTACGCGAGCATTATCTCAACCCTTGAGGATCGCGATTACGTGGAACTGCAGGAAAAGCGCTTTGTGCCCACGGATCTCGGGCGCGTGGTCTGCGAGCAGCTCGTGGATCACTTCGGCCGCCTCATGGACGTCAACTTCACGGCCGGCATGGAGGAAGGGCTCGACAGGGTGGCAGAAGGGAAGGAATCCTGGAAAGATCTGCTTCAGGGCTTTGCGGATGAATTCAATCCGACGCTCGCCGAAGCGGCCAAGACCATGAAAACCGTCAAGGGTGGGCTTCCCACTTCTCTGAAGTGCCCTGAATGCGGCAAGCCCCTGGTCGTGAAGTTCGGCAAGGCCGGCTCTTTTCTTGCGTGCACCGGCTATCCGGAATGCCGGTTTACGAGCGATGTGGAGCGCAGGCCTGACGGCCAGCTTGAGATTGCTAAAAAAAAGGAACCTCAGCTTCAGGTGGCTGGGGTCTGCCCTGAATGCGGCAGTCCTCTTGTTGTGAAGAAAGCCCACATGGGCAGCCGTTTTATTGCCTGCAGTTCCTACCCCAAGTGCCATTACACTGCTCCGTACTCCACGGGTGTTGTCTGTCCGAAATGCGGTCAGGGGCATATCGTGGAGAAAAGTTCCCGCAGGGGAAAGATCTTTTATTCCTGTGACAGGTATCCGCAGTGCGATTTTGCCCTGTGGAATGAACCGGTTGCAAAGACCTGCCCCCAGTGCGGTTCCCCGTACCTCATCCTCAGGAAGACACGGGACGGCGTAAAGATGGTCTGCCCTGTGCGCGGCTGCGGATACACCGCGGATCCCGACAGCGCCGGAGAGACGCGTCAGGAGAAGGCTGCCCCGGAAGGCGGGAAAAGGCCGGAGCCGGGGGGAGACGGCACTACTGGAAACACGCCGGCAGCCTGATCTTCCGCTGAAGACGAAACATAATTGTAGCAAAAAATCTCACCAGAAAACTTTGAAAAAAATAGCCCATGATTTCAGATAGTTAGTATTTTTTTATACGTATGCTAACTTACTGAATTCAAACAGTTTTTTGAATAGTAGGGGTAATGTCCGAGTGTTGCCCTTCCTCTTTTTTTATGCTTTTTTCTCGGAGATAAAATCCGAGTTTTCGGGGCTGTAGGCCCTTCCCCTTTGATGGAGTTCAAGCTTTATGCGTCATTTTGTATGTTTTGTCGTAACTCTGGCGATGGCTGTCTGTCTTACCGGCTGTAAGCAGGAACAGCAGCAGGCCAAGGCTCCGGCTCCTCTGGTCAGTGTGTATAAAGTACAGGCGAAGGATGTTCTCTGGCCCTGTGATTTTCAGGCTACTGCGGCTGGTTCTCGTTCGGCCGAGGTGAGAGCCCGAATCACCGGCGTCATCCAGAAGCGTCTTTATAAAGAGGGCGACTACATCAAGGCCGGACAGCTTATGTTCCAGATCGAGCGCGATACCTATGAAGCGGCTTATGAGAGGGCGAAGGCTGCCTTCAATAACGCCGAGCGCGAATGGAACCGCGTGCGTCCCCTGTATGCCGCCAACGCTGTATCCCAGAAGGAACGTGATCAGGCCCTGTCCGACTATGAGAGCGCGAAGGCTGCTCTGCGCCAGGACAAGGTGAACCTGGATTACTGCCAGGTCGTTGCTCCTGTTTCCGGTTATACCTCCAAGGAATCCATGACCGTTGGCAACCTTGTGTCCAGCGGCACGCTCCTCACCAGCATCAACCAGACAGATCCTCTGTACATCGATTTTTCCATGTCCGCCCAGGAATATATGCTCAGGCATGATCTTGAGCGCGAGGGCCGGCTCGTCTTCCCCGAAGGCGGCAGATACAAGGCCCGCCTTACCCTGCTCGACGGCTCCGCGTATCCCAGGGAAGGCGTTGTGAACTTCATCGACACGCAGGTCATCGCCACCATGAGCGTGATCCGCTGCCGCGCCGAATTCCCCAATGACGACAACAGCATCATGCCCGGTCAGTACGTGCGGGTTCACATGGAAGGCGATGTGCTGAAGAACGCCATCCTCATTCCCCAGACCTGTGTCAGCGTGACAAATAAAGGTATGTTTGTGGTGAGCGTGGGGGCGAACAACATCGTCAAGCGCAATCAGGTGGAAATCATCACAGCCATCGGCGATGACTACCTTGTCCGCAAGGGCGTCAGCGATGGCGATGTCCTTGTCCGTGACGGCATCCTCAAGACCGTGGACGGACAGCCTGTCCGCATAGCGCAGGATGAGCCTTCTGCCGGTGCTCCTGAGCAGAAAAACGCCCAGACTCCCGCTGGAAAGTAGGTGGCGTCCATGGCAACAGCATCGGCAAGACCGAGTATTTTCCTGAGACGCCCGATTCTTTCGAGCGTCATCTCCATTATTATCACGCTCTGCGGCGCCATTTCCATGCAGGTGCTGCCTATCGCGCAGTATCCTGACCTCATCCCGCCCACGGTCGCCGTGACGGCAAGTTATCCCGGCGCCTCGGCAGAAACCATCGCCAGCACCGTGCTGGCTCCTCTTGAAGTGCAGGTCAACGGTGTCGAGCATATGCTCTACATGACCTCCACATCGTCATCGGGCGCCGGCTCCGGCAACCTGCTTGTGTATTTTGCTCTGGGATCCAATGCCGACATGGACCTGGTCAACGTGTGTAACCGAGTCAACCTCGCGCAGACACAGTTACCAGAGACCGTCCGATCCCTCGGCATCTCGGTGACAAAGCGATCACCGGCCTTCCTGCTCTTCTTTACCGTGGTATCCCCGGACGGGCGTTACGATAACGTATTCATGCACAACTACACTACGGTAAACATCATCGATGAGCTGAAACGCGTGGAAGGCGTCGGTCTTGCCCAGCTCTTCGGCAGCAACGACTACTCGATGCGTATCTGGCTCCACCCGGACAAGATGGCAAAGCTCGGCATCACCGTCTCTGATGTGGCTGCGGCCATTCAGGAGCAGAACACGCAGTTCGCGCCCGGACGTCTCGGCAATACCCCCTCTCCTGAGGGAACGCTCCTCACCTGGCAGCTCGACGCCCAGGGGCGTCTGCCCGAAGTGAAGGACTTCGAGAACATTATCGTCAAAACCGGTGAAAATTCCTCGCGCGTTCTCATCAAGGATATAGCCCGCGTGGAACTGGGCGGTCAGGACTATTCCGTTGACGGCCGGTATAACAACATGCGTTCCGTGGCCGGCGGTACCTGGCTTCTGCCCGGCGCAAACGCCATCGCCACGGGCGACCGCGTGCTCGCCAAACTGGACGAGCTGAAGAAGAACCTTCCCGAAGGCATGGAACTGCTCGTCACGGTTGACACGAACGACTTCGTTCGCGCTTCCATCAACGAAGTGATGCATACCCTCGTGGAAGCCATGATCCTGGTCTTCCTGGTCGTCTTCCTCTTCCTGCAGAACTGGAGAGCCACACTGATTCCGTGCGTCGCCGTGCCCGTGTCCATTGTGGGTACGTTCGCGGGCATGCTCGCTCTCGGTTACACCATCAATACTCTGACCCTGTTCGGCCTGGTGCTGGCCATCGGCATCGTGGTTGACGACGCCATCGTTGTCCTTGAAAACGTGGAACGTATCATGACCACGGAGCACCTTCCTCCCAAGGAGGCCACGGCCAAGGCCATGGGCGAAGTCACCTCGGCTCTTATCGCCATCGTGCTCGTGCTCTGCTCCGTGTTCATCCCTGTTTCCTTCATGGGCGGCCTGGCCGGCCAGATGTACAAGCAGTTCGCCATCACGATTTCCGTTTCCGTCGTGCTCTCAGGTATCGTTGCCCTGACGCTGACGCCGGCTCTCTGCTCCCTGCTCCTGAAAGGCAGCACGGACGCGAGCAAGACGCCGCGTTTCTTCGTGGCCTTCAACGCCGGCTTTTCCCGCATCACGCATGCGTACGTCAGTACGGTGCGCCATATCAAGAACGCCGGCGTTGTGAGTCTTATCATTTTCTGCGGCGTCATTGCCGGCGTCGTTTTCCTTTTCAGGTCCCTGCCGACATCCCTGGTGCCTGACGAGGACCAGGGCTACTCCCTGTCTTCTGTCATCCTCGATGACGGTGCGTCTGTGCACCGGACGACAGACGTGGCCAAAATGGTGACGGATTTTGCCCTGAAGGATAAAATGATCGAGGGTGTCACCGCCATCAACGGTTACGACATGCTCAGCGGCTCTGTGAAAACCAACTACTCGACGGTTTTTTACTCCTACAAACCGTGGGAGGAACGTACGGAAAAGGGACAGGACGACAAATCCTTCACGAGCCGTACCTTGGCCCTGAACGGTATGCAGCCGAGCGCCGTTATCCTGAGTTTCACGCCGCCTCCCATCAGCGGCATGAGCACGACAGGTGGTTTTGAAGGATACCTCCAGATGCGCGGCAACGGTTCCCTCAAGGATCTCGAAGCCAGCGCTAACAAGCTGGCCGCCGCGGTCGCCAAACGCCCTGAAGTTTCCATGATGCGCAACCTCTTCAGCACGAATTCACCGCAGATTTACGTGAACCTGAACCGTGAGCGCTGCAAGGATATGGGCATAAGCGTCACTTCCGTCTTCCAGGCCCTTCAGGGCTCTTTCGGCACCTATTATGTCAATGACTTCAACAGGCTGGGCCGTACCTTCCAGGTGCGCATGCAGGCCGACGCCAGCTACCGCATGAAGCAGGAAAGCCTGAACGATATCTATGTGAGGAACAACAGCGGCGAGATGGTGCCCCTGTCGGCTCTTGTCACCTTCGAGCGCCGTACAGCGCCTGATACCGTTGACCGCTATAACGTTTTCCCCGCAGCCCACTTCATGGGCAACCCCGCCCCCGGCTATACGACCGGTCAGGCTCTGAAGGCTGTTGAAGACACGGCGAAGGAGATCCTGTCTTCCGACTACTCCGTCGGCTGGTCAGGATCCTCCCTGCAGGAAAAACTGGCCAGTCAGGATACGTCCACAATCTTCATTCTCGCCCTGGTTATGGTCTTCCTGATCCTGGCCGCGCAGTATGAGAGCTGGTCCCTGCCTCTGGCCGTTCTCACCTCCGTGCCCTTCGGCGTGCTCGGCGCCCTGATTGCCACGTACGCCCGCGGCCTTTCCAATGACGTTTACTTTCAGGTTGCCCTGGTTACCCTCATTGGCCTGTCAGCCAAGAACGCCATTCTGATTGTCGAATTCGCTGTTGACGCGTGGCGCGAGGGCCTGAGCATTTCCGTGGCCGCACTGCGTGCGTCCAGGCTCCGTTTCAGGCCCATCGTCATGACGTCCCTCGCCTTTATTTTCGGTGTGCTGCCCCTGGCCTTCAGTACCGGTGCAGGTGCCAACAGCCGTCACGCCATCGGCACGGCTGTCGTGGGCGGTATGCTTTTCTCAACCTGCATAGCAACGCTCTTCATCCCGTTCTTCTTCCAGGCCATCACGAAACTGTCCCTGAAGCTCAGAGGCAGGAAGGATCCCAACGAAGGAAAGGGCAGTGAGGAAGAGGAGGTCGGTAAGTAACATGCGCATCTTCCTTCGACTCGGAGCCCTTCTGGGCGTGACCGCCATGCTGGCGGCCTGTTCCCTGACTCCCAAATATGAACGTCCCGCTCAGCAGCTTCCGGCCTCCTGGAAGAACGTGCAGCTCGGCAATGAGCCCCTGCACACCGACTGGTGGAAGCGGTTCAATGACCCTGTCCTCAACCAGCTCGTGGCCGAGGCCCTGAAGAAGAATCAGGATCTCGCCGAGTCCATGGCCAAGATTGAGTCCGCCGCGGCCCAGGCCGGCGTGACTTCCGCGGCCATCTGGCCTTCCGTGAACGGCGAAGGCCAGGCTACGGCTCAGGGCGCTTCGGAAAAAGGCGCCAATACCGTGCCCTTTAACCGCAGCGGCCTTTCCCGCTGGACCACCAATTATCAGGGTGAACTGGCGGCGAGCTGGGAGCTCGACTTCTGGGGCAAGACCAGGAACGCTTATACCGCCCTTACCGATATCCTCATGCAGACTGTGCTGAGCCATGAGGCTCTTAAACTTTCGACGTCCGGACAGGTCGCCCAGAGCTACTTTGCCCTGCTGGCCATCGATATGCAGCTTGAGACGGCAAAGCGCACGCTGCGTTCCCGTGAGGAATCTCTCAGAATTTATACTTCCCGTTACAAGCAGGGCGATATTACCGAACTCGACTGGCAGCGCGCCCGCGCTGAAGTCGAGACCGCGCGCGCCCAGGTCCATTCCACGACCATTGACCGCGATGCCACGGAAGCTTCCCTTGCCGTGCTGACCGGCCGCTCTCCCCGTGACATCATGGAAATGGTCACGCCCCGCGGAGGTTCCATTACCGCCATATCCACGCCGCCCGTGCTGCCCGAAGGCCTGCCTTCGCAGCTGCTCGAGCGCCGTCCCGATATCCGCGCTGCTGAATACGCCCTCATGGCTTCCAACGCGCAGATTGGCGTTGCCCGCGCCCAGTTCTTCCCCTCTATTTCCCTTACCGGCGTGCTGGGAACCCTCTCTGCGGCCGTGGCCAATCTGTTCACCGGTCCTGCAGCCATGTGGAGCTATGGTGTAACAGGCAGCCTGCCCATCTTTGATGGTGGCAGGAACTGGTACAATCTGAAGGATGCCGAGGCGCAGAAGAAGCAGGCCATCGCTGTCTACCGGAAGACCGTCCAGAGTGCCTTCAGCGATGTGCGCACTTCGATTACCAGGCAGAAGGAGACGAGGGATATCGTCGATTCCATGAAGACTCAGGTGGATGCCCTGCGCCGCGCCGTGGAGCTCGCCCGCCTGCAGTACACCAACGGCTATACCGACTACCTCACTGTGCTCGACGCCGAGCGCCAGCTCTTCTCGTCCGAGCTTACCTATGCTTCTGCCCTTCGTGACCGCGCGGATGCCGTTGTCAGTGTCTGCATGGCTCTTGGCGGTGGCTGGGAGGATCCCGGCGTCACGCCGTCCTTCCCTGTTATAGATACCGACAGGCTTGTGGAAAGCCAGAGCAAGGGCTCTGTCGGCGTGCGCGCTGAGAAGCTCGCTCGTAAGGCTGCCGGAGAGTAGCCCGTTTTGTAATGCATTCATGAAGGCCTCCTGCGGTTCTGCCGCGGGAGGCCTTTTCAGTATCAGGCAGGAAAGACTGGCTGAGAAGTGTGGTGGTAAGGACTCAAGTTTTTTTCCGAAAATGACGAAGAGAGCAAATGAAGAATCTTTCACCGCGCGGTCATTGCTGCGGTGAAGCCAATTTCGGGTTGGGCCATGAAACTGTTTCCTTTCTTAAAGCTTTTCATCTCTCACGCCCTTACTGCGGAGGGTGCCCTGTTGCCGGCGGGCATCATCGCGTTGTGCCTTATCGTTACCGCTTCCCCAGCCAGCGCAGCGGGGGCAGGCCGGGGTATGAACGTATCGTCCTACAGTCCCTCTGAATCCGTGCATATCCGTCAGCACGATGGTTCCGTTGGACGGTCTCCGTCCGGCGTACAGGGACGTCAGTCCCGCCACAGAGGCCGCAGAAACAAGGCGGACGTCCAGCGTCCGAAGGCTGTGCATGGCAGTCCCTGGGCGTTTGGCCGGGGAACCAGTCTCGGCTGGGAGAAAGGCATAGAAGGAAACAAACTGCAGCAGAAGGCCACACACAAAGGGCTTCACGCATCCACCGCGCGTCAGGCCGAATCCCTTGAATCCAGGAAAAACCAGGAAAGCGGCATGCGGTTTGATATTGATCGCGAGGAACAGACCTGGAGCAGCCCAGGCAGCAGGGGACGTGTGGATGAGGATGTCACCATGAGCAGCAACCACAGGGTGCGTGCTCTGGCAGGCGTCAAAGACAACGATGTTTCCTTCGGCGTGGGGCCTGAAGTCATTGTCCGGGACAACGATCAGGTTCACCAGAACTACGCCAAGAGCGATCAGCCTGAGATACAGCCCGGCGTGGGTATGCAGCTTCAGGTCAATTTTTAGACGAACGCATCCGAAAACTGTCATTTTACTGACATATGCGCTGAGAGATTTCCGGCATCAGAATGTCTTTGCCTTTTGACACGATGCCGCATAACTTACCTAATTTCCCGACTGTGGCCGGTCTTGTGTGGACGCCACTTCC
Source organism: uncultured Desulfovibrio sp. (assembly GCA_900319575.1). Classification (GTDB taxonomy): domain Bacteria; phylum Desulfobacterota; class Desulfovibrionia; order Desulfovibrionales; family Desulfovibrionaceae; genus Desulfovibrio. Next base: position 251 of record ONPA01000231.1, on the reverse strand, counting down.
CTGTCAGCAGGACCCTCTCGGGAATGGCGTTGCCCCCCAAGGGGCAACAGAAACGCCCATCACGGCCGGAGTGTTTCCGGCCATGATGGGCGCTTTTCGCTTCCGGACGGACGTTCCCGTACCAGATAAAAAAGCCCCGCGTCCCATGAGCAGGCGGACGCAGGGCTTTTTCAGCAGACAGGCCGGAAAAACAGCATCTACATGCTGCCGTATGTTTCCACGAAGACTTTGCGGAGTCTGGAGAGGGCCTT
>ONPA01000232.1 GCA_900319575.1 uncultured Desulfovibrio sp. | reverse complement strand
TCGGATTTTTCAATCTCAAAGTCGTTTTCATGACCTTCGCCGGCATTGATGTGCGCGATCAGCCCCTGAGGCGCGGACTTCATTTCCGCGGTAACCGGGAAAAGCGCTATGCCCTGATCATCGGTGTTCTTCAGGGCGAGCTGTTTTCCGGAAGCCTTATCCAGGATAGTGACCGGGGAGTTCTGGGCGGGAGATTTTTTGGAGAACTTGCACTCCACGCGGATCTGGTCGGCTTCCACGAGGGCGAAGATATTGATGCGGTGGGCGAAACTCTGTGAGGCACAGAGGATGACGGCAAGGCAGACAGGGAAGACTGCCTGAAAGAGAATGTGTTTCCTGTTTTTCATAAGGCTGTACCTTTTCATCGGATTTCTGAGGTTCGGGGCGGAGCGCGTTTGCTTACTTCCCAGAGCGGCCAAGCAGAAGTCCGGGATCGACTTTCATGAGAAAAGCGGCCGTGAGCATGGTGACAAGTCCCTCAACAACGGAAATCGGGATTTCCGAAATGAAGAGCAGCTTGGCCGCAGTCAGGAAGCCCTCGTCCGTGAAGAACATGCAGAGGGCGGTGAGGAGCGCCGCGCCAAAGACAGACAGAACGCCGCAGAGGAAACCAGCGGTGAGCTGCATGGCTTTCCCCTTTGTGAGGAAAGGTCTGGCTGCCATGCCGAAAAGAACGGCCGGAAGGGCCATGTTCACGGTATTGCAGCCGAGCACGGTGAGGCCGCCGAACTGGAAGAGAATCGCCTGCAGAAGCAGGCCGATGAAAATGGCCGGGAAAGCCGCCCACCCGAGGATGAGCCCTATGAGGCCGTTTAAGAGCAGATGCACGCTCGACGGGCCGACGGGGACATGGATAAGCGAGGCGATGAAGAACGTGGCTGAGAAGATGGCCACTGTGGCGAGCCTGTCCGTGGGCAGGCGTTTGAGGCCCACGGCGAGCCCGGCCGCGCAGGCAGCGCCGCCTGCGATGAGAATGGGTGCGGAAAGAACACCTTCAGCAATATGCATGGAATAAAAACTCCCTCCCCGTATGGGGGCGCGCCCCCGGAGGAGACGGGGCAGTACGCCGCGGCTTTTCCCCTCCCGCTTCGCGCGGAAAGCGATGATCCCGTTTCCGTATGGACAGACTGCCGTTGGGCAGATCCCTGGTGACAGGGAATATCGGATGAAAAACCCCTTCCGGAAACGCCCGGGAAAAGGGGCGGGAAGTCAGGGAAGTCCAGGCTCTGACTGAACTTCCCGTCAGCCCGGCCATTCCCTCGGGACGCGGGGATGGCCTGACGGTTTGTATTAGTAACACGTAATTTATAAAGATAGCAATACAGGAAAGTGCTTCATGCGGTTTTGCGGAGGTTTTTGGCGGGAGGGGTAAAAAGTATCCCCCCTGCGGGAGAGGCACATCCGGCAGGGGGGATCAGGAGGGATAATTGAATCGTCCTGCCGTATGGGGGAGGCAGAACACGGGAGAAAAAAGAAATGCGCCTTTCGGGAATAAAGGCCAGGGCATTTCCCGCAGAATGAACCCCTGTTTCACGGCTGATGTATTCGTAACACAATTATAGTAAAAATAGCAATAATAGAGCGGAGTTTTTTGCACGCAGATGGAAAAAATATTTTTTTGCTCTGTGAACCTGTGCGGATGGCAGAAAAAAGCCCCCTCCGGAAGGATCCGTCGGGGGTATGGGAAGGAATTTTTTCAGACTACCTTACTTGGCAGGCTGCATCCTGTCGAACTTTGCCCAGAAGACGCCGCCGAGTTCAACGTCGCGGTCCTTGCCTTCAAAGGCGATCTTGCTGGGGCCGTCAGTGAGGGCGGCGAAGCCGAACCAGCCGGCGCAGGGGGTGCTGTAAGTGAAGATGCCGTTTTCGTCTGTTTTCACGACCTGAGTCACGGAATAGTCGCTGGGGGCGGTAAAGGTGCCGGCGGAGCCGTTCAGGTATTCGACTTCAACGTCGAGATTGGCGCCGGGCTTGCCGTCAACGAGCACTTTGCCGCGGAAGGCGTTGCCGGCATAGAGGCCGAAGGGACGGGAAAGCGGAACGATTTCAACGGGCAGGCCCACAGGCTGATCCCAGCCTTCCTCTTCACCGAAGGCGGCTACGACGGTCTTGGTGTAGTGAATGATGAACTTGTCTTCAGCGGGTTCCCAGTAGGGCTTCGGGGTCATGGCTATGGTGTACACACCGGGTTTGGCGAGCTTGTAGGAGGTCTTGAAGGCCTTCTTGCCCTTGTAGGTTTCGGGCTTCAGCGTGGAGGTGATATCCGTGGCCTTGCCGTCATTGAAGACCTGGGCTTTCTCAACATCGAGATCCATGGCCTTGCCTTCAAAGGGGTGCGTGAAGATGAACTGGACGCTGATGTCGGCGTCCTTCTTCTCCATGGCCACGTTTTTGTCAGGGAGAACCATGCCGAAGTGGGCATGGGCGGGAACAGCGAAGAAAAGACTCATGGCCAGGGCCGTGAACAGCATTTTTTTCATATACTCAACTCCTTACGTGATTACCGGGGCATGGGTACGCGTGCGGGCGGGTATGATCAGATGGCCGGCACCGGGACGTCCCGTAGTAGCAATGGGTTATTAGTTACACGATTTTAATATTTGTAGCAATATCGAAAAAATAGATTTATCAGTGAAAATAATATTTTTTTGATTTTGTTCTCACGGTCTCTTTCAGGGATACGGGGCTGCCCTTCCTGCGGCCGGCATGCCGCCCCACGCAGATTCTGCAGTCCGGCAAACTGCTCTTCTGGGCGGCAGGGAGGGTAAAATACTCACAGCCGGGACTGGATAATGAAGTTTCTATCAGCTATGATATAAAGATGAATCAGGTACGGTACGGTATTACCGGGAAGACGGGAAGGACATGATTATCCAGCAGATTCGCAACGCCACAATGCGCGTCACGTACGGCGGCAGAACCTTTCTAGTGGATCCCTGGCTCGCGCCCGAGGGGGAGCCAAGCCCCTACACGGCCTCGCATTTTCTGTCACGGCATACAGCGGCCGGAAGCGGCGATGCCCCGCTCTGTCCCCTGCCCTTCCCCGCGGACAGAATCCTCGCAGGCGTGGACGCCTGCGTCGTGACGCACATCCATCCCACGCACATTGATATGGACGCGGACGGGCGCCCCGGCGGCCAGCTGGACAGAAAGCTTGTCATGTACGTGCAGAACAGGGAAGACGTACGCGCCTTCAGGCGTTCAGGCTTTGTGCACGTGCGCATGCTCTCGTCCACGTCCTGTTACCGCCGCATTCATGTGAGCAGAGCGCCGGCGCGCAGCGGTACCATTGTGCCCTGCGGTCCCACCTGCGGTGTCATTTTCGAATACCCCGGAGAGAAGACGCTGTATCTCGCCGGTGACACCATCTGGTATGAAGGCGTTGCCGAAACGCTCAGGGCCTATCAGCCGGGCGTCATCGTGCTCAGCGCCTGCGCCGCCAGCCTCATAACGGAAGGACGCCTCAATATGGATGCCGCCGATGTGGCTGAGGTATGCAGAGCCTGTCCGGACGCCGCCGTCGTCATCACGCACATGGACGCCATCGTGCAGGCCGGGCTGACCCGCAAAACCCTGCGCGCCGCCCTGAAGGAACTGGGGCTCGCGCGGCGCGTGCTTATCCCGGCGGATGGAGAGAGCCTGATCTTCTGAGCTGTGCCTGTCTCCTCCGGGCTCTGGGCTTGCAGCGCGGAGTCTTCGCAGAATTGTGAGCGCCGGAGGGAAGAATACCGGCAGTACGGGAGCATCCGGACTGCCCCGGGACTGCAGCGTTCCCGCTGACAGAAAATAAGACGGCCGTAACGCGTCTTCTGCCCGGCCGGGCGGCTGTATGGCCGCGATTGATTACAGGGACTGGCCGGTTTTAGAGAGGTTTCCTGTCCCCACTTCCTGCTGGGTACTCTCATCATCCATTCCATGCCTTAAAAGCATAAAAAGGCATGAATAATAAGTATTGGCTCTTTTTTGCCTATACCTTTACACAGGAGAGGCGTCAGCTTCCTCCGGAATTCCCGGGGAGCGGCATGAACGGCGCTCCGGCGCCTTCTTGGAGGAAAATATGGAACTTGAAGAACTGCTTGAATATCTCAGTGAGGGTAAAACGCTTACCGCTGGTACGGAAGCCTTCGACTGCATGCACAGATGGTCGCTGGAGACGCAGAGACTCACCCAGGAGCTCAATACGGGCGTGCATGACATGGAAGAAATCCGTGAGTACATGTGCCGCATCACTGGGCGGACCATTGATAAAAGCTTCAGAATGTTTCTGCCTTTCTACACGGACTTCGGCAAAAACATCCGCATCGGCAGAAATGTCTTCATCAACGCCTGCTGCTGTTTTCAGGATCAGGGCGGCATCAGTATCGGCAACGGCACGCTTATCGGCCACCGCGTGGTCATCGCGACCATAAATCACGGGCTCCGCCCGGAAGAACGCATGGATCACCACATCGCTCCCGTGCGCGTAGGCAGAAACGTCTGGATAGGATCCGGAAGTATTCTTCTTCCCGGCGTGACGATCGGGGACGGCGCCACCGTGGCCGCCGGAGCCGTGGTGACGAAGGATGTCCCCGAAGGCGCTGTGGTGGGCGGCGTGCCGGCGAAAATTCTCCGTCAGCCCTCCGCGTAAGCCAGAAGCCAGGGGTGCGCAGCGTCATCAGAGGCCCACTGGGAAAAACGTCAGGAAGCTTTTTTCAGCTCTTCTGTCGAAAACTCCGTTCATGGCCGGCTGTAGAAGCACCCCGAGGCGTTTCGGAAGAGCCGGATTATTTTCAGGGATTCGGGTTCCTGCGGAAAAGAGTTGATGGCTGCCGCTGAGGCAGATAAAGTCCGGGCAGCATCAAAAAAGCCTCAGAGACTTTTTGTAAGATCCCTGCGCTTACGTGCCGGGGTCTATTTTTTTGTCTCTGGAAGAGGCTCCTTTCATCACGCAATATCTGACTTTGGGCGCAAAAGCGGGATGCTGGCGGATTTGTGATTTTCAGAGCTGCCGGGCTGCTTTGGAAGTGGTGCTGTGCCATTGATGAAAATGTCATGATTGTTGTTTCCCCGCGCGCCTGGTAAGTCCTCTCTGGCTCCTTTTACAACAGCTTCCGGGTAGTGTCGTGGCGGATACCCCTGCGGGCTCTGATTCAGTCCGGCAAGCGCCCCCGGGGGATTCGCGGCTGCCACTGGCGGGGGCAGAACAGAAAGCGCACGTTCTGCCAGCTCACCCTGCGTGGCGGAATACGCCTCCCCGGAGCTGTTTCGGCCGCGGGTGCCAGTTTTTTGAGAAACCATCGTCCTGTCCTCCGGTGACGCGCTTATCCCGGACACTGTTCCATGCCCTTCCCGTGTTCCTGCGCGATGCCGCTTCCCTCTCCGGGCCGCCCCGGTCCATGCCGGGTGTATTTTTTCCCGCAAAATACTCTCATCGCGCAGATGAAATTTGTTTTTCAGCAACTGTATTTACGGTAATTCATCAGGAGGATGAAGAAGCGGCGCTTCCTTTAAGGTAGAAGAAAGGCAAAAGACGTTACCGTGTCGTCTGCCGTATCCCCTCCGGCGTATCGGCAGAGAATGAATCCGGTTTCGACAGCGGCCGTCCCGTGCCCGGTTCTCCCACGGTCAGGGGATTCTTTCAGTCCGGTCTGGTGTCCTTGGAGGGCCTGATTCCTGATGCGATGGCGGAAAATCTCCGGCGCTCCGGCGGGCATCCAGGAGTTCCCGGCGGCAGTCCGGAACGGATGGGAGATATCTGTTCACAGCCGCATGCGTTTCATGCGTTACCGGCCTTTCCATTGACTCACACAAAGGAGCATCTGCAATGAAAGGAAAATCACTTCTCGCAGCCCTCATCGCGCTGGGAATCTTCTCCGGCTCAGCCTACGCGGCCCCTTCGTTCAAGCAGTCAGGCAATAAGTTTACCATTAACGAAGGTGCCGATGACGCCGCCGTGCAGGCTCTGAAGGGCGCGGACATGACAAAGCTGGCCCTCACCCTGAACAACGTTAAGGACGGGGATCTGCAGAAAGTCTGTGCCGCTGTCCCTGAACTCCACACACTGAACATTGAAAACAGCGAAGAGCTGACGTCCATCGCGCCCGTCGCCGGACTCAAAAAACTGACTGTGTTCACGCTCAGCGCAGAAAAGGTGAAGGACTTCAGCCCGCTTTCCGGCCTGACCGGCCTGACAAAGCTCCAGGTTGCCAGCGACGCCATGGGACCGGACCTGAAGTGGATGAGCGGCCTGACCAAAATTAACAGCCTGGCCGTTTCCGGCGGCCCCGCGCTGACCTCCATGGAGGGGCTTCCCTCCCTGCCCGGTCTGCGCTCGGCCCGTATCAGCCACGGTGTTTTCGCGGATCTCTCCCCCATCACCGCTCTTCCCGGCCTGACCAGCCTGGAGCTCACGTACTGCACGATGAGCGACCTCAGCGCTCTGACCAAGCTTCAGAACCTCAAATCGCTGAGCTTCTACGGATCCCAGGTGAAGGACTTCAGCGCCCTGGCCGGATGCCCGAAGCTTGAGAGCTTCATGTACTACGCCGTTAAGGACGCAGACTTCAACACACTCGGCAAACTGACCCAGGTAAAGGAACTCAAAGGCGGCCTCACCAGGCTCGATAATATTTCCTGGGTTGCCGGCCTGCCCAACCTGAAAAAGTTCGATGTGTTCGCTGAGTATGTGACTGACTACTCTCCCCTGGCCAAGAGCAAGGTGGAAAATTTCCAGATCTGGAGCATGAGGGTTCCTGTGAATCTGAAGACCCTGGCCGGCGCCACCAGCCTGAAGTGGCTTAAGCTGTGGAGCGTGAAGAACGTGAGCGGCTTTGAGGCACTTGGCAGTCTGACCGGCCTTGAAAAACTGATTCTGAACGGCGTCAACGAAAAGCAGGGGCCCGTAGACCTGAGCTTTATGAGCAGCCTCAAGGGGATTAAGGAACTGGAACTCTCCTCCTTTGATGGCGTGAAGACTTCCGGCATGGGAAGCCTGACCGCCCTGACCC
>ONPA01000233.1 GCA_900319575.1 uncultured Desulfovibrio sp. | reverse complement strand
GATCGTGTAAGACGCCAAGTCCTAGGATGCGGCGCAGTGGTCGTCGAACCAAGAATCCCCCGGATTTATCCGTGGGGAGTGTCAAGCTGTTTGTCTGTGAAAGGACTCAGTTTTTCATCATGATGATGCGGGTCTGCCCGAAGAGCTTATCTGTGTCTATGCTGAGACTGGCGGGTACGTCAATCTCGAGACCGGATTCGATTTCCATGACCACATAGGCGCCTTTGGCGAGCCAGCCGCACTCGGCAAGCCCGGAAAGAGCTCCCTGAGCGAGGTGCCTGCGGTAGGGCGGATCCAGGAATACGAGCCCGTAGGGGCCGCCCATGCCCCGCTCGGCGCCGTGCACGCGGCGCACCACCTTGAGAACGTCGGCTTTGACGATGAAGGCGCGGTCCGCGAGGCCGAGCTCCCCGATATTGTCCGCGAGGCAGCGTACGGCGTTCTGGGCCGTTTCCACGAACCAGGCGCGCGAGGCGCCGCGGCTCAGGGCCTCGAAGGCGAGGCTTCCCGATCCGGCAAAGAGATCAAGCACATCCAGTCCTTCAAAGGAGCCGAGACGCGAGCTGAGCATGGAGAAGAGAGATTCGCGCACCTTGCCCATGGCAGGGCGGTATCCCTCTCCCTCGACGGTTTTGAGTCTGCGCGAACGCAGTGTTCCGGCTATGATACGCATGAATTAGATCTTCGAAATGAGGCGGGTGAGGTAGTATTCCATCTTCATGAGGGCTTCCTCGATGCTCTTCTGCTCCACCCACGGACGTTCGTTGACGTTGGCGATCTTCTTCTGGAAGAGATCCCACTTGCGGAGTACCTCGTCCGAGAGGAACTGCCAGTCGATCTTCGGCTGGGCGAGTTCCGCGTGCGTCTGATCGGCTTCGACCGTCTTTCCGGAAATGGTCATTTCCTCGAGATAGGCGGGGATGATGGTTTCGAGTCCGAAGCGCTGTTTGATAAGCCCGGAGAGAATCTGCTGCGCCTTTTCCTCGCCGTGCACGATGACTACCCGGGGGGTGCTGGCAGCGAGAGGGGAGAGCCAGTCAAGGAGCTGGGTCTGGCCCGCATGAGCGGAAAAGCTGTTGATGGAATAGATTTTTGCGCGCACTTCCATGTCTTCGCCGAAGAGGGTGATCTTCTTGCACCCTTCGACGAGGGAGCGGCCGGGTGTGCCGACGCCCTGATAGCCCACGAAGATGATGCTCGCGCCGGGACGCCAGACGTTGTGTTTCAGATGATGCTTGATGCGGCCGGCGTTGCACATACCGGAAGCGGAGATGACGATGGCGGGGTTGTTATAGGCGTTGATGGCCTCGGATTCCTCGCGCGACAGCGTGTAATGCAGATTGGGCAGTTCGAAGGGATCATCGCCTTTGTTCAGGAGCGCCAGGGCGTCGTCATCGAGAAGCTCCCTGTGATGCCTGAACACTTCTGTGGCGCGGATGGCCAGCGGGCTGTCCACGAAGATGGGCATATCAGGAAGCTTGCCCCTGTGATTGAGCTCATGCAGACAGTAGAGGACTTCCTGCGTGCGCTCCACAGCGAAGGCGGGAATGATGACCTTGCCGCCGTGGCTGTAGCTGTAGCTGATTGCGTCGGCGAGCTCGTCCAGACTGGTAGAGGAATCCTTATGATCGCGATCGCCGTAGGTGGATTCCATGAAGACGTAGTCGGCCTGGGGCGGCGTCTCGGGATCCCTGACGATGAGGGCCTGCGGGCGGCCGATGTCGCCGGAGAAAATGATGCTCGTTGTTTTGCCGTCTTCGGTTATTTCGAGCCGGATGGCCGCGGAGCCGAGGATGTGCCCAGCCTCGTAAAAAGTGGCCCTGATGCCCGGGGCCGGTTCTATGGACTGGTGCAGATCCACGGTTCTGACCTGCTTTGCCGTGCCCTGGGCGTCCAGAATGGTGTAAATGGCTTCAGGCGGGTTCTTGAGACCGCGGCGGGCGTACTTCTTGGCCTCGAACTCAGCTTCCATCTCCTGAATGTGCGCGCTGTCTTCGAGCATGAGGGCGATGAGCTCACCCGTAGCCTTTGTGCAGTAGATCCAGCCGGTGAACCCGTGTTTGACGAGGGCAGGAAGAAGGCCGGAATGATCGATGTGGGCGTGGGTGAGGAGCACGAAGTCCACGTTTTTGGCGCGGTAGATTTCCGTATTGCGGTTGCGGGCCTCAATGGCCTTGTTGCCCTGATGCATGCCGCAGTCAACGCAGAAACGTTTTCCGCAGGCCTCGATCATGTAGCAGGAGCCTGTTACAGTCTGTGCCGCTCCGAGAAACTGTATTTTCATTCGCGATCAGCTTTTTGCCCCTGTCCGTGAGGGCAGGGGAGGATGCGCTGCCTCCATGGTATCCTAACGTGGTGACAGCCGGCGCGGGAGCGCGGGCCGCCGGGGGCCCTTCCGGAAACGGGAGAAAGCAACAGGCCGGTTCCGAAGAGCAGGTTTTTCTTAACGGGAAAAAATAGCCTGCGATGTGCTGTTATGCAAGATCGTGCTTTTTGCAGGGGCGACTGGCGGGCATTGGTAAATCTCCGTATGCAGGAGGCTGGAAAGGAGAGCTGCGATGTGTGACAAGAAGGATGCCGGAATGGACTGGGCGGAACGGGCTGTCCCTGAATCTGTCGGGGGGCCTGTGCCTTCCCCTCCTGCCGGCAGGACCTGGGAAGAGCTCATGCGCATGGCCATAGGACTCGCAGCCGGAGCGGAAGCCAGGGGTGAGGTGCCCGTGGGTGCGGTCATCGCCGAGCGCTCGGGAACGGTTGTGGGAGAAGGAGGGAATGCCCCTCTGGGTACCTGCGATCCCACAGCGCACGCGGAAATTATGGCCATACGCGATGCCTGCCGGCATCTTGGCAATTACCGTCTGGAGGGCTGCGTTATGGTCGTCACGATGGAGCCCTGCGCCATGTGCGCCGGAGCCATCGTTCACGCCAGGCTGGACGGCGTTGTATACGGGTGCCGCGATGCCCTGGCCGGAGCCGTGGTTTCAAGGTCGGATCTTCTGGATGCTCCCTTCCTGAACCACCGGGTATGGCATATGGGCGGAGTGCTGAGCGGGGAATGCGCCGCTCTTATCCGTACCTTTTTTGCAAAACGCCGCTGAAACACGTAAAGAGGGAAAAGACCCCCAACACATGACGCCGTGCCGTGTCCGGCACTTTTCACGAGAGAGGATTGTTGTGAACGAGAACGTGGATGATCTGACTGTACAGTATGAAGAGAATGGTCTTGTTGTAATCAAGGAACTGGACAAGGTAATTCTGAGCCGCGGAGCCTGGGCGACCATCATCTTCCGTTTTCAGGAGTGGAGGCAAGAGCTGAAGGACTACGGTCCCGATAAATACAGTATCCGCCGCTATCACAAGGTAAACGGAGAATACCGCTACCAGTCGAAGTTCAATATCTCCAGCGCTGATCAGGCCCGTAAACTTATTGACGCTCTGGAGAGCTGGATGCCCAAGAAGTCAGCTCCCTCTGCCTAAAGAAGCGGGGAGCTGGAAACAAGGCTCCTGGCGGGCAGAGCTGATCAGAGACCGCCGCAGGATTCAGTTCCGGAACACCGGGGGATGCCAGGCCTCCCGTTCTGTGCGCAGCTGCGCCGGATTTATGGCACTGCAGCTTTGCCGGGTGTCCGGCGAAGCCTTACCTTTCGCCTCAGAGGCGGGAGCCTTCTTGCCGCAAAATGATCAATGTTTTTTCTCTTCCGGAACAGGTGGGTGCACGCATGCGTTTAGCCGCCTTTATCCTGAGCTGCTGTCTTTTCCTGCAGTCCGCGCCGGCCCGGGCCGCGGAGCCTGACGTCCCTGAGGGCTGGACGATCAGTAAGGTTGTGGTCCTGGCCTCGTCCGGAGTCCGCGCCCCGACGCATTTCGAGGAGCAGCTGCAGAGCATGGAGCTCGGACGCACCTGGAAGGAATGGGGCGTCGGGGCTGGCGAACTGACCCAGCGCGGAGCTGGTCTTATCCAGGCTATGTGGATGCCGCTCGGCATCGAACTCCGAAAGCTCGGGATGTTCCCGGCCTCAGGCTGCCCCGATCCGGCCGATGTCTATGTGCGCAGCGATACCCTTCAGCGCACCCGCACGGCGTCCTCGGCCCTGCTGGATGGCATCGCTCCGGAATGCCGGCTCGGCTACAGGGTTTCAGGGGAGGAAAAAGATCCGCTTTTCCACGCCCTGCGCGAGGGGTGGTGTCCCATCACGTCCGCGGCTTCCGCGGCAGCACAGGTCATCGCTTCTCTGCCTCAGGGCAGCCTTGACGGTCTTACAGAGAGTCTCGGGCCCTCTTTTGACCTTCTGAACGGACTGCTCCGGCCCGTCAACAAGGAAATGTGCGAGCGCTACAGCTTCCCCAACTGCCACGTGGACGAAATGCCCTCCAGCGTAACCGTGAGCCCCACGGGCAACCGCGTCGTGATTACGGGTGGTCTCGGCATGGCCTCCGGTTTCTCCGAGCTGTTCATCATGGAATACAGCCAGGGACCGGAGGATTGGAACAGCAGCGCCCTCGGCCCCGTTTCCGGACAGAGCGGCATGCTCAGTGAGGAGCAGATTGGAGAGCTCTGGAATATTCCCACGCTGACCCATGGCGCCGTGAACAGGGCTCCCGTCGTGGCGCAGGCCCAGGCCAGCGGGCTGCTTTCGGAAATCGCCAGCGCCCTGAGCGGCACAAACCGGGTTCCGGCCGTGAACAGGGCGCGCCTCGTGGTCTTCATGGGCAGCGAGAATAACGTGGGCCGCGTGGCCGGGCTGGCCGGTTTTTCCTGGAAGGTGCCGGGCATACGGGCTGAAACGCCCCTGCTTCCGGGCTGCTCCATGGCTTTCGAGCTCTGGAACACTCCCTCGGGGCCTCAGGTGCGGTGCTTTTTCATTACCCTGTCCATCAAAGCCCTGCACGAAAAGATTCCCGTGGCTGTCAACGGACGCTACGCGGTTATCGAACCGCTCGTTCTGCCCGTGTTCGGAGAGGATGGCGAGGCTGTCGTCATGCCCCTTTCCCGTTTTGAGAAGATCGCTTCCTCCCGCGTGAGAAACGCGTGCGTTCCCCCGGAACCGTCCGTGGTGCGCGAGGTGGTGACGCAGGGCTCGGGTGGCAGTCACAGGTAAGCGGAGACCGGTTTTCACGTAAAGAGAAAAACATGGAAAAGACACTTCAGCCAGGTTCCAGTCAGGCGCTGATCGGAACCATGTGGATTGTGATAACGGCCGTTCTGTGGTCGTTCATCGGCCTCATCAGCAAATACTGCCTTGAAGCTGGTATGCCTCCCCTTGAGTGCGCCCTGATGCGCGCGTTCTTCGGCTGCCTCGCCTTTTTCGTGCACTGCGCCGTCACCGGCCAGCTGAAGATTCTCCTGAAGCACGCGCTCGGGTTCATACTGTTCGGAGCCTGGGGCATTGGCGTGTACTTCACCTGCTGCCAGTACACCATCAAGCTCTCCGGCGCGGCCATGGATATCATCCTTCAGTACACGGCGCCCTTCTGGGTTGCCATTTTCGCCCGTGTGTTCTTCAGGGAGAAGCTGACCCGCGCCAAGATTCTGGCCATTCTCATCGCTGCCTGCGGCACGGTCTGCGTCTGTCTCTCCGGAGGCAGTATTCCCGGTGCCGTGTCCGTTGTGGGTATCCTTACAGGCCTTCTGTCCGGTTTGTGCTACGCCACGCATTATCCCTTCACACGCTGGTGGCAGTCCACGTACTCTACTCCGGTCATCTTCGCCTGGATGGATCTTGGCGGGTGTCTGGTACTCGCCGGCGTTCTCGGGGTAACCGGGGAATGGCGTGCTGACTTCACCCTGCCGGTGTGGGCCGCGGCCGCGACAACAGGGCTTGTCTGCACCTACCTCGCGTATTTCTGCTACGGCGAGGCCCTGAAGCGCATCAGCCTTGTGCAGGCCGTTGTCACCTCGGAGCTCGAGCCCGTGCTGTCCATGACCTGGGTCTGGCTCGCGTTCGGCGAATGCTTCAGTCCCATCGGCTGGGTTGGCAGCGCTCTCATCGTGGCCTCAGTTCTGCTCATGACCGTATTCCGCACTGACGCCTGAAATTCCTTCAGATGACAGAAGCGGCGGGTCCCGTATTCCGGAATCCGCCGCTTCTTTATTTTTCAGGGAAAGTTAGGCTTCGTAGAAGGCCCTGTAGGCCTCAAAGCAGGCGTAAATATCGACCACGCTCGAGAGTTCGAAGGGGCTGTGCATGGCGAGAAGCGCCGGGCCGCAGTCCACGACGTTCATGCCGTAGGCGGCCAGAAAGAGCGCCACAGTGCCGCCGCCGCCATGATCGACCCTGCCGAGTTCACCGGCCTGCCAGGGAATGGCTTTGCGGTTGAAGACACCGCGCACGGAGGCGTAGTACTCGGCGTGGGCTTCGCTCGCGCTGTATTTGCCTCCGGATCCCGTGTATTTCTCAAAGCAGGGACCAAAGCCGAGGTTCGCGGAATTGTGCTTTTCGTGCGTTTCTTGGTAGTCGGGATCCATACCGGCCGTGACATCGGCCGACAGGGCCTGCGTGGCCAGGAAAACGTGCCCCACGGGCGTTTCGGGCTCATGAGCGCGGGTGACGTCCTCGAAGCAGTAGCTGATAAAGCGGGAGGAAGCGCCGGTGGCGCCTTCCGAGCCGATTTCCTCCTTGTCCCAGACCATGAGGGCCATGTTTTTGGCAGCGCTGTCACCGGCCTCGCACAGCGCCATGAGAGCGGTGTAGACGCAGATGCGGTCGTCCTGGCCGTAACCGCCCACGAGAGAGCGATCAAAGCCCACATAGCCAGCTCGGCCGGCCGGAACCACCTCGATTTCGGCGGTGATGAAGTCTTCCTCGCTCACGCCGTATTTCTTCTGGAGAAGCTCGAGGATGGCCTGTTTGACAGGAGTCTCGGCCTTGTCCTTCGCGTCTTCGGGCTCGTCTTTCGGGCGGTTGCCCAGAATGACGTTGAGTTTCTCACCCTCGAAGGCGTCCTTAATGGATTTCGTGACCTGATCGTGGGCGAGATGAGGCAGCAGATCGGCGATGGTGAAGAGGGGATCGCCGGGCTCCTCGCCTATGCATACGGGCACGGTTGAACCGTCATCCCTGCAGATGACGCCGTGAAGGGCGAGAGGACGGGAGAGCCACTGGTATTTGCGCAGACCGCCGTAATAGTGGGTTTTTCCCTGGGCAAAGCCGGCCTCTTCCACGAAGGGATGCTGCTTGAAGTCAAGCCTCGGGCAGTCGGCGTGGGCGGCCACCAGGGAAATGCCGCTGCTCATGGGCTCGGTGCCCTTGCGGAAGGCGAAGAGGCACTTGCCGCGGAGCGTTTTGAGATAGCGCTTTCCCTTCGGATCGTCGCCGAAGCCGTGGGCGCGGAGGGTCTTCTCGCAGAAAGCAACGGTTTCGCGTTCCGTCTTGCAGTGGTTCAGAAAATCGATATAGCCGTCGACGAAAGCGTACACATCATCAAGCCTGTTCGAGTCACCGTAGACCTTCCAGGCGTTCTTGCCCTTGTAGGCCGGATTCTTCTGAGTGTTTTCCGACATATATGATTCCTTGTTAATGGTTTTTGAGCGCGTTGTTCAGGAGCTTTGCCGCAGCCGGAATATCCTCATCGCGGAGCGTGCGCGGATCGAGGCAGAAGGCATCGTTTTCCACGCGCCCGATGAGGATGGGGGTATCGGCGAGAAGCCTGCTTCTGAGCTCCTGGGGGGAAATATCCTTTGGCTTTAGGCAGACGAGCGTGGTTTCAAGCGGGTATTCGGGGAAAGCTCCTCCTCCCGTGCGGGAACTGTCCTTCGCGAGGGATATGGAGCAGGAGGAGCCAAGCACCCTTGCGAGGCGCCGCTTCAGCCCTCTGGCGCGCGTGTCGAGCTCCTCGGGGCGCACCATGAGCTCGCTCAGGGTGGGGATTTCCCGCATGGCCTTCTCCGGTTCGTAATAGAGCCTGAGCGTGGCTTCGAGGCCGGCATAGACCAGCTTGTCGAGACGCATGGCCCGCAGAAGGGGATTTTTGCGGATGCGGGAGAGAAACTCCTTTTTTCCGGCGATGATGCCGGCCTGGGGGCCGCCGAGCAGCTTGTCCCCGGAAAAGAGCACGAGGTCGCAGCCCTGGCGTATGCATTCGGGCACGGTCGGTTCCGGCGGCAGACCGCAGGCGGCAAGATTCACCAGGCTGCCTGAGCCGAGATCGTTGATGAGGGGCAGACCTTTTTCATGGGCGAGTTGCGCCAGCTTGTCCGTGGGGACGGCCGTGTGGAAGCCGATGACCCTGTAGTTCGACGTATGGACGCGCACGATGGCTCTCGTGTTTTCATTGATGGCGTCCAGGTAGTCCCTGGGATGGGTGCGGTTTGTGGTGCCGACCTCGTGCAGGGCAACGCCGGAAGCGGACATGACGTCAGGAATCCGGAAACTGCCGCCGATTTCAACGAGCTCGCCGCGGGAAATGATCACTTCACCTCCCCGGCACAGGGAGTCCATGGCAAGAAGAACGCCGGCAGCGTTGTTATTGACTGCTACGGCGTCCTCCGCGCCGGTAAGGTCGCAGATGAGCCGGGTCAGGATGCTGTGACGGCTTCCCCGTCCGCCGGTTTCCCTGTCGAATTCCAGGCTGGTATTGCCCGCCGCGGCCATGGAGATGGCGTCGCGGGCAGAGCGGGCCAGGATGGAACGGCCCGTATTGGTGTGGATGATCACGCCCGTGCCGTTAATGACGGGCTGCATGCGCGGTGCGGCCATTCTTTTCACGAAGGAGAGCATGTCGTCAAAACGGGTATCCAGGCTGAGTTCCCCGGGGTCCGTGATTTTTCCTCCGCGCACATCATCCCGCCGCCTGTCCCAGTAGGCGCTGACGGCCTCCCTGATGAGGGGACGGGGTGACTCTGCGAGAAGGCGCACGGCATCCGGCGAACTGCCGTCACCGGCGGCCCGGGCCAGTGTGTCCAGGCATTTGTCCGTGGACGGAATAGCTTTGAAAAGATTCTGCAGATTCGGCATGGGAATATCCTTGATATCAGCTGAGCCGTGAAAGCGCCTTCGTATGGGAGGCGAAGAAATCAGAGAGCAGATAGAGAGAGCCTGTAACGAGCACGGGCCCCTTTCCGCCGGTGGCCCGGGCTGCAGCCGCGAGTGCCTCATCCAGATGAGAGTAAGACTCTGAGGGACATTGTGAAGATGTTCTGAGGAGGGCGGCTATGGTTTCAGCCTTCTCCGCCCGGTCGTTATGCATGGCAGGGACGAAAAAGGGAACTCCGGGAAGAGTATGGGCGAGCATTTCCAGGACAGGGTGCCAGTTTTTGTCATGAAGGCAGGAAAAGACCACGGCCGCGGGCCGGACGCCGCCCTGCCCAAGGTAGTGGACAAGGCTCGTCATGCCGTGCGGATTGTGGGCGCCGTCGAGGAGATACGCCGGCTCCCCGGGGAAGGTTCCTTCCGGTACGAACTGCAGCCTTCCCGGGATAAAGGTCTTCTCAAGACCGCGTTTCTCGGAAGCGGGATCCTCAGGCAGGGCAAGCCAGGGGCGGATTTTCCGGAAAGCGGCGAGGGCTGTGCCTGCATTCATGCGCTGATGGTCTCCGGCAAGGCCGAGTATGGTGCCTTCCGGGACGGGCGAAGCGAAGGTAAAGGGCGCGTGAAGGCTTTCTGCGCGTTTTCTGAGCACGGATTCAGCGGCGGGAAACTGGGGCGCGGAGATTACGGGCGCTGAGGTGCGTATGGCGTAGGATTTGTCGTCCGCTATGGCTTCGAGCGTGGGACCGAGGATGGCCGTGTGATCAAGAGCTATGGGGGCGTAGCAGACGAGATCCGCAGCCGTGGCCGTGGTGGCATCATAGCGGGCGCCGAGTCCCGCTTCCATGACGGCGCACTGAACGCCGCTTTCGCGGAACAGGAAAAGGGCCATGACGGTGAGAATCTCAAAATAGGTGAGTCTGGGCTCGGCCTGCCAGGCGGCCAGGGCTGCCTCAAGCCACTCATCTTCGCCGAGAGGCCTGCCGTTCACAAGAATGCGTTCGGCCGGGCTCACGAAATGCGGCGACGTGTAGAGGCCCGTGGTGACGCCTGCCTCTTTAAGAAGGGAAGCAAGAAAAGAGGCTGTGGATCCCTTGCCATTCGTGCCGCAGACCTGGGCCACGAAAAAGGGCGGCCTTTTGAGCTGCAGCTCCTCAAGCGCCCGGTCCATGCGGGACAGGGAGAGATCCATGTGGAAAAAGTTGAGTTTATCCAGATAATTCAGAAATTCCTGGAATGTCTTAAAGGGTGCGGCCATGAGCTGTGTCCTCCGGTCTGTGGGGTCCGGTCGTCTGCCGGATCGGATGCGGGCAGGATACTAGCCTTTTTTCCGCCGGTCTTGAACAGCGCCGGGAGCTGTCCCGCAGCCTGTCTGCGCCCTTGACACGGAGCGCAAAACAGTGTCAATAGTGAGGAGCCGTACGGCAGTGCGTCCATAGCTCAGTTGGATAGAGCAGGAGCCTTCTAAGCTCTTGGTCGAGGGTTCGACTCCCCCTGGGCGCACCATTT
>ONPA01000234.1 GCA_900319575.1 uncultured Desulfovibrio sp. | reverse complement strand
GTTCACGAGCATAATCACGAGGCTGATGAGGATGCCGGGGATGATGCCGCAGAGAAAGAGCGTGCCGATGGAGGCGCCGGACATGACGCCGAAGACGACCATGGTCAGGCTCGGGGGGATGATCAGGCCGAGGGCGCCGGAAGCGGCGACCACGGCCGCGGAAAAGGCCTTGTTATAGCCGCGCTTTTCCATGGAGGGAATCATGATGGTGCCGATGGCGGCCGTGGTGGCGGGAGCCGAGCCGGAGATGGCGCCGAAGAAGGCGCAGGCGCCCGTGCTCACGTGCGCGAGACCGCCGGGGAAGCGCCCCACGAAGAGCTGGGCCAGGGCCACGAGGCGCTCGGAGATTTTCGCCTCTGCCATGATGTTGCCGGCGAGGAGAAAGAGCGGGATGGCCATATAGGGGAAGGAGTTGACGCCGTTGTAGATTTTCTGCGGCAGGATGAGGAGGGGCATGTGCGTGCCCACGAGCAGGGTGCAGATGGAGGCGACGCCCAGGGAAATGGCGATGGGGACACCCATGATGAGGAAGAGGAAAAAGACGCAGAAGAGGAAGCTAGTCATTGCCGTCACTCCTTTCCGTGCTGTCCGTGCTGCCCCTGCCGAGGCCGCGGATTTCGTGCACGAGGTGCTCCAGTGTGAAGATGATGGAGAGCACGGCCGAAATGGGGATGGAGACCATGATGTAGGCGACCGTGATGCCCGTGGTGGTGGAATGCTGGAAAGTGGCGCGCTGGGTCAGCTTGCAGCCCTGCCAGAAGAGAATGACGAAGAAGGCAATGACGATGAGGTAGGAGATGATGCGCACGGCGGAAGCGAAGCGCGGAGGAAGGCGGTCAACCACGAAATTGACAGCCACGTGTGTCTTGTGGCGTATGGCCAGGACGCTGCCGAGCATGGCCACGTAGACCATGCAGTAGATGGCGATTTCCTGGGTGGCGGGAGAGGGAATTTTGAGCACGTAGCGGAACAGAACCTGCTGGAGAACGAGCAGCATCATGATGGCCATGGTGACGCCGCAGACGGCTCCGATGAACCGGTCAAGGCCGTTGAGAAATTTCAATCCAGTACCTCCTGCGGCGCGGGGGGAGAGGAATACCCGGAACGTGCCGCGTGAAAAACGCAGGCGCAGGGGAGAAAGAAGTTCCCCCCTGCGCCGTGAAAAGAGATTCAGAAGCGGGCCGGGCTACTTGCCGGCGACGCAGGCCTGAACTTCTTCGATGAGTTTGGCGTTGAGCTTCTTCTTGTACTTGTCGATGACGGGCTTCACGGCTTCGCGGAAGGGAGCCTTGTCGACGTCGGTGATCTTCATCCCGTACTTGCCGCCGATTTCATCCCACTGCTGCTTCTCGAGATCGGCGACCATCTTCGTATGGATGGGGCCCATCTCGCGGCCGGCCTGAAGAATGGCCTTCTGGTCCTTCTCGGGCATGCTGTCAAAGAGGACTTTGTTCATGAGAATGGGCGAGGACATGTGGATATGTCCGGTACGGGTCACGTACTTCTGCACTTCGTAGAACTTCTGGGTCACGATGTGAGCGGCCGGGTTCTCCTGGCCGTCAACGGTCTTCAGCTGCAGCGCGGAATAGAGCTCGCCGAAGGCGATGACCGTGGGAATCGAGCCGAGGGCCTTGAAGGTGTCAACAAACACTTCGCCCTCGGGAACGCGGATCTTGAGACCCTTCATGTCCGCGGGAGTTTTGACCTCAAGCTTGTTGTTGGTCAGATGGCGCATGCCGTTTTCCCACCAGCCGATGACGATGGCGCCATGGGGCTCGACCATTTTCGAGAACTTCTCGCCGATGGGGCCGTCCATGACCTTGCGGAAGTCATCCATGCTGCCGAAAATGAAGGGCAGATTGAGGATGCCCATGTCCGGGATCCAGTTGGAAAGAATGGTGTCAGAGGTCTGGCACATATCCACGCTGCCGGCCATGACGCCTTCAGTGATTTCGAGCTGCTTGCCAAGCTGGTCGGAGGGGTAGACCGTGATTTCGATGTCGCCGCCGGAGAGCTCGTTCACACGTTTGGCGAACATGGTCGCGATGGTCTGGTAATGGTGATTGGGGGCGCCCGTGTGCCCGAATTTCAGCTTGTACGTGGCTTCGGCGTACGAAGCCGTCGGTGCAGCCGCGCCCGCGGCGAGAAAGACCGCGGCCATCATGAGAAGAAAGAGTTTTTTCATCCTGAACCTCCAGTTTCGGTCAGTTCCGGCAGGCGCCGGCTTGGTGTGCGGCGGAAACAGCCTGCCATGCGGTTCGCTTTGCCTCCTGGGAAAAAGGGCGGACTCTCCGGCCCCTGCGGCCGGGGCGCGCCTTTTGTCCTGTTTCTTTTACCTATATCCGTGCGTCTGTTTTGGGTCAAGCAACTTGCGGAAATTCAATGGATTTTCCGTGAAAAACTATATTAGTGAAACAATTATGTACCAATAAATAACATGAAATGCAGTGTTTTCATAAAGGGAAAAAAGATAATATATTGAAAATAAAGCAAAACGCTATGAAAAAGCTCCGGCGGGCGGAATATCTGGCATTTTTTATGCTATCAGGATGGGCCGTACCCCGGAGCCGCAAAAATTTTCTTTCTCCGTGACATGCATCAGATTTATGACGCCTTTGGAATAAAAGCCGGCGCTCCGGCCTTGTCTGCTCCATGAGGACAGGGTATTTTTATGGAAAAGGTCCGCCCGGACCACAAGGAGAAAGACTATGAAGATGTTGGCCGTATTTGCCGCAGCGGTTATCCTGCAGGCTGCCCCCGCACAGGCCTGGACGGGCCAGACCGCGTTTTTCATGGAAGACTTCATGGCCGCAGAGAAGCTGGCCACCGGAAAGACTTCGGATTCCGATGAGGTGGCCTCGCTTATCGAAAAGGCTGACCCCGCGGGAGCCGAGAAGGTATTCCGCATGCTGAACGACAGGGCCATTGAGGCCTGTCTTCCCGCGTACAGAAAGCATTACGAGGGGCTGAAACCCGAAGTGAATTCCCAGTCCGATCTGGAAAAGCTGGCTGCCGGGGCCCGTCCCGCGACAGCGGACTGCCGTCTGAATTACTACGTGAAGCACTGGAAGAACGTGAACAGGGGCGTGCGCGCGGCTCTCTGGGACGTTGAAAAGAAGTAGATTCAGGGTGCGGAACGGCGGCCGGGATTTTTCTGGTCTGTTCTCCGCTGATTTTACGCGCCAAACCTTGACAGGAACTTTCTCTGGACGTAATTCCGGCACAAGTTCGGTCAGAAGACGGGTGCGCCCGGCAGGACGTTTCCGGGCTTTCTGTTTCCCGCGCATGCGGGCACCGGACGCATATTTTCACACTTCCGCAGGGGAGCCTCCTCACTCCTGCGTTGAAGAGGGGAGCGCGGCACCGGTCAGCCCCCGGTGCCGCGCATACCTCAATCAGGCGGGATTTTTCCTGGGCGGGCCTCAAAAAAATGAAAAATTTTTTGGGATTCCCGCCGGAAGCCTGCCGGAGGCGGCCCGGAGAGAAAAACGCTCCTTCCGGGCAGAAACGGCGCCCCGTGTTTTTGTTCAATAAAATTTTTTTCACAAGAGAGGAGCCGGAAGGCCCCTCTTTTACTTTGGGGCACTGCCTGATAGGATGCGCCCTGTGAGTTTTTTCCGGCTGGCGCAGAGGCCCTCCCTCTGCATGACAGCCGCAACAATTTATGAGGAGGCAGTTCCCATGCTTATGAAATCCAGTCTGAAGGCCGCTGAAAAGTGCGCGCCCAGGATGGTTGGCGAAGGCGTGAAGTTCGAGCGCATCCGCCGTATTACGGGGTACCTTGTGGGCACCCTGGATCGTTTCAACGACGCGAAGCGCGCCGAGGAAGCGGATCGCGTGAAGCATATGTAGCCATTCGTCCTTGACACTCCCCACGGATAAATCCGGGGGATTCTTGGTTCGACGACCACTGCGCCGCATCCTAGGACTTGGCGTCT
>ONPA01000238.1 GCA_900319575.1 uncultured Desulfovibrio sp. | reverse complement strand
CTCGGCTGGAAGACGGCACAGGAATGCTTTGCTGAAGAACTCCGAAACTCCGCCTGACCATCTTGCACTTGGAATGAAAATTCACCGCCTGGCCGGACTATATGCCGGCCCGCGCCCGACTCCTTGTATAGATCTGATCAGATATGCAGCATCTATCCCCCGTTTCTTTGCTATACCACGCTTTCCCGTCTGAGCATCTTGGGGAACGGGGTCAGCCGAATGTTATTCTTTTCTGTACAGCGGCTCCACCAGGCTCTGTTCCGCGCCTCTGCCCGCGCAGGGGGAATTATCTTCTTTAAAGAAAACCGGACAGGATAACAAGCCTGACCGCGTATTCCTTTTTCCGGAATGCAGGCCCGCCTTTCCCTCTTCCCTCCGCCCTGGTTCGTGACGGGAACCGCCCAGGAGGGGCCCTGCTTCTTCTCCTGATCCGGCCCCGCGCGCGGCAGCAGCCGGCATGACGTCATTTCCGGACCCCGGCCTGGACGTGACACGTGACCTTGACACAGGATAGCTTTTTTCGCAGGGATTATCCCCCTGCACGGAAAAAAGTTTTTTTGCCCGATAATTATTGACTTTGAAATCCATTTTCAATTATACCAGCCCTGTACCACGGGATGGGACAGCTGCGCGCTGCGATCTGCCTGTCCCCGCGTGCCGCCGGCAGGCCTGAACGGGGTCCGGCGCAGAAGAAGCAATGGAGGTTTCGGATGAACGATAAAGAAAACGCTAGGACGGCCGCGGCGGGCAATGCCTCTCCGGCCGGGGAAAAGGGATACCGCATAGCTCTGGCCGGCAACCCGAACTGTGGCAAGACAACACTTTTCAACGCCTATACGGGATCGCGCCAGCACGTGGGCAACTACCCCGGCGTCACCGTGGACCGCAAGGAAGGCACGATCAGCGTGGACAACACGCCGGTCACCCTGGTCGATCTGCCCGGCACCTACTCCCTGACAGCTTACTCCCAGGAAGAACTTGTGGCCCGCGACGAGCTCAGCCTCGGCAGGGTGGACGCTGTCATTGACTGCGCTGACGCCTCGGCCCTCGAACGCAACATGCTGCTCACCGTGCAGATGATGGAAATGGGCATGCCCGTGGTCCTCGCCTGCAACATGATGGACGAGGCCCGCAAGGCCGGCATCCATATTGACATGCAGAAGCTGTCCGAACAGCTCGGCACCCCTGTCCTGCCCATTGTCGCCCGTAACGGCGAAGGCATCAGGGAAGTGGCCAGAGCCGCCCTCGATCTCGCGAAAAAAGGCCGGAAGGAACCGCTTCACATCAATTACGGCCCCGAGCTCACCGAAGCCGTGGAGGCTCTTGAGAAACGTCTCAGCGAGGAGAAAATCCTCATTGACCGTTATCATCCCCACTGGACGGCCCTGAAGCTCTTGGAAGGCGATACCAAGGTACAGGAAAGCGTGCGCGAAGCCCGCCCCGACCTCGCTCCCGAAATCCTGTCCTACTGCGAGGGCATCGAGGAAAAGGTCAAGGCCGCCACGCAGGCCACCTGCGAATCAGTGATTACTGATGCCCGCTACGGCTATATCCGCGGCCTGCTCGCCCAGGGCGTCGTCAAACAGGACCCCGGCAAGGACCGTCTTGCTCTCTCGGACCGTCTGGACAAAATCCTCACCAACAGGTTTCTCGGCCCGCTCATCATGATCGGCGTTCTCTACCTCATGTTCGTGATCACCTTCAACCTGGGCGCCTACCCTCAGGAATGGCTTGAGGATTTCTTCTCCTGGATGGGATCCGAGCTGGGCGATCATATGGATGACGGCCTGCTCAAGTCCCTCATCTGCGACGGCATCATCGCCGGTGTCGGCGGTGTGGTCAGCTTCGTGCCCCTCATCGCCATCATGTTCGCCCTGATAGCCTTTATTGAAGACAGCGGCTACATGGCCCGAATCGCCTATATGATGGACCGCATCTTCCGCTTCTTCGGCCTGCACGGCGCCTCGGTCATGCCGTACATCATTGCCGGCGGTATCGCCGGCGGCTGCGCCATCCCCGGCGTCATGGCCACCCGGACCCTGCGCTCCCCCAAGGAAAAGCTCGCCACCCTGCTGACCCTGCCCTTCATGTGCTGCGGCGCCAAGGTCCCCTGCTTCCTCCTGCTCATCGCCGCCTTCTTCCCGAAGAGCCCTGCCCTGGCCTTCTTCCTCGTTCTCTGCTGCGGGTGGGTCGGCGCCCTGCTCATGGCTTCCCTCCTGCGCCACACCATTATCCGCGGCGCAGGCACCCCCTTCGTCATGGAGCTCCCGCCCTACCGTCTGCCCACTATCTTCTCCATTCTGATGCACATGTGGGAACGTACCTGGATGTACCTCAAGAAAGCCGGTACCATCATCCTGGCTATTTCCATTGTCATCTGGGCTGCCATGACCTTCCCGTCCCTGCCTGATTCCCAGAAGGCTCCCTTCGAGGAGAAGGTTGCTTCCCTTGAGAGCCAGCAGAAGGGGCTCCAGGAAGACAGCGAACAGTACAAGGCCCTGCAGGACCAGATTGATGAGGCGAATAACGACCTCGCCGCTGCCCAGCTGCGCTACTCCTACGGCGGCCGCATCGGCGTGGCCATCGAGCCCGTCACCAAATACCTCGGCTTCACCTGGCGCACCAATATCGCCCTTGTGGCCGGCGTCGCCGCCAAGGAAGCCGTTGTTTCCACCCTGGGCACCGCCTACTCCATGGGCGAGCAGGATCCCGAAGACGCAGCGCCTCTCGGCGAGCGCCTGAAGCAGGATCCGGACTTCACCCCGGCCGTTGCCCTCTCCCTTATGATCTTCATCCTCTTCTACTCCCCCTGCTTCGTCTCCCTTGTTGTCATCAAGTCTGAGGCGGGCGGCTGGAGATGGCTCTTCTTCAGCATGATTGTGGATACAATTTTCGCCGCAATCCTCGCTTTCATCGCCTACAACATCGGCCGCTTCGTATGGGGCTGCTGACGGGATTATAAAAGCTGCCTTCAGCGGCCGGGTGTTCCGCCCGGCCGCCGGCGGCGGAGGTTTTTTCAATGACCCAGAATATCATTGTCGGTCTTATCCTGCTTGTCGCTGTTGTCTTCCTCGTTCTGACCGCCAGGAAGAAAATCAAGAGCAAGCGGTGCGCCTGCTGCGGCGGCCCCAACTGCTGCTGCGGTAAAAAGAAGTTCTAGAAAATCCTGCCGGGCCAGGCCCGGCAGGATTTTTTTCTGTCACGTCCGTCTCATCTCCCCGGGAGCCCGGCCGGCCTTCAAAACGCCGGAAAACAGAAGAAAATTTTTTCTGTTTCCCCCTGACAAAGTTTCCGGCCAGCCCGGAGACATCCGGAATTTCCCGCTTCCGGCCGGGATGGTCCCGGACTCCCTATTGACAATCACTCTGAAATAGTCTTGTGCTCAGCGCAGGAAAGAATCAACAAAGGGAAAAGGGGGATCAGACTATGAGCAAAGCAGAGTGCAGCCTCAGAGACCTTCAAGTGGGGGATAAGGGACGTATAGAGCGCGTCAGCGTGAGCGGTGAACTCGGCCGCCGCATCCGCGATCTCGGGCTCATTCCGGGCACCAGCATCACTGTCGTGGGACGCGCTCCCCTGCGCGATCCTGTGGCCCTGCGCCTTGAGGGCGTGACTATCATGCTCAGAAACAAAGAGGCGGATTACATCACTGTCACAAAGCAGTAGCGTCAGACGGCGGCTTTTCCTGAGCCGCTTTTTTTATGAAAAAAAATTGAAATTGATTTTCCTTTTCTTGACAAAAGACCCGAAATGTCTATTGTGAGGCCAAGGGGGAGCCCCTCCCCCGGCTTTCGAGTTTTTTCAGGAGGAACATCATGGAAAAAACCTGCAGCCTTCGCAACATGGCCGTTGGTCAAAGAGGTCGTATCTCAGCAGTTAAAGTTTCCGGTGAACTGGGCCGCCGCATCCGCGATATGGGTCTCGTCCCCGGCGTCACGGTTTCCGTTGTGGGGCGTGCTCCGCTTCATGACCCCGTGGCCCTGCGTCTTTCCGGCGTGACCATCACACTCCGCAATAACGAAGCCGATTACATCAGCATCGTCCAGTAGCCACGTTCTTCTGTGCAGGGCAGGCTCCCCGTTATGAACCTGCCTTTCCCTTCTCTGCCTCTGCCGACGGTAAAAAAAGGGCGGAAATTCCGTAAGGAGTTTCCGCCCTTTCGTGTTCCCGGCATCAAATCAGCGGACGCCGTGCCCGGCCAGCCACGCTTCCCTGAGCCTGTCGAGATCCGCGCGCTTCAGGTAGCGCTGGTTTTCGCTCCCGCGGTAAAGGAGATCAATGTTCCTGAGCTTCTCTATATAGGGGCCGTCCACAAGGGCGTCCAGCTCATCCAGGAGCCCGCGGATGGGGGGATTCTTCAGGCTTTTCTCCATGAGCTGCTCAAAGGTGTATCCGGAGAACGACATGACATTCCTGCCCCTGGCGTGCACCTCCCGGGCCAGCCAGAGCAGGGGCTCAGGCTGCAGAAAAGGCTCGCCTCCGGAAAACGTGATGCCGGCAAGAAGAGGATCAGCGCAGAACTTCTCAAGGATGTCTTCAGCAGCAGCCTCCGTTCCCCCGTTCAGATCGTGGGTCTGCGGATTCTGACAGCCGGGACAGCCAAGCAGACAGCCCTGCACAAAGACGGTCATGCGCAGACCGGGACCGTCGACGATGCTTTCTTCCTCAATGCCAGCGAGACGCAGAATATGTGCCATGGTATTTTCAGCCTTTATGATATTTTGGCGGGACGCCTCTGTCCGGGACAGGGCAGAACTGAGGGCAGGCTGCCGGGGCCGCATCCGCCGTCCGGCGCGCCGGAAAGAGAACAGCCAGGCTCCGCTTCCCGCGGCCGGGTAAGCCGGGGAAACGTCTCTCCTGCCTGCTCTCTTATATCCCATATCGCCCTGCAGGTACATGCCGCCCCGGACGGAAGAGAGGGACTTCCGGACTCAGCCCTGGCCGGAAGCGGTCCGGCTTTGGGTACCCCGCGGACAAACGCGTCAGGGAAGGGCTCACTCAGGCCCGCATGCACTCCCCGGCAGAACATTTTTGCATTTTTTCCCGGTATTATCTGCCGTATGGCATTCGTCTTTCACCGGTCTTTTCTCTGTGTTGGCCTTCTGTCAGCATCGCCGGATGTCACACTGCCGCGTTTCCGGGGAACCGGCCCTTTCCATTTCCTTTGAAAATCAGCGTATATTTTGTTTTCAGCAGCCGGGACTCAGGGAACTTTACCTCTTCCGATTGCTTTGACCATCTGATACGGATTCGGACTGCGAAAGAAGGAAGGACGCAGGATGCTTCCGGATTGCTTTGGCTTTTCTTCTTAATCCGGAACATTTCAGGGAAAAAACCGGATCACTGGATAAAAACGGTATTTCTTGACATAAAGCGCATACAGGCTTTAAGTTGTGTATGAATTTATGCAATTCTCTGATAAAGACCACAAAAAATTCCCTGCCCCGGCAGGATAGCACTGGAGGTTCGTTTATGACTAAGGCTGAGTTGGTTGACAAGCTGGCTTCCGAAGGTGGCATCACCAAAGTTCAGGCTAACAAAGTCCTGGGCGCTCTCGTTGAGGCTGTGATCGCGGCGATGACCTCCGGCGAAGCTGTCATGCTGGGCGGTCTTGGAACTTTCAAGGTTTCCAAACGCAATGAGCGCAAGGGCCGCAATCCCCAGACTGGCAAGGACATTGTCGTGCCTGCCAGCATGGTTCCCAAATTTACCCCGGCCAGGGCTCTCAAGGAAGCCGTGGCCAAGATGCCTCTGAAAGAAGACGCTTAGTTCCGTGCGCCTGAAGGCGCGGTAAACGGAGATATGAAAAGAGCCGGAAGCAGACGCTTCCGGCTCTTCTTTTGCGTCCTGCATGAGCGCGTTCTGACGGATGCAGCTCCCCGGAACTGCCCCGGGCAGCGGAAAAGTCACAGCCGGGCACCGGAAGCCCGCCGCGAGACGGAAACCGGGAAAGGTGATGGAATACTTTCATCACGCCGGCAGAGACAGGCGGGAATGCGGAACAGGCAGAAGGCTGGTACCGTCCTGATATTTTTACAGGATAAGGAACGCGCTGCCCCGCGGAGATCCCATGCTGAAGAGGAAGCAAAAACACTCCCACGGAGGGCTGTCCTCCGGTTCAGGAGAGAAAACAGCGCCCCTTTGAAGATCAGAGAGACGCGGGAGTACCATGGCGCGCCGGTGTGAGGGGCGGGAGAGTTCCCGGGGCCCTTCCTGCCCTCTTTTCCTGAGGGAAAGCCGCTACTTTTTTCTACCGAAACGGCCCACTACTGCCGCGCCGGGGAGGCCTGCCCTTCCCGGCCTGACGCCGCCGAGGACACGGGCTCCCTCGCCAAAACTCTTCAGCCAGGCCCTGAACGGGGTGCTCCCTTCCTTCATATTAAGGATGATTCCGCCGTCGCCGCACCTCTCTACCGCGTAGCCGGGGATAAGGTCCTGCATTACGCGGCCGGCGTATTCCCTGCCGAGATAAACCCGGACGGGGCAGGATTCGTCAGTCGAAAACTGTGGCAGAAGAACCCTGCCGGAAGCGGCGCTTTCCGCCTCCGGGCGGCCTGCGGGTGTGACAGAGCTGATGAGATGCACGGGCAGAAAAGCCGCCTCGGGATGCCTGTCATCAGGATCCGAAAAGCGCCATCCCGCAAAATACAGAAGCCCGTCCCTGAAGAGAAGCCGTACAGGAAGGAGCAGCGCCGTTTCTCCCGGAACAATGCCAAAGCGGCAGAGACGGCCTTCCCCGGCGGCATGCAGAAACGTTCTGATGTGCTCAGCGTGCGCCGCGTAGGAAAGCGCGCCGGTTTCGATATCGAGAATATCCGAAACGGCGATGCGCGGGATTCCTTCCTGCACGGTCTGCCCTCCCTCAGCCTCTCCGGCACCGGGCAGGGAGCCATCCTTCTCAAGACGGTACCAGCGGCGGTTGTTGTCCATGCCGGTGGTGAAATCTCCGCCAGTGACCGCGGCAATACTGTCGGTCATGCGCAGGATCGTCTGCGGCGAACATCCGAGAGCCCGTTTCAGGTCCGCGAGATAATGCTTTCTGCCATCGCGCAGGAGAAGAATAAAAAGACGCAGCAGCCGGGTTCCGGGTACGGATTGCTGGGCTGAATGACGCGGCATATTTTCCTCCTTTTCCTGTCCGGCCCTGTCTGCCAGGCCGGATTCTCTTCTCAGGTTACGGAGAAGGTCTACCAGCACGTCTTTCCAGATTATGAACAGTGGAAAAATTTTATACGGCCTGAAATTTTTTTTCGTTTTTCCGGAAAACCGTCCTTTCTGCTTCAGACCGGATCACGGGAAAAGAAAGCTGTCAGCCGGAAGAACAGGACGGCACGGGGCACAAGAGAAATATGGCCTGTCCTTTCCGGGATAAAATCCGCAAAAAAAAACGCTTTTTACCCTGTATTGGTTTTCTGACACGTACGGCGCCGGATCCTCCGCGCCCCAGTGACGGACCGCCCCCATCTTTCTTCATTTTTCCGGGGCGGCTTTCTTCTGTCCGGGAGTCCAGAAAAACAGACAGACGCAGGACAGAGAAAAATTTACTGTATCCGGCTTATTTCTGTATGCTTTTTATACAAGTATCCGGAAAGTGTCTGAATGCTGGACAGAAAAACGCAGCCCGGCATGAGCGCCCCGGCACCTTCCCGGTTCCGTCCGGACAGAACAGCCCTCAGGGTAATGGCACACAATTTGCTTTGTACTAAGCAGAAGGCTTTTGAAAGCCCAGCCTCATGAAAAGAACCTGAACCAAACACCGAAACTCCCGGACCGCCGTCTGCCACGGCGGTCCACCCCGGCCGGAGGCCGTGCTCCGGCAGAAAGCAGCACGGCAGTTTTCCCAGCTTCCAGTCCTCCCTGACTGAAAATATACAGCCTTCCCCTCCCTGACAGTAAAACCCGGAACATCCAGAACTTCTTCCTCGAAGACCGCCGCCTGCCACGGCGGTCTTTCTTTTTGCCCGCTTCCGGGCGGAGTCCGTTTTCTGAACATGTGTATTGCCGGCCGGCGGATGAAAATTAAACAGACACCGGATTCATGCCGGCAGGGAATGAACGCAGCCGGCTCTCTCCGGAACACCGGCCGGGTGGTGAAGGCTTCTGCGGCGGTCTCCGGAGAAAAATCGGTTCTCCCGGCAAATCCGGATAAACATGGCACGCTTATTGCTTAATACTTACTGAAAGCGGACAGACTCCGCCTTCCTCTTCATGAAAGACTCCCCAACCAAGTAACCAACTCCGAAACCTCCTCCGGACCGCCGCCTGCCACGGCGGTCCGCCCCGGCCGGGGGCCGTGCCCCGGCATAGAAAAAAACACGGCAGTTTTCCCAGCCTCCAGTCCTCCCTGACTGAAGATATACAGCCCTCCCCTCCCTGACAGTAAAATCCTGGATATCCCAACTTCCTCCTCTGAAGACCGCCGCCTGCCACGGCGGTCTTCCTTTTTGCCCGCTTCCGGGCGGAGTCTGTTTTTTGGGCATGTGTATGGGCCGCCGGATGAAAATTAAACAGGTACCGGTTTCCTGCTGTCAGGGCATGAACGCAGCCGGCCCTCTCCCCTGGAACCGGCCTGGTGGTGGAGGCTTCTGTGACGCCCTCCCGGTAAAACCGGCTCTGCAAAAGGGGTTACGCAAGTATGGCACGCATATTGCTATATACTTACTGAAAGCGGGCAGCACCCGCACTCCTCTTCATGAGAACTCCCCAAACCAAGTAACCAACTCCGAAACCTCCCCCGGACCGCCGCCTGCCACGGCGGTCCACCCCGGCCGGGGACCGTGCCCCGGCAGAAAAAACACGGTAAATTTCCCAGCCTCTTTTATCCTGCCTGACTGCAGGTACCCCTCCCTACAGCAATCCCGAAACATCCTGAACCTCCTCCTCTGAAGACCGCCGCCTGCCACGGCGGTCTTCCTTTTTGCCCGCTTCCGGGCAGAGTCTGTTTTTTGGGCATGTGTATGGGCATCCGGATAAAAAGTGAACGGGGATGTCTTATGTTTCCTTATATGCCGGGAGACCGCAGAATCCGGCGGGGAGAAACAGAAAGGAAAACTGTCCCGGGCTTTCCGGCAGCAGCGGTGGTTCCCGGAGCGTCTTCCGGACGTGCCGGAAATAAAAAATCCCGGACACGGCCTTCCATCATCTCTGACAGGACATCATGTCAGGCAGAATTCCCAGCTGCCCTCAAGGATTTCCACGTCCTGCCCCGCTCCTGTTTTCCCGATGTCAGTCCCTCTGCTGTCTGATATTCCCGCAGGTGTATAGGGCTGTGCCCAAAAATTGAACAGCCGCTGCCTTTTCCCCCCTGCCCGATGCGTATCACCCTGATGTCCATAGGAGGGATTGCGGACGCAGCCTTTCCCCGGGGCCCGTGCCACGGCATCATGACCGCCTCTACGCTCCATGCGATCCTCTCCTGGTTTCCCCGCGTCTTCTTCCAGGATCGTTTTCCAGGTATTTGATGCGTATGGCACGTGTTTTGCAATGTACCAGGTATACGCGGTGACCAGCCGCAGCAATCTTCGTGAATAGACCTCAGACAACCAAGACCGAATCCTCAACAAAGACCGCCGCTACCCCACGGCGGTCTTTCTTTTTGTCTCCGGCCGGCTGCCCGTGAATGTATCTAAAATAAATACACCCTGTTGGACACATGTAAAAAAAGTAATCATGTACGGCTGTTACGGGCGGAGGGGCAGAGCGGATAGGGAGCCCCGCCGGCGGCAGCGCAGCCAGTTTACGGGGAGGATGCAGGGATGGCACGCTGTTTGCTTATATAGAAGTGGAACACACAAAGACCGAGTTATACATCTTCCATATCTTACTCCACTCCTTGCCCAGAGACCGCCGCCTGCCCGGCGGTCTCTCCTTTTTTGTCTGCCCCTGAAAAACAGAAATTTTCACCCGGAGTGAAAGATAAACGGTTTTATGGCACGCGTTTTGCATAATCAAAAAGTGAACATCCCTGAAAACTCCCTACCCCCTCTGTCAGAAAGGCCGCCGGCGTTCCCCGGCGGCCTTCGGCGTATCAGGAGAGGGTGAAGAAACCGCCGCATTCCTGGCGCGGCAGGGGTAAACCGGAACTTTTTCCTGCGCAGCCCCAGAATCATTTTTTAATGGCACGCTGTTTGCATATTACTAAGCGGAACACATAGAAAAAACCAAGACACATCTTCCAAACTCTTCTCCACTCCTTACCCAAAGACCGCCGCCTGCCCCGGCGGTCTTTTTTTACCTCCGGCTTTCCAGGGCAGGAGAATTCCCGGCCCTGTGACGGAAAAGGATCAAAGCAGATCCGTATTCTGCTTCAGTACAATGTTCCCCTGACCTCTGCCGGAAAGCCGGCAGCGTTTCAGACGGCCTTTAACGCCCCAGGAAAAACGAAGGAAACACAGGAAACCGGCTCTCTGCCTCCCAGGCGGAAGTTCCGGATATCTCCAAAACGAATTTTACTTACCCGCCTCTGTCCCGTTCCCCACCCAGGGGGTCAGTTTTCGTTCGTTTAAGGGGGTAATGATACTTTCGCCTTACGGCTCTCTGCCCCTGGGCCTGGAATAATTCAGTGCGGAGCCCCTGCGCAGGTCATTGAAGGGGCATAAGTGGGCTGCCGCAGACCGGGGCCGTAACTATGGCACGCCGTTTGCATATCATTAAGCGGAACACACAGAAACCAAGACACATCTCCCAAACTCTTCTCCACTCCTTACCCAAAGACCGCCGCCTGCCCCGGCGGTCTTTTTCGTCGGTATCCGATCGACAAGACAGCGGAAAGCCGAGCCATGTGCCCACGTGCCAGGCGATCGTTCCCCGGCTCCATCAAACGATCGCTTCCCGGACCCGCCTCATCAGCCCCGGCGGCCTTCTGAACTTCCTGTCCGTCAGAGTGTACCTGTCAGACGGGACGGCGCATGGCCTCCTTCCAGAGCAGTTCAGGGACTTTCCCAGAACGAGGCATGCCGGGGGCACAAAAAAAGCCGCCCTGCCCCTAAGGGAGGACGGCGGAAAAGTCCGGAAAAATGCAGGCCTTCTTACTTGAGGCCGGACTTGCCAGGAAGGCCGCCGGGCGCGGCATTGAGTTCATTGCGGAACTTGTTGGAAAGACGGAATGTGGCCACGCGTCTGGCTGGGAGCATCATAGGCTGGCGCGTGTGAGGATTGCGGCCCAGGCGGCTGCGCTTGTCATGAACTTCAAATTTACCGAAGCCACTGATGAGAACGCCGTCCTTGGCAGTCATGGCTCTCTTTATCAGGGCGATGAGCTCTTCAACGTAATCCTTCACTTCCGAGCGGCCCTTACCGGTCTTTTCATAAATTGCCTCAATAAGATCGGCTTTGGTCACCGTGCGGACACTTTGACCTTTCAGTGGTTTGGTTCCTTTGTTTTCGCTTTCAGCTATGAGCATACCGGCAAATCCTTTGTCTTTTGAGAGTACGGAGAGGCACAAACCCGCTCACCGTAAACTGCCCTCGTAACAGTTACGTCAGCCGTCTGTGCCGCAATGTAGTCAGCCTGTTCCTTTCTTACCCTTCCAGCCCCCTCAGCTGAAACTTCGCCGGACGAACTCATCCCAGGCCCGCATGGCTCTGTTCTTCAGCGGACTGATTGTTGATGATGAGAGTTCAGGCATCTTGTTTTCCCATGTTTGGAAAGAGGGTGAAGGGAGCGGGATTGCCCCGCCCTTGCGTCGCTACGGAGAAATCTTATACACGCAACGCAAGCGTTTGTCGATAAAAAAAATCTTTAAATTCGGTATGTTAAAGCCTGAAAAATAACGAAAATGTTTTACCCGTTAAAAACACTGCAACAAAATATATTTTTCCAGTTTTCTCTCTGTACTTTGATTTTTACAGGCCTTAAAATAATGATAAAAAACGATATATTTATCGCAATAAGCGTCTATAACTGAATTAATAAAATTCATTTATGAATGAAAAAAACACAATATTAATGCATAATATATTTTTATTATTGAAATATTTACATTTTTAAATGTTCGTATTGAATATATAATACAGTTTGTGGGTATTTCACGACTATTCAATCTGGCAAAAAAAAGACTCCGGAGCATTGTCTGCTCGACGGAGTCTTTGAAAAATCCTTGGCGGCGGCCTACTTTCCCACATGAAGATAT
>ONPA01000239.1 GCA_900319575.1 uncultured Desulfovibrio sp. | reverse complement strand
CCACAATCACATCACGCTGAAAGCCGGCGATCGCGGTCAGGCTGCTGTCGATATCTTCCGCGTCAAAGACGGCAAAATCGCGGAGCACTGGGATGTCATCCAGGATATTCCGGAAAAAGCCGAAAACAACAATACCATGTTCTAAGCTGGGGCATGGACTTTTCAATTAATTCAGTAAATTAAACAAAAATCTGTATCACGGTGCACCAAGCGTCAGGTGCAGACCGGAGAGACCGCCGCACTTTCCTGCATTTCTTCATTTTGTTTTTCCGACACAGTCCAGCCTCCCTGAAAGATTTTTAATCTTTCTTCGGCGGATAGATTTCACATCATTAGCCCCTCCTCGAGGGGCTTTTTCTTGACGCCCGTCAAAATATGTGCGTATTTCTGTACTTAACCAAAGACAAAAAGGAGGGCACCATGCCTGAAGCAGTCACATACACCGAAGCCCGCCAGAACTTTGCGAAGTACATGGATCAGGTCTGCGACGATCACGACGCGCTCATCGTGACGCGCCAGAAGTCCCGTCCGATTGTAATGATGTCTCTGGAAGACTACAACGCCATGAAGGAGACGGCCTACCTTATGAGCACGCCTGCCAACGCAGAGCGCCTCATGGCTTCCATCAGGGAGGCCGACGAGGGGCTGGCCGAAAAGCACGAACTTATCCGACCGGAGTAGAAGCATGGAACTGAAGTTCACTTCCTACGCCTGGGAGGACTACAAATACTGGGAAAAGCAGGACAGCAGGACGCTGAAGAAGATCAATGCGCTCATAGACTCGTTGCTGAGAGAGCCCGGCGCCAGCGGGATAGGCAAGTCGGAACGTCTTAGCGGCAACCTGTCCGGGTGGTGCTCCAAGCGAATCGACACCAGGAACCGCATGGTCTACAGATTTGAAGGCGTCAGCGTTCTGTGCATAGCCCAGCTTAGATTTCACTACTGAAAGCCGGAAAAATCCTTTGCCCCGCCCTGCCGGCCTGATTTGGTGCGGAATGGTGCGGGACTTTTACGCAGCATATTGAAAACACAGAATAAATTGCGAAAGTCCTTATCCTAAGCTGCACAGGGTAACGGCCTGAGCGGCCTCCCCTGCGTATGAAGCACAGACGGCCGGGAGAATGCCTCCCTGCCGTTTTTTATTTCCCGTCATGCCGCATGAGAAACATGGTCCAGGGAATAAGAAGGAAGGTGATGCAGAGAGGCACGAGCATAGCCTTCTGGAGCCCCACCACGCCGGCCAGACTGCCGATGAGAGGCGGAAAGAGCATGAGCGGGCCA
Source organism: uncultured Desulfovibrio sp. (assembly GCA_900319575.1). Taxonomy (GTDB): domain Bacteria; phylum Desulfobacterota; class Desulfovibrionia; order Desulfovibrionales; family Desulfovibrionaceae; genus Desulfovibrio. Next base: position 1,321 of record ONPA01000239.1, on the reverse strand, counting down.
TTGGCCATAAGCACGACCACGGAGGTGGCTTTGGCCGTGCTCACGCCCGGACACTGCCCGGCCTTGCTGTAAAAGACGGGGCCAAGCGGAAAGAGCCCGATGCCGAGCAGGGTGTAGCCGATGAGCGCGGTCACCGGATCCGGGGCGATAATGACGAGTCCCATGGAGAGGAAGGCCACGATGGCGCCGCCCGTGGCCAGGAGACGATCGCCGAGCTGGGTGCGCAGCCAGTCGCCGAGCAGACGGAAGAAGGCCAGGGACGTGCCGCAGAGCCCGTAGGCCAGCGCTGCCGTCTCCTCGTTGGCGCCCTTGCAGGTGTACATGAAGAGACTCCCCCAGTCGCCTGCCGCGCCGGTGACGGAATAGGAGCCGAGCACGGTGAGGCCGCAGAACCAGACAAGCCTGGGCACGCGCTCGCGTTTCTTTTTGCCGGGGACCGGCTTCTCGAGGGGAGGATCCTTCTCCACGTGCTTCCAGGCGGGATAAAGGAGCAGAACCGCGGGAATGGTCATGAAGCCCAGACTTTCCGAAGGAGACAGATTCAGGGCCGCGGCAAGACCGCCAGCTGAGGAGCCGATGAGGAGCCCTATGCCGTAAAAAGCGTGCAGCATGGACATGGTCGGCTTCTTATACCGCACCTCCACAAGAACAGCGTGCGTGTTCGCGCAGAGATCCGAGACATTGAGGAAGAACCCGAAAAGGCCGGCGCAGACGGCGAGTCCCGGCACTGTGGTGGCACGGGTGCCCAGAACGAGAACGACGCACATGGCCAGCATGCTCCAGGGGCAGAGACGCCGGCTGCCCACGCGCCGCAGAAGCTGGTTGCCGGACAGGAGAGCGCAGAGGCCGCACAGCCCGAGCGTCAGGAGCACCCAGCCGATCTCGGTCTCCGTAGCGCCAGTCTGGGCTTTAAGGGCAGGCATGCGCGAAAGAAAGAGCGCGTCAAAAAGATAGGGAAACGTAAAGAAATAAAAGCCCGAGATACGGGCCTTCTCAAAGGCGCTGAAGTGCATGGAGATGACCAGATGAAAAGGGGTGAAGGACGCGGGGTACGGGAGCGGGGAGCGCTCCCCGGACTGCTGATGCTGTTCCGCTGCCGGAATTCTGCCGGGGCCGGGTATAAGACCAGTACGGAATTTCCGTTACCAGGTTTCTGCCGGAGCCGGGTATAAGGCCGGTACGGTGTTTCCGTTACCAGTTTTCTGCACAGGCCCTGTTTGAACCTCTCCCGCTAATAGAAGCGGGAGATTCTTGAGAAGTTTGATACACGGACTAACGCCTGACAACATATCCCGAGGGAGTTAGTTGTCAGGATACCCTT
>ONPA01000242.1 GCA_900319575.1 uncultured Desulfovibrio sp. | reverse complement strand
CCGGCGGCAGATGGCCTGACCCGCGCGGCGGCCGGCACCGGCGGCAAGAATAACCGTTGCCGCACCGGTAACGATGTCACCGCCGGCAAAGACATTGGGTATGGAGGTCTCTCCGGTTTCCTCGTTCACTTTGATATATCCGCGTTCGGTCTTCTCGAGATCCTGCGTGGCCTCAAGAAGAATGGGATTGGAGCGGGTACCGAGAGCCACGATGGCAAGATCCGTTTCCAGCTCAAACTCGGAACCGGGAATGGCGACGGGACGGCGGCGTCCGCTGGCGTCAGGTTCACCGAGCTCCATACGCTGCAGGGACACACTCTTCAGGTGCATTTCCTCATCGGCGTTGAACTGCAGGGGAGCCACGAGCATTTCGAACTGCACGCCTTCCTGCTCGGCATGTTCCACTTCCTCCAGCCTGGCCGGCATCTCGGCGCGGGAGCGGCGGTAGCAGACACGCACCTCTTCAGCGCCCATGCGCAGAGCCGTCCTCGCGGCATCCATGGCAACGTTGCCAGCGCCAAAAACGGTCACTTTGCGGCCGCGGTAGACAGGCGTGTCATACTCCGGGAAAAGATAGGCACGCCCGAGGTTCACGCGGGTAAGGAATTCATTGGCAGAAAAAACGCCCACAAGATTTTCACCGGGAACGCCCAGGAAACGCGGCAGTCCGGCGCCAACGCCAATAAAGACAGCATCGTACTTTTCGAGGAGTTCGTGGATCTGGAAAGTACGGCCGCCGACGCTGTCCAGATGAAAGTCAACGCCAAGTTCCTTAAGACCGTCAATCTCGCGATGCACGACATCCTTGGGCAGACGGAAGGAAGGGATGCCGTAAATGAGCACGCCGCCGGCTTCATGAAGGGCCTCATAGACATCCACCTTGATTCCCTGGGAAGCGCAGTATCCGGCGCAGGAAAGGGAGGAAGGGCCAGAGCCGATGCAGGCCACACGTTTTCCCGGCACAGGGGCGGCACATGCGTTATGCCCGGTCTGGGCCTCGCATGCGGTCGCGGCGCTGTGGTTATCCGCAACGTAGCGCTCGAGCCGCCCGATGGCCACGGGCTGCCCCTTGGCCTTCAGGATGCATTTGCTCTCGCACTGCTTCTCCTGGGGGCACACGCGTCCGCAGACCGCGGGAAGCGCGTTGGCCGTCTTGATCAGACGGTAAGCCTCGGCGACATTGCCCTCACGCAGGGCGCCGATGAAATCGCGGATGGGAACGCCCACAGGGCAGCCTGTCACGCAGCCAGGTTTCTTGCACTGCAGGCATCTGCCGGCCTCGGCCATGGCCGTTGCCTCATCATAGCCCAGGGCAACCTCCTTAAAATTATGCCTGCGTTCCTCGGCAGGCTGGCACGGCATCGGAGCGCGCGTGCCCACACCCTTCTTTTTCTTAGTTTCCATTATGGCTGCTCCTGTATTCTTCCATGGACTGCTGTTCCTGGGCGCGATAAGCGGAAAGCCGGCGGCGCAGTTCGGCGAAATCGACCTGATGGCCATCAAACTCAGGACCGTCAACACAGGCAAAACGGGTTTTGCCGCCGACAGTCACACGACAGGCACCACACATGCCGATGCCGTCAACCATAATGGGGTTGAGGCTCACAGTCGTCTTCACACCAAAGGGTCTCGTCACATCCGCCACCGCGGCCATCATAGGCACGGGACCTACGGCCACGACCTCGGCCACATTCTTATCCTCTTCAAGACGCTCCTTCAGAAGCGTCGTGACAAAGCCCTTGCGGCCGTAGCTGCCATCGTCAGTGGCAATCAGCACTTCGTCAGCGAAAGCCTTCAGCTCTTTCTCGAAGAGCAGCAGGTCCTTGCTCCTTGCGCCAATGATACCGACGACGCGGTTGCCGGCAAGATGATGCCCCTTGGCGATATGATGCATGGCAGCGATACCCGTTCCGCCGCCCACACAGATGACAGTACCAACCTTCCGGATATCCGTAGCATGGCCAAGGGGGCCGCACACATCAAGAATGTCATCCCCTTCATTAAGGCTTTCGAGAACAGCCGATGACTTGCCCACTACCAGATAAACTATGGTGATCAGCCCGCGTTCCGGATCAGTATCTGCGATGGTCAGCGGAATACGTTCGCCGTTAGGCGTCATTCTGAGCATGACAAAATGCCCAGGTCTGGCATGGGTAGCAATTTCCGGAGCCTCAAGCACCATCTTGCTTGTTTTCCCGGGAATAAGGCTTTCCTTGGAAACAATACGCATCGGTATAAACCCTCCAAATACGTTTTTACTGGCCTGGCCGTATTTCTACAGCTGTCAACAACATCCGCGCAAAAACGCAGTGCCTGCGTCAGCACGACAGAGTGAAGAGCCCTATGTAAACCATCCCCTTCAGCGATGAGGCCACCCCATATTCTGAATAAGAATTCTTACATTCGGGGCCGGTACGCAGGACACCTCTTGGAAACTTCCAACTTGCTAGTCTACCTACAGTAAAAAATCAAAGGGTGTTTTTCAGAAAGCGTGATCCATCCTTCACGGAATTCCGTTTTAGACACAGGAATGGAACGCCTCCCTGTACAATCCTTCCGTAGTTCTGCCCCGGCAAACGGGGAATCTCCACTGCAGGGGACCGGCTGCCCCTTTATCTGGGCGGAAAAATTCCCTTTCCGGCTGTAGACACAACCCGGTGATAGACTTGGCATGGAAATTGTATTTTAGAAAGCTTCCTATTCCAGATACAGGAGCCTTCTGTCAACTTACCCCAGCGGCGTGATGTCCGTTACGACACGCAAAAGACCCGGTATCGTTGTCCCGGGCAGGGATTCAGGCAGGCTGGCCGCAGAATATGTAGTAAATTCCGAAGCGACTCCGGAGAATGGGAGGTCTGAATCCGATCGTTCACGGCCGTATTCGGGCAGTACCGGTGTGCGGAAACGGCTCTGCCGGTGCTGGGATAAAGGCCAGTTTCAGGCAAATAATCTGGGAGCAGGCACCGTTCCCCGGTCTGCGACTGATTCAGCCGGCACACACCAGCTCCGCCATGCCGGCGATGAGAGAACAGCTCTCCCGCTCAGCGGGGGCCGTTTTTTTTCATCAGGAGGCTGAAAACAGACGCGGAACAGCATCCGCAATATGTAAGAGGGACCCGCCCGCTCTCTGCGGTCAGGCCCCTGCCCTTTACTTAATCAGCCTTCGGGTAGAATCCGGAGGGAGTTTCAGCGAGGTTGATCATGATATTCTTCATCTGGGTGTAGTGCTCCAGAATGACCTTATGGGTTTCGCGGCCGATGCCTGACGTTTTATAGCCGCCGAAGGGCGCGCCCTCCGGAATGGCATTGTAGCAGTTCACCCACATACGGCCGGTTTCCACTCCGCGGGCCACACGGATGGCGCGGTTGATATCGCGTGTCCAGACAGCACCTCCGAGTCCGAATTCACTGTCGTTGGCGAGACGGATGACCTCATCTTCCGTCTTGAAGCGCAGAACGCAGGCCACGGGACCAAAGATCTCTTCCTGGGCGACACGCATGTCATTGGTCACGTCGCCGAGCAGAGTGGGACGCAGGAAGCAGCCGTTCTTCAGTTCTCCCTCCGTATCCTGCACGCCGCCGCAGAGAACCTTCGCGCCTTCCTTTTTGCCGATTTCCACATAGCCCAGGATCTTTTCCATCTGGCGTTTGCTGATCTGACAGCCCATCTGGGTATCGGATTCCCAGGGCAGTCCGACCTTAACGGCATTGAAGCGCTTCACGGCTTCCTCAACAAAACGATCATAGATGGAATCCTGAACGAATACACGGGAGCCGGCACAGCAGACCTGCCCCTGATTGAAGAGAATGCCCATCTGGAGGCCATCCATGGCCATTTCCCAGTCGCAGTCCTCAAAGAAGATATTGGCGGACTTTCCGCCGAGTTCCAGCGTGGCGGGGATGATTCTTTCCGCAGCAGCGAGGGCAACATTGCGGCCGACCTCAGTAGAACCGGTGAAGGCCAGTTTCCTGAATCTCTTTGATTCCAGCATATACTGACCAGATTTGGAACCGGAACCCGTAATGACATTAAAGACGCCACGGGGAATCACTCCCTGAACGAGCCTCGCAAGTTCCAGAACACTCAGGGAAGTAGAACTGGAGGGTTTGAAAACGGTGCAGCAGCCGCTTGCGAGAACAGGAGCGAGTTTCCAGGCGGCCATGAGGAAGGGGAAGTTCCAGGGCACAATCTGCCCGACGACACCGATAGGCTCGCGGAGGATCAGGCTGAGCGTATCCTTGCCCAGGATATTGGCGCTGCCCTCACTTGCCATAATGCATCCCGCAAAATAGCGGAAATGCTGGGCAGCCATGGGGATATCCACGTTCAGGGTCTCACGGATGGGCTTGCCGTTGTCGAGCGTTTCCACCATCGCAAGATGTTCACGGTTTTCGTCAATGATGTCGGCGACTTTGTTCAGGATTTCGGCACGTTCATTGACAGGGACGTTCTTCCAGGTTTCAAAAGCAGCCCAGGCAGCCGTGATGGCGTCCTCAACATCTTCTCTGGTCGCCTGTGCACATTCGGCCAAGACTTCACCATTTGCGGGGCAGTAGCTTTTATACGTGGCCTTGTCGGAGGCTTCCTTCCATTCACCATTGATAAAGAGCTTGTAGGTGGATTCAAGATGAGGCTTTTTCATGATTTCCCTCTTTAAGAATATTCTTTTGCTGTACAGAAACGCCCCCTCATCCCGGATCGCTGGGCACAACACCAGAAACCGTTTTTATGTAGGAATTCTTCTACGGAAAAACGTTCTTGGCTCCCATGTGACAAGAAAACAGGGCTCACCTGTGTTTCCGAATGTGATTTCGAAAAGCACATAAACCCCAGCTTTCTGCCGGGAAAAGGTCTGCTTCGGGAAAAGAAAGGGGATTACACCCTCAAGGGATGAGCTACGCCGGGTGGAATACCCGGCATTCTGACGGGGCTGAAGGCTCTCTTAAAGAAGGGCACAGAGGAGAGAGGACTGCGCATAAGACGTGCGAACAACGTCTTAGTCAGTATCAGCGCAACCCCAAAAACAGGAGAAATGGTCTGCATAAAATTCTCCATGACACGCAAAAGCGTGTTTTCTGGTGTTGCTCACAGCGAAAACTTATGTATCACGCAAACAAACATGATTGCATGGTACATTGATCCGTTTTCTTTCCATGCCACAATAGGCATTCAAGGAGGCGGTTCCGTTTCCAGGACCACCCTGTGAGCGGGGAAGCTCAGGCCTTAACGGCATAGCTAAATGCTGTAGCCAGAGAAGGCTCGAAAACTTACTTTCCTTATACAATACTTATTAAAAAGATCAACAAAGAAAAAATAAGTTTTTACAGTGAATTTTTTCCCAATGTTTTTTTCTATTTTCGTTCTCTTTTCTCTCCCGTTCCCGCAGCCATGCCGGGAGGGCTTCCACCGCTAAAGGTTTTCCCCGGAAGAGATACAGAAGCCCTTTTTCTTTCCTGCGTGTCAGGGGCATCTTTCTCCCAGGAATCAGGAGCCCGGCGAAACAGCGCCCTGGCCTCCCCGGATTTCCCGGATCAGGCGGATCGGTTACCTGACGCCTGATGCTGCTGATAACGACAATCGTTTTTCACAGAAAACCGGGACGGTTTTCTGTCCGCCCCTCTTCATTTCTGAAGCAGCGGGATCTTGTTCACTGCAGAAGAAAAAAATTATAGAAACAGGAATCCTGTAAGATAGCATTCCCGTATCTTCTCTTTTTCAAGGAGCACATCAAATGTCCGATCCAATCAGAGATAACGCCCGCGAGCGCATGAAAAAATTCTGCAGAGTCTGTCCCGAATGTAACGGAAGAGCCTGTGCCGGGGAGGTGCCTGGTATGGGCGGTCTTGGTACCGGCGCTTCATTCCGGAATAACTATGACGCCCTCGCTGCTGTCACGCTCAACATGACAGCCCTGCATGACGTCAAGGAACCGGATCCCTCGACCACAGTGCTCGGCATGAAACTTTCCGTGCCTGCACTCGCCGCTCCCATCGGCGGTGCCGGCTTCAATATGTGCCCGGACGAAAGTGAAGACGTCTATATTGATGCCGTCCTCGGAGGGTGCGCGGCCGCGGGCACCATGGGCTGTACAGGAGACGGTGTGCCTCCTTATATAATTGAAGCCGCGCGCAAGGCCATTTCCGCTCACAGCGGCATTCCCTTCATAAAGCCCTGGGAGGGCGCCGAACTCAAAGAGAAGCTCGATTCCGTGATCGCCCTCAATCCCCCGGCAATCGGCATGGATGTGGATGCAGCAGGACTTGTCACACTGCGCAAAATGGGACGCCCCGTCACACCCATGGGCGTTGCCGAGCTTACAGAGGTCTGCTCCTACCTGCACGAAAAAGGACAGAAATTCATCGTAAAGGGTATTATGACCCCATCCGATGCACTCAAGGCTGCCAGTGCCGGCTGCGACGCCATCGTGGTCTCTAACCATGGCGGCCGCATTCTTGACCACTGTCCGGGAACGGCCGAAGTCCTGCCGCGCATTGCCGACGCCGTGCGCGGACGCATGACAGTCCTGGTGGACGGAGCCGTGCGTACAGGAGTGGATGTCCTTAAGATGCTGGCTCTCGGGGCTGATGCTGTCCTCATCGGCCGACCTGTCTCCGTTGCCGCCATCGGCGGGGGACTGGAAGGCGTCAGGGATTACTTCGGGAACATCAGGCAACAGTTCTGCCAGGCCATGCTGCTCACAGGTGTGGGCAGGGTCAGCGACATTTCTTCTGAAATTCTGTACCAGGGATAACCTGGGAAAAACGGTCCGGGGATCTCCTTCAGCGGGATTCCCGGCCACCGGCACGGGGGGCTTCTTCCCCGCGGGATTCGTAATCCCTGCAGTTCTGATCAAACTGCCAGCGGGTGAGTCCGTTGAAGATGCACCTTCTGGCGTTGTCCGTAACGCCATATAAAGTCTTCAGTGTCTCGGCCATATCCGATCGCGAGGTTTTCCCGGCTGAAGGACAGGGATTCTGCCAGTACGGCAGCTCCCATTTCCTGGCCGCAGAGATAATGTACTTCTTCTCAACGAGGAGAAGCGGACGGATCATTCGGAGGCCGCCGCCGAAAAAGGATTCATTCATATCCATGCCGCCAACGCGCCCGTTGCGGCAGAGATTCATGAAGAACGTGGAAACGAGGTCGTCCGCATTGTGCCCCAGGGCAAGATGCGTAAGGTGGTACTGGCGGCAAAGCTCGAAGAGACGCTTACGCCTCAGCCAGGCGCAGCGGAAGCAGGGGCTGCGCCGCTGATTGGCTTCAGAATGACCCTGCAGTCCGTAATCTGTCACCTCAATATGCGAAGGGACGCCATTTTCGCGCACCCATTCAACCAGAGGGGCGTGATTGGCCGGATCAAAGCCCGGATTCAGGTGGATAGCCATGATTTCAAAATGGAAGGGAACTATACCCTGCCTGATGAGCAGACACTTGAGGAGCACAAAACTGTCCACACCTCCGGAGACTGCTACGCCGATGCGGCAACCCGGCCAGAGCATTCCGGTTCTCTGCATGGCCTTGCCCATGCTGCGCACGCACGTTTCCTGAGCAAAGTTCCTTTTTTCCCTCATCGTTCCCTCTCCTCTCTGAGGCTCTCCGCCCTATGGGCTGGCGAAAGCTGTTTTCTTAGTGATTAACTACTAAAAAAGCAAGCTCTCCTTTTTTTCGTTGACAGTTTCAGGCTAAAAAAGTATGGAGGTTGTTTCATTTTCAAGGGTGGCTTTCCTCTTTTCTGCATCCGCCGCCTCTTTACCCGGTTCGGGCGTCTCCCCTTGACAGGGGAGCATGCTGATTTATCTAACATTAGACATTTACATGTCCTTCGTGGAGGCAAGCATGGCCAGTTTTACAGTTGAAGATTGTCAGAAACGAGTTCAGAACCGCTTTCTTCTCGTTCAGATGGTCATCAAACGCGTTCGTCAGTTCAGGGATGGCTATGAACCTCTTATAAAAACCGACAATAAAGAAATTGTCACTGCCCTGCGCGAAATCGCCGAAGGCAAAGTTCTTCCGGCTGATCCCAGACTCGACAGACCCGAGACTGCGGGTGCCCCGGCAGATTCGTCCGTTGAAGGGAAATAATGGAACAGCAGCGCGACTATTACGAAGTCCTGGGCGTCAGCAGAGAAGCTTCTGAGGACGAGATCAAGAGAGCCTACAGGAAACTGGCTTTCAAGTATCATCCGGATCGCAACCCGGGTGACAAGGAGGCCGAGTCAAAATTCAAGGAAGCGGCCGAAGCCTACGACGTTCTGCGCGACGCCAACAAGCGAGCCCGGTACGACCAGTTCGGATTCGCCGGCGTGGGACAGGAACAGGGCGGCTTCACCAGCACCAACGATATCTTCTCGCATTTCGGAGATATTTTCGGTGACTTCTTCGGTTTCGGCGGCTCTGACTCAGGACCCAATGGTCCCGCTGCCGGCGAGGATCTGCGCGTATCGCTCAAGATTTCCTTCGAGCAGGCCGCGCACGGCGATTCCGTAACGCTGACGCTTCCCCGCCATGCCGAGTGTGACGAGTGTCATGGCACAGGCTGCGCCCAGGGATCACAGCCAGAGGTATGCCCCAAATGCCACGGCCGTGGACAGGTGCACCGCTCTCAGGGCTTCTTCACCATAGCCACCCCCTGCCCCAACTGCCACGGAACGGGGCAGATTATCCGTCATCCCTGCCCCAAATGCCACGGTGAAGGCGTCGTCAAGACGAGCAAGGAGCTGACCGTTAAGATTCCCGCCGGCGTCAACACGGGAACGCGTCTGCGCGTCCGGGGCGAAGGCGAATGCGGTCTGCACGGAGGCCCCAACGGCGATCTTTTCGTTGTTCTCGATGTGCAGGAGAGCGACAAGTACGAGCGCCAGGGACAGGATCTTATCTATACCTGTTCCATCAGCTTTGCCCAGGCCGCACTGGGCGACAAAGTCACTGTCCCGGGCATTGACGGCCCCCTTTCCCTCACCATTCCCAAGGGAATACAGAGCGGAGAGCTTTTGCGCATCCGCGGTGAGGGCCTGCCCTATATCGGGCACAAACAGCGCGGCGACATGCTTGTGGAAATCAGGGTTGTCACCCCGACCAAGCTCACGCCCAAGCAGATTGAGCTCCTCAAGGCCTTCGACGAAGCTGGAAAAGAAAGCCCCTTGAGCCAGGTCAAGGATAAAATCAAACAGACCGTCGACAAGGCCAAGAAGGCCATGAATCTTTAGCGTTTTTTTCTCTGAAACAGCAAAAGCCGCTCTATCACGCGAATGTCCGTGATGAAGCGGCTTTTTTATTGGCAGCCACGTTTCTGTCCGGGGAGCCGTTCAGCTGTATGCAATATCCCCTGCGTATTGCGCCATCCGGACGGAACGAGGAGGGGATGGCCCCCGCTCACTCATCTTCATGAAGCATCCACCGGCGGCCAGCTCTGCGGAACTTGGCTGTGCCTCCCCATGGGGGATCAAAAAAGGACCGCCGCGACTCTTTCCAGCGGCAGTCCCTCTTTTTTTTTCATCGGATTCAGGAAGATTCAGAAGACTTTCCGGATCCGGCTCTTCCTGCCGGACGGAAGAGGCCCGGTTCCTTCTTCAGCAGGCTTTCGATAAGCTGCACACAGTCCACATGGTACGCACCCGACTGCACAAGCTTTTCCAGCTCGCGCACCCGCTGAAGACGAAGTCCGGCGTCCCCGGCAGGGCGGCTCTGTCCCCGGAGCCCGGCTGCAGCTCCAGCCACAGCAGCATCTGAATCATATTTTCCTGTATGCATACACGTTATCCGCAGTCAGGACGCCTTTTATAGGACGGGAAAAGATCCCACCCCTGTTTCCATCATTTACCCCTCTGTTCGTCCCGCATACAGGAAAACTTTAGGGGCTGCCGGCAAAAGCGGATCAGACAAGGCCTGCCTCCCTGGCAATCTGCAGACAGAGATCGGCCTTATTCAGGGAATACAGGTGGATACCCGGCGCTCCACCAACGAGAAGTCTTGTGATCTGCTGCACGGCATAGTCAATGCCGACTCTGCGCACCTCATCGTTGCCGCCACGCCTGTCTGCATCCTCGAGCTCGAGAAACATTCTGGCAGGAATGGAAGCTCCACACATGGAAAGTACCCGCCTCAGAGACTTGAAACTCTGAATTGGAAGGATACCCGGAATCACCGGGCAGTCACAACCATGATCACGGAGCCAGCCCACGAGCTCAAAATAGGAACGTGCGTCAAAGAAGAGCTGTGTCACCACAAAATCCCCTCCTGCCTGAATCTTACGCAGAAGGTAAGAGCGATCCTCCTCATAGGAAACGGACTCAGGATGCGGACACGGGTAGCCGGCCACGCCTATAGAAAAATCAGGCTGCTGCCTGTGAATATAGGACACAAGATCGGAAGCGTGGCGAAAAGGACCGTCCCACGAAAACGGCTTGTCCTTCGGCGGATCTCCCCGCAGGGCCAGAATATTGTTCACTCCGGCCTCACGCAGATCGTACATATAATTCATAAGCCTGAGAGGTGAAGCTCCGACACAGGTCAGGTGGCTCATAACAGTAAGCCCCATGCCGGCGAGGGCCTTCGCAACACTGAGCGTGCGTCCCTGCTTGCTGCCACCGGCACCATAGGTCACCGAGGCAAAAAGGGGGGAAGCACCCGCAAGCTTTTCTGCCACATCGTAGAAAGCGGGAAGTTCCGAATCATCCGAGGGCGGAAAGAATTCGAAGGAAATACATGGTTTTTTCAGATCTTTGAGAGCATTGCCAATTTTCATATCTGCTTTCCCGTAACGCTCTGTCCCGGATGGAGACAAGCATTGCAAACTGTTTCTGAGCGGCACCATCGTCACCAGCCCCGGTACGGACTGTTTTTCCGGCCTTTTCCCAAAGGTAGGGCAGGAACCCCGATCGCGCAACCCGGGTTTGCGCCGTGGCGGCCTTATTTGATTGGTGATATGTATATATCTTTATATCAATATATGCAAATATATTTCTAATAATTTTCCCGGAACGTCCGATTTCTTCATCCTATATCTCACGGCTCTCTCCCCTCATATTTAAAGCTCTCCATTAAGAATACACGCTGCCGCCATCGCATGGACAGAGGCTCTCTTTCTTGCCAAAAATATACAATATCTTTAGGCTGTTGCCATGAGAATACGCAACCTGCTCCATAAAACCGCTGTTCTCTGCGGAATTCTGGCGCCACTTCTGTGTGCGTTTATTCTCTATCTCTGGCTCCACAATCCCACGCCTTCTCCTGCATCATACGGGGGGCTCTCCTTCCTCTCTCCAAGTGTGAATTCTACGATACACCGGCTCAGGGTGGGCATCGGTGACTTTCTGGACTCCGTCACCTCGTCCAGTGCAGGGATGCCTTCCATGCATGATAAGCCGCTGGATAACAGCCGGACATCCCAGCCGGACGACGCCACAGCCCTAAAGCCGGACGAACCGGACTCTGCTGCCCAGACTAATACCACCGACAGGACGAAAAACCTGCCTCATGACCAGGGCATGGCACTGCTGGAACCCGGTCTTGAATACGGAGAATTTGTCACGGACGGCGGATCAAAACACATCACCGCTGTCCGCATAAACCCCGAGAACTTCGATCTCCTCCTGTGTTCCAGTCTCCGGGAAGATTCCCAGCCGCGCACCCTTGGCGAATGGGGTGAAAAATTCAATCTCTCTGCAGCCATCAACGCAAGTATGTACCTGCCTGACGGCCTGAAGAGCACAGGCTACATGCGTAGCGGAACCTATATCAACAACGGACGCATAGTTGGCCGCTTCGGCGCTTTTCTCACCGCCGGCCCGGACACACCGAACCTGCCCCGGGCAGCCATCATCGAGAAGGATGACCCTGACTGGAAGGAAAAAATTTCTCACTACCGCATGGTCGTCCAGAATTACCGGATGATCAATTCCCAGCGCCGCATACTCTGGTCACCGGGGGGGCCGCTGTACTCCATCTCCGCCATAGCCCAGGACGGAAAGGGACGGATCCTGTTTCTTCACAGCCGTGACCGCATTGAGGCCTACGTTTTCGCCCAGCAGCTTCTCCAGCTTCCCTTAGACATCCACACTGTCATGTATGTGGAGGGCGGATCCCAGGCCGGTCTGCTCATCCATTCTGAAGCGCTGAGCAGAGAAGTTCAGGGGCGGAGTGCCGCGTATTTCATTACCGGACGACTCAGAGTCCGCCTGCCAAATGTCATCGGAGCCAGAAGGCATATTACTATCCCTTCGCCCGGGCCGGAGGAAGGTGCACCTGTTCAGGCCAAAGGCCTTCAGAAAAATGATCCGAACCCGGTTCCCGAGATTGAGGAGCTCTTCCTTCCCCCTGATAATGATCTGACTTCTTATTGAGAAAAATTATTAATAAACTCTCTAAAAGCCTTTACTTTCTTGGGATCAGTCTATACAAGTATTGAACCCGACGGGACCCGCCGGGGTTTCTGAACACATTTCCGGAGGATGAAACCGTGCCCCAGAAATTAGAAATCTACAAATGCAACCGTTGCGGCAACATTATTGAAATCTATCAGGCCGGGCAGTGCGTTCCTACCTGCTGCGGCGAGCCCATGAAGCTCATGAAAGAAGGCGCCACTGACGGTGCTCTTGAGAAGCATGTTCCCGTCATCACCAAGATCGATGGCGGATATAAAGTCTCCGTGGGCTCTGTCGCCCATCCCATGGAAGAAAAACACTACATCCAGTGGATCGAACTCATCGCCGGCAACCAGAGCCTGACCTGTTTCCTGCAGCCCGGTGACAAGCCCGAGGCCGTCTTCATGACCGATGCCGGCAAGGTAACCGCCAGGGCTTACTGCAACCTGCACGGACACTGGAAGAGCGAAAACTAGCCCTTCAGGCTGCTGAGGCAGCCTTCCCCAATCGGCTGATATATCCAAACTTTTTTCCCGGCTGCCTTCTCTGGCTTCCGGAAACCTCATGAGGAGTCAATTATGGATAAATACGAATGCAGCGTCTGCGGTTACGTTTATGATCCCGCCGAAAACGACAACGTTCCTTTCGACAAGCTGCCTGATGACTGGGTCTGCCCCGTCTGCGGCGCCGGCAAGGACGAATTCACCAAGGTTGAGGACTAATCTTTCATGATTGTAAACCGCCGGCCTTAATACGCCGGCGGTTTTTGCGTTTATTTGCGCGTACAGAACCGCGGAGGGTTTATGAACGCTGTCGAAATTCTTAAAGATATCTACTGGGTCGGATGCGTCGACTACGATCATTACGACTTTCACGGCTATTCTAAGAGCCCAGAAGGCACTACGTACAACGCCTATTTTATCAAGGATGAAAAAAACACCCTTATTGATACCGTAGCTCCCGGGAAGGCCGGCACGCTTCTCTGCCGCCTCGGCCACGTCATTAAGCCCGAACAGGTCGACTACCTGGTCATCAACCACATGGAACTCGACCATGAAGGCTCTCTCTGTGAAGTCATCAGCGCCTGCAAGCCGGAAAAAATTTTCTGCTCCACCATGGCCCTCAAGTCCATGGCCGGCTACTACGGCGATAAAATGAAAGACTGGCCCGTGCAGGCGGTAAAAAGCGGAGATAAGATCTCCATTGGCAAGCACACACTGGTCTTTCAGGAAACCCGTATGCTGCACTGGCCTGACAGCATGGTGACCTACTGCCCTGAAGCCAAAATTCTTTTCTCCCAGGACGCTTTCGGCCAGAATATCGCCGGCACCGAACGTTTCGTCGACGAGCACGAACACGGTGATTTCATCCGCCGTGCGAAGGAATATTACTTCAACATCGTCCTGCCCTATTCTCCCCAGGTGCTGAAAACGCTGCCCGTTGTCAGATCCCTGGACATCGACATGATCGCTCCTGACCACGGTCTGATCTCCCGCAATGAAAGCGTCAAAGAAATCATCGATCTCTACGAGACCATGGCCGAACAGAAACCCCGCAAGCGCGCTGTCATCATCTACGACACCATGTGGCACTCCACCGAACAGATGGCCTATGCCGTCTGCTCCGGCTTCGAGGACAACGGGGTTCCCGCTACTGTCATGTCCTGCAAGGCCAATCACCACAGCGCCATCATGACCGCCCTTTCTGACGCCAGCTGCCTCGTTGTTGGTTCTCCGACTCACAACAACACAGTCCTGCCCTACGTCATGAGCGCTCTGACCTACATCAAGGGTCTCCGCCCCAAAATCCTTGTGGGCGGCGCTTTCGGCTCCTACGGCTGGTCCGGCGAATCCCCCAAGGTGCTTCAGCAGTTCCTGGCCGACATGAAGATCGAACTGCCCTGCGAACCTGTGCGCGTGAACTGGCGCCCTGGCCATGAGGGCCTCAAAAAGGCCTATGAGCTTGGTGCCAGCCTCGCCAAGGCTCTCAAGGCCAAATGCGGCGAATAAGATTTTCTTCCTGAAAACATAATCAGGCGGCAGTTCTGTAAGGGAAACTGCCGCCTTTTCTTTTCCCTGTCCGCATCCCTCTCTTATTCTTCCCGTTTTGTGGGCAGGCTGGCAAAACGCAAGGCAGGAAGGCCAAGTCCTGCCGCTTCCGCGGCCTTTCTGAGCGCATCGCTTTCCGGACGTACGTAGGTGACGCCATCCACCTCATAATATTTCGCGGCGACTTCCCGGTCCCCACCAGCAGGGGCTTTGCCCAGACGCCTCGGAAGCACGGTCCGCTGCAGACGGGCCTTCCGGTATCCGAGCGTGTGTGTCTGCCGGAAAAGCGCCTTGCCAACCCTCTCCTCATCACTGGGGTAACAGAGCACCCTGAGAAGCCCCAGAGGTCTGTTCTTTTTCCCGATGCCGGAAAACCAGGCCGTATCCAGAACGCCCGGAGTATGCGAAAGCACATCTATGGCGCACCCTATTTCCTCCCCGGTCAGGTGATCGATGTGCGTCTCAAGCTGGAGAATTTCCTCATCGCCGCCTTCCCGCTGGGCTCTGTCCCCATCTTCATCAAGAAGCATCATTTCCACACAGGCAGCGGAGCCTGTTCCGAAACCGGCTCCTTTTGCCCTGCAGAACACTGCGCCCTGCCCCGGATCTGCCTGCGAAAACAGCGTGGCCCAGAGCGCAGCGCCGGCAGCACTCACGCGGGCTTCCCCCCTGACGAGAGTCACAGGCCTGCCGCAGAGAATCTCTGCAGCACCCGGCTCAACGCCTTCTCCGGAAAGGCTCCATGGCAGAAGCCCGGCCAGACAGCCGTCCTTCCCAAGTTCAGCAGTCCCGAAGGAAACGCATAGAAGGACTGCCACAGTTACGGCGGGCAGTGAACCATCTCTGAAAACGCAGTGAAGAAGGTTCAGGCTTCCGATAGCGCCCCTCCGGACGGTATCCTCCACCGGGGCCCGCTCAAAAATATCCCGAGAGGCCTGAAAATCCATAGCCTCCATAGAGCGGGGCTGTATGCCAACAGCGGTTCCCTGCAGACCTCCCCTCGTGACTTTTTGCGTTTCAATGTGGCAGGGCAGGCCAGAAGAAGCGAGAACATCTGCCAGCGCCGTCATATCCAGGCCAAGCTCAGCCATGGCGCCTATCATGGGCAGACCATCCGCCCCGTTTTTCGTCTGCAGAAACAGTTTCACGTTTTTCTCCTGTGTGATCAGTCAATCCGCGCGCCAAAACCTTGCACATCCTGCGCAGGATATTATATTGTACTCTGAAGTTCACCAAGGAGGAGATATGCTGATTTCCAACTGGATGACACATGATCCCATTGCTGTGTCACCCACTACCTCGCTCTCCAAGTGTCAGAAGCTGATGAAGACAAATTCCTTTCATCGTCTTCCGGTTATCGATGAAAACAGGAAGGTCGTCGGCATTATTTCCGACAGAGATGTGAAAAGCGCATCTCCTTCCAAGGCTACTTCCCTCGAAATCCACGAAGTCCAGTACCTTCTGGCAGAAGTCAAGGCCAGGGACATCATGACCCCGAAGCCCGTCACAGTCAAAAGCACTGATACGGTGGCTACGGCGGCGCTGCTCATGCTGGATAAAAAAATCGGAGGCCTGCCCGTTGTGGACGATGACGGTGTGCTGATCGGCATCATCACCGATCAGGATATCTTTAAAGTCTTCGTCACCATCAGCGGCGCACGCATTGACGGTATCGACGTGACGGTGGAGGCTCCGAACACGCCAGGCTCTCTGGGCCCCATTTTCGAGGCCCTCCGTGAAAATAACGCCCGTATCATTTCCGTCATGACTTCCTATCTCGACAACGGCCTGCGCCACATCTACTTCCGTCTGCGCACACCGGAAAGCGTGCAGGAAGAACACACACTGCACGACGCTCTTGCCGGCAGGGCCAAAGTCATCGAATGGTCCGTGACCCGGGGGGCGAAGGACTAAGGCTACCATCCGATTTTTGAAATCTGGGTGCTTGCCAGAACACTGCTTTTATGGCAATATCTTTCCAGTAGAAATTCTCGAAGTTCCAATATCCGAATTTCAAGATATTTCGCCGGTTCGTTGGATTACCGGCTAACAATCAGGTCATATCGCCTGATTGCTCTCATGAAGTCCAAGGAGGACACACATGGCTGAAGTACAGTTCAAAGGCAAAACCTTTGAAGTGGACGAGGATGGATTCCTTCTTCACTTTGAAGAATGGTGCCCTGAATGGCTGGAGTACGTCAAAGAGTCCGAAGGCATCAAGGAGCTCACTCCCGACCATCAGAAGATTCTTGACTTCCTGCAGGATTACTACAAAAAGAACGGCATTGCCCCCATGGTTCGTATTCTTTCCAAGAATACCGGCTACAAACTGAAGGAAGTTTACGAACTCTTCCCCTCCGGACCTGGCAAGGGAGCCTGCAAAATGGCTGGTCTTCCCAAGCCTACCGGATGTGTGTAGTCTGCAGCTATTCGTAAAAAAGACGGGGGAAACCCCGTCTTTTTTTTTGCCTTTTTGCAGCTGCCGCCTGACACCGGAATCCTGATCGGACAGAAGGGCCATTCCAATAAATTCAGACCGGTGCGTCCCCGCTTCCGAGGACAGCGCCACGGGAGCTTTCATGATTCCTTACGGCTCACTCGTGATTTATATGACGCCTAAAGGCAAACGCTACCTAAAACGCCTTACCGAGGACGAGGACTGGCACAGCAAGGACGGCATCCTTTTCAGCCGCGACATAGCCCAGGCCGATTTCGGTGACACAGTCATGACCAGTATGGGGAAACCCATACAGGTAATGGAAGCCACGCTGCAGGACAGGCTCAAGGGCGTCAAACGGCAGACCCAGATTATTTATCCCAAGGATATCGCCTATATCTGCATGCGGCTCGGGGCAGGCCCAGGCAGAGTCATATGCGAGGCAGGCTGCGGATCCGGAGCCCTGACTACAGGACTCTCCTGGTTCTGCGGCCCCACGGGCCGTGTCGTCAGTCACGAGGCCAGGGAAGAATTCGCCAAACTCACCCGCCGGAATCTGGAATGGGCCGGGCTCGGCGACAACGTCGAAATACACGTGCAGGACGCCAGGAACGGCTTCTGCGTCAAAAACGCCGATGCTCTTTTTCTTGATATGCGCACGCCGTGGGAATGTCTGGAACAGGCCCTTGCCGCCGTACGCCCCGGAGCGGTTTTCGGATTCCTTCTGCCAACCGTCGTTCAGGTAGCCGAACTGCTCAAAAGCCTTGAAAAGGGCCCCTTCGGAGATATCGAAGTGCAGGAGCTGCTGCTGAGGAACTGGAAACCGCTGGCTGACAGGCTGCGCCCGGCTGACCGCATGATAGCCCACACCGGCTTCCTCGTTTTCTGCCGCCACCAGAAGCACAACGCTGAGTTTGACGCTCTGAAGCCAAAGGGAACAAGAGAACGCAAGCAGGAAGCAGCCCTGCAGAAACGCCTCGCGGAGGCTGGACTTCAGGATGAGGAAGCCAGCGGGGATGAACGCGACGAAAGCGGACCAGAAGAATAACTTTCTCTTTACGGCCCGGCCTGCGTAACAAACGCGGCCGGGCCTCTTTTTGTCTCCATAGGACTGGGCAAAAGAAAAAACCTCTCTTGCGCGGGTGCCGGCACAGCTATACTCTCAGCGCATCAGCCTTTTCTGCGCACCCTCAAAGCAAAGGAGCCCTTCCGTGGGTAATGACACGCTCTCCTTCTGTGTCGCCGGCGGCGGCAGCTGGGGCACGGCCCTCGCGCATCTCGCCGCATCCAACGGGCATGACGTCACACTTTATCTGCGCAACGCCGCCGTCTGCGACGCAATCAACACAAAACACGAAAACCCGGCCTACCTCTCCGGCTGCCCCATTCATCCCGCAGTCAGGGCCAGCGTCAATCCAGATGTTCTCTCGGCCCCCTTCGTCATACTGGCCATTCCCTGCCAGACGCAGCGGGCCTTTCTCACAGCCAACAGGGAACGGTTCGCAAAAGGGGCCGTTATCATCAACGTTGCCAAGGGCATCGAGCTCTCCACCCTCCGCACGGGTTCGTCCATCATTCCTGAAATTCTTACGGACAGGGACATTATGTATGCCGTTCTGTCAGGTCCGTCCTTCGCCAGAGAAGTCATGCACAACAGACCTACGGCCGTTGTCATTG
>ONPA01000245.1 GCA_900319575.1 uncultured Desulfovibrio sp. | reverse complement strand
TTCCGAATCCGTTCAGCCGGAGGAAGAAGCCGTTTCAACGCAGGACGCGGCAGAAACCGTAGCTGAAGCAGCGCCTTCCGAATCCGCTCAGCCGGACGAAGAAACCGCAGGCGGTAACCAGGCAGCAGAAACCGCGCCGGAGGAGAAGCCTGAATCCTCCGACTCAGGAAAGGAAGCCGCGCCAGGCTTTTTCGGCCGTCTGAAAAACCGCGTCAGCGGCAGGGCGAAGCATCTGAAACCTGTACGCGAGGTTGTGGGCTATACAGCCGGGAAAGCCGGCAGCATCGTGAAGGAAGAACTGGGAGCCGTGGCTGACAGGCTTCCCGACAGGGAGGCCGTCGCCGGTGCCATGAAGGGAGCCGTCCGGGACGCGAGAGAAAAACTCTCTTCCGCCGCGGAGGGGCTGAAGAAAAAGGCCGGAGACGCGGCGGACATCAATTTCGCCGAAAAAGCCAGAGAAGGAGCCGGTTTCCTCAGAGGCAGGTTCCGTTCTCTCAGAGAAAAAATCCATCCGGCGGAAGAGATCAGAAAATCTGCCGCAGCGGCGGGGAACAGGATCAGGAACGCCGCGGACAGGGCTGAAGAGGACATCAGGGAGGCCGCTGAACGCATTCCTTCCGGCGAGACCGTACGGGAGAATGTGAGAGGCGTGCTCGGCCGGATGGGTTCTCTTCAGGAGAAACTCCGCAGGAAACCGGCTGATCCCTATCAGTCCGGCAACAGGGGCATCCAGGCCATAGGACGGCTGGCCAGGGGCATCAGCCATGGCGCCGCTGATCTCGCGGACATGAGCCACGCGCTCGGTTCCATGGCCGCCAACGGCCTCACCAACAAAGCCGCCCTTCCCGCCCTTGAGGAGCTGCTGAATCAGACCTTCCGGCATTACGGCAAGGTGAGGAGTATCGAATTCAGGGATGGCACGCTGGCGCTCGGGATGAAGATCTCGGGTATCCGTGAGATTGTGCCCGTTTCTGTCGGCACCGTCATAATGAGCCCTGATGGCAGAACGCTCTCCTTCAGCGACTTTGCCAGCACAGTTCCTGCCGTCGCCAGAGGGCTCGAACTCCTTGCCGTGGAGAACGGACCTGTCTCCGTCGCCGATGGGAAAACGGCCGCAGTGCTGCGCAGCGCCCGCTGGCTCGGCCTCATCAATACACAGAAAGGGAGGAAGTGATGTTTGCCACCCTCAGGGAAATCACCGCACGGAAGTCCCTCATTCCAGCCTGCAACCTGCGGCTTGAGGAGTACGGCTGCCGGATAACGAAAATGGAAATCGACCCGGACGGCATCCGGGCCTGGCTGAAGTTCGACGGCCTTTCCGGAGCCCTCGGCGTGCGTACCACTGACATATCCCTTTCCGATGACGCGGGCCATATCAGTTTTGGCCAGTTTGACACGACAGTGCCCCTGGCTACGAAAATCCTGCACACAGCCTTCAGGGCCCCCATTCCCGTGAATCCGGAATACGCCCCGGTGCTGCGCTTCGGCAAAAACCGCACCTTCGGCAATTTCCTTTCCGAACTCGGTCTCTCCATACGCTGCATGCGCGCCTCATCCATCATCCTCATTCTGACTCTGCTCGGCCTTGCCGCCGCTGCAGGATGGTACATCTGGCGTTACCATATCTAAGGTTTTTATCTCCAGAGATTCAGCGTACTTTCACAGGGGAGCCCGTTTCTCACCGGGCTTCCCTTTTTTGTTTCCAAAGTGCCGGCAGCGAAGTTATCCCTTTCCTATGAAAACGATCTGCTCAGGATGCTGCGCGTTGCCGGGGAAAGCTGCCCCACAGGACCTGGCTGGACTATACCGGAACCGGGAAAAACATATCCGCCGCAGGCAGAAACAGACAGAGAAAACGCCGCCTTTCGGTTCCAGGTTCAGGAATTCAGGAAGGAAAATGACGCTTTTGTGTCAGGAAGAGCGGTTTTGTGCGAACAAAAATTTTAACCGTTCAGAAAAATTTGTTCCGTTTTTGTAAAAAGGGTAAAGATTTTTCAACCGTTCAGAGAAAGTCTTGACCGTTTTCAAATAGTCCGCCTATACTCAGTCACCTACGGTGTGGCAGGCACTGTTGTGTTTGTTCATTCCGTAGCTCCCTTACGGGTTCCGGAACCAGGCCAGGGCGCCAAGCGTCCGGCCGCACTTCGGCTGCATCGCACTGATGCATGGGTTCTGTCCGCGCGGAACTCTTCCCGTCAACCAGCCGGTCTCTCCATTTTTCTCTCCTCATTCCCCCGGGGCCGGGCAAAAACAAAGGGAAGTATATGCGAATACCCTTTAAAATGCTCACGCTTCTGCTCGTCTGTTTTCTCTCGTGCGGCTTCACGCACAAGGCGAAGAACGACGAGTATTCCTCCAAGCATCATATCTCCGCACAGAATCACGCTGAAAAGAATCAGCACAGCCTGGTGCGGCGCGCCCACAGGGCTGTGGGCACTCCCTACGTTTTCGGCGGCGAATCCCTTGCCGGATTTGACTGTTCCGGCCTCGTACGATGGACGTACAAATCTGTGGGAATCAACCTTCCCCGTACGGCGCGGGAACAGTCCCTCATGGGATACCGCATCATGGATGTCAGCAAAATGCGCGCAGGCGACATTGTCGCCTTCCGGCGTAGCGGCGGAGGCTATCACACTGGCATCTATATCGGTGACGGCCGCTTTATCCATGCACCCCGCACCAATTCCCGCGTCCGCGTTGAGTCCTGCGATTCCGCGTTTTTCCGCAATAATTTCATCGGCGCGAGACGCATCATTATGACAGGCAGTAACCGGGCCATGACCGAAGTCGCCGAGCTTGAGGATATGGACCGTCCCAGCCGTCAGAGCGTGCGGCGCGGTCACGGAAGGTCGGTCAAACACAGCGCCAGCCATTCCCGCTCATCCAAAGCTTCCCGCAGTCACCGCCGGTCAAAAAGACGCTGAGTGAATTTTAAAGCTCCTGAACGAAACAGAGCCGCGTAACAGTTCTGTATTGCGAGACGGACGTCCTTTGGGCGTCCGCCTTTTCGTTTATGGCAGAGCGGCAGGGAGATGCCGCTCCGGGGCGTGCAGGCCGTCCCGGCGAAAAAAAGACTGTCAACTGGAGGTAACCATGAAATACGTCAGCCAGCCCATCCGGATAGCCGGAGTAACGGCGAAAAACCGGATAGTCATGCCTCCCATGGCGACCTACATGGCCGGGGAGAACGGGGAAGTCAGCCAGGGAAACCTGGACTACTATGCAGCCAGAGCCAGAGGCGGACACATCGGCATCATCACAACGGAACATTTTTTCATTACCCAGCAGGGCAAAGCCAAAGAAAGGCAGATTTCCATCGCCTCTGACACCATGACTGACGGTCTGAAAAAGCTCACCGCCTGCCTGCATCAGAGCGGCTCTCTCGCCGTGGCCCAGCTGAATCACGCCGGAACAGCGGCGCTGAGGAAAGTGACGGGCATGGATCCCGCTGGCCCGAGCGCCATCAGGCCGGCGGGTTCGCAGGAGGACGCGGAGGGTGTACGCGCGATGACGTCCGACGAAATTCACGCCCTGCCGGGTCTTTTCGCGGCTGCTACGGGACGCGCAGAAAAAGCGGGCTATGACGGCGTGGAGATCCACGCGGCGCACGGCTACCTGCTGGATCAGTTCTATTCGCCGCTCACCAACAAAAGAACGGACGAATACGGCGGGGAGCTCATGAACAGGATCCGGATTATCCGCGAGGTT
>ONPA01000247.1 GCA_900319575.1 uncultured Desulfovibrio sp. | reverse complement strand
CTTTGAAGCAGGAACCCGCCTATGGTGTGGCTCGTTAGAGCCGCTACCGATAGGAATCCCCAGTCTTTAGGCGGGGGAGGATGTCAACGCCATGCACACAGCCCTTTACGCGGGGTCCTTCGACCCCATCACCAACGGCCACATGAGTCTCATCCGCCGGGGACTGCACCTTTTCGACCGCATCATTGTCGGCGTGGCCAACCAGACGTCAAAACCGCCGCTCTTCACACTTGAAGAACGCTGCGCCCTTGTCCGGGACGCAATTGGGAAACACGGCGACGCCATCGAAATCGTTCCCTTTTCCGGGCTGACCGTTGACTACGCGGCCAAGCGGGGCTGTTGTGCCATTCTTCGCGGCCTGCGTGCCGTCTCGGACTTCGAATTCGAATTCCAGCTGGCGCTCATGAACCGCAGACTCAACCAGACCATCGAAACCGTCTTCCTCATGACCGACTACAAATGGCTCTACATCAGCTCCACTATCATAAAGGGAGCAGTGAGCAACGGCGCCAGTGTGGAAGGACTGGTTCCGGACAATGTTCTTCAGGCCCTGAAACAGAGGCTCGGCAGCGGCAGAAGGACCGGCTTCGCTCCCATGCCCAGGAAGAAAGGCTTCGCAGGCCAGGCCTCTGTGCCCGGAGAAACGCACCATGGCTAGCAAACCGCATTCCGTTGTCTACCCCGGGACTTTCGATCCCATCACGAACGGCCACGTGAGCATTATCCGCAGGGCGCTCCACGTGTTCGACATGGTCATCGTGGCCGTTGCCGACAATGCGGGCAAGCACCCGCTCTTCACCCTGGAGGAGCGTACGCAGATGGTGCGCGACGCTCTCCCCGATCTCGGAGACAGGCTCCTCGTCGAGCCCTATGATAACCTCACGGTTACCTTCGCTGACGCCCACGGGGCCTGCGCCATGATCCGCGGCCTGCGCGCCACGGGCGACTTCGAATACGAGTTTCAGCTGGCGCTCATGAACCGCAGGCTGCAGAGGAACCTGCAGACGGTCTTTTTCATGACCGACCACCGCTGGATTTTCGTGAGTTCAAGCATCGTCAAAGCCGCGGCCAGCCACGGCGGGGACGTGAGCGAACTCGTCCCGCCCAACGTCAACGAACGCCTCACGGCTCTTTACAGGAACGGCCAGATGCGTACGAGCACGCCCTGCATGGATCCGCCACAGGGCGGCTATGGACGGACGGAGAAATAACAATGGCGGAAGAAAAGACGCCGGCCATGCCTGTCATCTGCCTCGCGGGCCCCACCGGCGCAGGCAAGACGGCTCTGGCCCTCACGCTCTGTGAGGAACTGGGCGGTGAAGTGGTCAACGCTGATTCCCGCCAGGTTTACCGCGATTTTCCCATCATTACGGCCCAGCCGAGTCCGGAAGAACAGAGCCGCGCGCCGCATCATCTCTACGGCTATCTCGGGACACGGGAACGCACGGACACGGCTGACTGGGCGGCCAGAGCCGTGGCTGAAATCCGCGCCATCAGGGAAAGAGGGCATGTGCCCCTCCTTGTGGGAGGCACGGGTTTCTATTTTCAGACCATCCTGCACGGCATAGCGAACATTCCTCCCGTACCGGAAGAGGTGCACAGCCGCATCCTCGCGCGCATGGAACGGGAAGGGGCTCCCGCCCTGCACAGGGAACTTGAGAAAACCGATCCGGACTACGCGGCGAAAATTCACCCAAACGACAGGCAGCGCACAGCCAGGGCCCTCGAAGTTTCCGAGGCAACGGGGCACACGTTCACCTGGTGGCACAGAAACGCCGCAGGCAGCGCCCCCTGCAGAGGACCGCTTCTTGTGGTCAATACCCCCCTCGCAAAGCTGGAGCCGGGGCTCGCCGCCCGCATTGACATCATGCTCAGAAATGGCGCCCTGGATGAAGGCCGCAGGGCCATGCGTGAATGCTGCGACACCGGTGCGCCGGGATGGACCGGCATAGGCTGCCGTGAAGTGCTGGCCTACCTCACCGGGCGGATCGACGAAGAAACCATGAAGAGCCTCTGGTTCCACAACACAAGGGCCTACGCAAAGCGCCAGATCACATGGTTCCGGGGGCGGAAGGAAACAGTCTGGATATCTCCAAGCGATCCCGAAGACGTTCTTGCCCGGTGCCGGGCCTTTCTCAGCGGGACTGCCGGCTAGTTCCCTGCCTGGTCTTCGCGGTGCGTTTTCTGCGGGCCTGCATGTCGCGCACCTTGCGGAATATGGTGCTGCGGTCCATCTGGAACTGGCGGGCCATTTCGGATATGGAGCCGAACTGCCTGAGCCCGCGATCAAGCACGGACTCCTCAAAGCTTTTCATAATGTCCTTAAGCGAATGCCCGCACAGCGTGGGCAGAGAGAAAGAAAGATTTTCTTCTCCGTCCCCGTTTTCAGCGGTGATACCCCTGAGATCCTCGGGCTTCACCGGACCTCGCTTGGCCGTGGCCACAAGGCCCTGCACCAGATTCTCGAGCTCGCGTACGTTGCCGGGCCAGGAATAGTGACACATCACATCCATCGCTTCGTCCGAAAACGAAAGCTTTTTGTGATAGCGGGCACAGTAGTACGCCAGGAAGGCTTCCGCCAGTGGCTGAATATCGCCCCTGCGCTCCCGCAGAGGAGGAATGTTCAGAACGGCTACCTTGAGGCGGTAATAGAGATCCGGCCGGAATGTGCCTCTGGCCACCTCCCGGCCGAGATCCTTGTTGGTGGCCGCGATGATGCGCACATCGACCTTGCGGGGTTCCGTGGCTCCCACGCGCATGACCTCGAAATCCTGCAGAACGCGCAGAAGCCGTGACTGCATGGGCATGGGGAGTTCGCCGATTTCATCCAGAAACACCGTCCCCGTGTTTGCTGCCTCCAGAAGACCGGCCTTACCGTGCCGGCTGGCGCCGGAAAAGCTCCCCGGCGCATAGCCGAAGAGTTCCGTCTCAATGAGATTTTCAGGAATGCTTCCGCAGTCCACCTTGATGAAAGGAGCGGAGGAACGGCGGCTTTCATGATGGATCCGCCGCGCAACCACGTCCTTGCCGACCCCCGTCTCGCCCTGAAGAAGAACTGTGGCGTCCGTATCGGCGATGGCTTCCGCCTCCGCGCAGAGACGCTGCATGGCCCTGCTCTGCATGACCATGGGATAACGCGCGCTGCCACTGTTGGCGTTGTTCAGGCTCTGAAAGGTCTCCAGAAGTTCCTTCTGCGCGGCGATTTCACGGCGCAAATCCGTCAGAGCCGTGACATCCCGGATGACCGTAACCACATAGGCCACCTTGCCCTTCTTATCGAGCACGGGGTGACCATCCAGAAGCAGCCGCCGTCCATTGAAAACGTTCTGCACGCTTTTTACATCCTGGCCTGTTTCCACAACCTTGGAGTTGAGCTGCGTGTCGAAGACACCGTGCAGCACCATGTCCTGCACACGGTGTCCGACTATGTCCCGTTTGGGTATACCAGTCAGCTCCGAGTGACGCCTGTTCACCAGGACGCAGATGCCATTGCGGTCAGTAACGCACATGGCGTCATTGAACGTGTCGCAAAGTTCTTCGATATAATCGGCCAGCATTCTAGATGTATACATCAGCCCTCCCGAACAGACAAGGAAGTGCGATATGCTATAAAAGAACCTTCCCCGTGTTCACCGGGGTCCGGAGCAGGGATGGCCCCCGGGGAGAGAAGCACGGAAATCGTCTTCCCCGGAATGTCAGCCTGTCAAATCAGGAATCGTGCTCGTTGAGCTTCATGACCGCGGCGCAGTCCTCATCACCCAGCCCCTGCGTTTCCGCTGCCGAAAACAGCATGCGGGCCGCGTCGAAAAGAGGTACGGACTCTTTCCACTTATGGGCCATGTCCGTGCCGAGGCGCAGATCCTTGTGGGCCAGGGTTAGGGCAAAGCGCGGAGAAAAATCACTTCCGGCTATCCAGGGGCCGCGCACGTCCATCTGAAAGCTGCGCGCCCCCGTATCCGTCAGAAGCTCCAGGAGCTGTTTCATGTCGAGGCCGGCTGTTCTGCCGAGGCGGAGACCTTCGGCCAGCACGGCAAGATTCGTCATCCCCACGAGGTTGCTGATAAGTTTTACGGCACAGGAAGCGGCCACGGAATGCACATTCACAGGCCTTCCTATCGTCTCAAGCAGGGACCATACCTTTTTCACGGCATTCTCCCCACCGCCCACGAACATGGGTTCCGCAGCGGCGCTTGCAGCCTGGGGCGTCTTGCCGAGCGTGGACTGGACATACCCTATTCCCCTCATTTGCGCCGCCGAGGCAAGTTCTTCCGCCAGGGCGGGGTCGATGGTACTGCATTCCACATGCACGCTTCCCTCCGGCATGCCGTCATAGAGACTCCCCCCATCGAGGAAACCCGCGCGCACATGCTCTGGCAGCGCCAGGCAGGTAAAGAGAACGTCACAGGGAACGAGATTCGTCCGTCTGTCCGTACCGGAGCCTCTTGGGCCTTCCTTCGCGAGGCTGCGGGCTTTTTCCTCGCTGCGGCTGTAAATAACAACCTCCAAGCCCTGTTTCAGCAGGTTGCGGGCAAGGCAGCTGCCCATGGTACCGGCACCCCAGAATCCGATTTTCATGAATTTTTCTCCATACGCATCCGGGGCAGATACCCCGTAAAAGGGAACAAAAACTGACGAAGGTGGCGGCTTCCAGGAAGGGCAGCCGCCACCTTCAACATCAGCCGCTGTTTGCGGCTTCAGGAGCTAGAGGCCGTATCCCAGAAGATGAGGCAGCCAGAGAATGAGCGCAGGGCAGAAGGTGAAGAGAAGGATACACAGGGTCAGCGCCACCAGGTAGGGAAGCACTGCCAAAGACACTCTTTCCACAGAAACTTCTGCCAGCCTTGATGAGACGAAGAGGTTCACGCCGAGCGGAGGAGTCAGCATGGCCACGTTGTTCGTCACGACAAGAATGATGCCGAAGTGGATGGGGTCGATACCCAGCTGCAGAATCATGGGAAGCAGGACAGGGACCAGTATGATGATGGTGGACAGCGTCTCCATGAACATGCCGAGGATGTAGAGAACAGCGATGATCATGAGGAGGACGACGTACGGATTCTTGGAAATCCCGAGCACGAGACTGGTCAGCTTCTGCGGGGCTTCCTCGAAGGTAAGAATCTTGCCGAACAG
>ONPA01000248.1 GCA_900319575.1 uncultured Desulfovibrio sp. | reverse complement strand
TTGTATTCCAAACAAAGTTCTGCAGTCAACTGTTATCCCAAAGAAAACATTATTTCAACGGGAAAAAACCGCCCCGCAGGCTTTCAGCCAGAAAAAACCGACAGTGTAACTGTTAATGAATGACCGTTGCACGGAGGGGGCTGCCCTGAGCCCGCGCGGGCGGGGTTTTGGCATCTGATGAGAGAAACGGGCAGTCAGCCGGGATGAATCTCTCCGTGGAACTGCCGGAGAGGGATGGCGAAAAGTGGCGTCCCGCTCCGCTATTTTTCCCCGGGTGAAGATCTGAGGCAGGCGCTGACTGTTTCTGCGGCGGCCAGAAGCGGTGCCTGTCCCAGATGGGCATAGCGCATGGTCGTTCTCGGATCGCTGTGTCCCAGCAGTTTCTGGACCTCGTACAGCGAATGGACTGAATTCACGAGAAAGCTGGCGTATGAATGCCGCAGGTCGTGAATGCGCACACCGACGAGTCCCAGTTCCTTCCGGATTCTGTTCCAGAAGGGATAGAGATCGCTGAGAGGCTTTCCGGGTGCTTTTCCGGGGAAGAGCCAGGGGCTGCCGGGCACGCGGGGGAGAGCTCTGAGCACGGCTATCGCGGCCGCGGAGAGCGGGATGTGGCGCGGCCTGCCGGACTTTGAGAGCGGCACGATGAGGAGCCGCAGGTCCGTGCGGACATTTTCCCAGCGGGCCCTGAGGATTTCGCTCTTCCTGGCTCCGGTAAGAAGGAGCAGGCGGAGGGCGCTGGCTTCGGGCCGCCCGCACTGTTCAAGCCTCCGCATGAGTCTCTGTGCTTCTTCCTTCGTGAGATAGCGCTCCCGCAGCGTGCATCCTTTCAGAGGAGAGACGCCGGCGCACGGGGACTGCCCTGCGGGCAGGAAGCCGCGCAGCGCGGCCTCCTGGCAGAGTGTCTTGAAGACAGACAGAGCCCTGTTGCAGGTGGCGGGAGCCAGCCCGCCGGTCGGGAGACGGCAGAGCCAGTCCTCCACGTCCTGGCGTTCGATAGCGGCGAGTTTTCTGGCGCCGAACACAGGGGAGATATGCTGGCGCAGGATGCGTTCATCGAGGCGCCAGCTCCGCTTGCGCATCGCAATGTGCGGCAGATAGACAGCTGAGGTGAACTCATCAAGTGTGATGACGGAACGCTTCTGCTTTCTGCCTTTCCCGGCAGACAGCTGCGGAGATCCCGCGGTGGAAGCTGTAGGATGGCGGCGAACCATGTTGTGTCCTCCTGGTTAGATTTTGTTGGGGAAAAATACGGCAGGGACTATAGCCGCGCCCCCTGTGGAGGGGCACAGCCGGGTCCTGTCCTTATTTTTTTCTGTACAGCCAGGAGTTTTCGCCGCCCGGAGTCACGGTTTTTTTCGCGCCGGGCAGTTACCGCGGCATGCCGCGCTGCGTATGAAGACAGGGGGAGCGCCATCCGGTTCCCCATGAAATCGTCACGCCACCGCCCCCACCGCGTCACAGGCAGGATGTAAGAGTGGGGCAGGTTGTTCCGCGCTGCGGAAAAACTGGAGTCATGACAAAGCTCCGGAGGGAAGATGAGCGTCACGTTCAGAAAAGGGAAAGCAGAGGACTGGAAGATCGTTTATGATCTTATCTGTGATATGGAAGGGACGAGCTCCCCGCGGAGGCTTTCCGCGGAATTTATGACGAAAAAATGGATGATTCCCGGTTTTACTGCCTGCTCGTCGAGGAAAACGGGGAAGTGCTGGGGGTGCTGAATCTGCGTTTCGAGAAACAGCTCCATCACGCCGCGGCTGTGGCCGAAATCATGGAATTTTCAGTAAGCCCGGCGTGCCGCGGACGCGGCGTGGGAGGCGCCATCTTCAGGGAAGCGTGCCGCCTCGCGCGGGAAGCGGGGTGCGTGCAGATTGAGGTCGCCTGCAATCAGCTGCGTGAAAGGACGCACCGCTTCTACCTCGGGCACGGGGGCATGCACAATTTTCACTACAAGTTTTCAAAGCCGCTTACAGGAGAAGACAGCCCCGTGAACCGGCTCGGCCGCTGAAGGCCGGATCCAGAGGGATACACAGATGTGAAAAAATCCGCCTGCCGGAAAGCCTGTGACTGCTGTCCTGACAGACGGATTTTTCACGATTGCAGCAAAAAGAGGGAAGAGGGGTTCCGGGCGGCCCGGAGGCTGTTTCCCGGAAACTGTCTCCGGTTTTGGGGAGTTAGCTCCCCATGTGCCTCAGACCCAGCATGGTCCGCCACGCGGTCAGGGAAGTGTCGAGCAGGAGATAGTCCGGGGCGAGACTGAGCGGCGCCGCGGAGGCGAGGGCCGCTCTGACGTCGTCGAGGTTCGACGTGCGCGGGAGCTCCTTTATGTTCTGCAGGGGGCAGAGGTCGAAGTCGCCGGAGGGCTGCATGACCATGACGGGTAGCCCCTTGATGGCGGCCTCGAGAGCCACTGTGGTGGAGTTGGAGGCCCAGACAAGCGGATTGCAGGCGAGTTCGTCGGCGATGGGGGCCGTGGAGAAGCGCAGCCCTTCCGTGCGGCCGTGGAGAAGCCCGCTGAGCCTCTCCTGCACGGGCAGGTAGGGGTGGGGCTTGACCGTGACCCTGAAGTTTCCGAGCAGGCCGGCCTGAAGGGCTTCGGCAAGGAGCTTCAGGTGGGCTTCGGTCTCATCCCTGAAGAAGCTCGTGACCACGAGAAGGTCTCCGGGCGTGCCGGTGAAAGGCGCCGGTTCCGATCCCGCGAGATAGAGGTAGCGCAGGGCCTCGGCCTTCCTGAGGCGGGCTTCGGGCACGCCGGCGTCCGCCCACTGGCTCACTGCGGCCGACCCGTTGCCGACCACGTAATCAGGCTGGAAGGCGCTGGTTCCGGGATCGGAGAAGGTGCGCGGATCGTCGAAGTAGCGGAAGTCCGTGGGGCGGATGGTGGAGTGCTGGGCCCCGTAGACGGTGCCCGCTCCGGCCTCATGGACGGCGTGCGTGAGCATGCGTTCCCAGGGGCAGTTCTCGAGCGGGAAGGTCCAGTAGCGCTGGCGGCCCGAGAGCGCCACGTAGTTTTCGATTCCCTTCTGCTGCAGGCAGCGCTCGAGGCACCGCCAGCCGCGGAAGCTTTCGGCGTACTCGCCGGAGAGCAGGGGCCAGAGGTCGAGGGTGGAATCCGCAAAGTGGAAGGAGGAGCGTATCTTTTT
Source organism: uncultured Desulfovibrio sp. (assembly GCA_900319575.1). Lineage (GTDB taxonomy): Bacteria > Desulfobacterota > Desulfovibrionia > Desulfovibrionales > Desulfovibrionaceae > Desulfovibrio. Next base: position 351 of record ONPA01000248.1, on the reverse strand, counting down.
CCCGAAGACGGCGCTCATTATGGCGATGCGGGTATAGCGGACGAGAGACTTCAGGACGCCGCCCGGGGTGAGAAATTCCTCGAGGTAGTTGAAGGAAACGCCGCTCTTCCGGGTTTTCCGGAAATTGTCACGGAAGCCGCAGCACTTGGCGAGGGAGCCCTGGGGCGAGGGGAAGAGCACGAAGAGCCAGCGCACGGCGGGTGTGTTTCTCGCGCCGGCGTCGTCCTGGAGGGCGTCGTGCAGGCTTTCCCAGTAGCGGGAACGGAAGACGCCTTCCTCAGCTTTTCTGACGTCGATATTGGGGAAATAGGTCGTGATGGTACCTGTGGGGGCGGAGGACGGCGGAAGCGA
>ONPA01000251.1 GCA_900319575.1 uncultured Desulfovibrio sp. | reverse complement strand
GCTGGATACTTTTTGAACAGTGTATACGTATCGCCCTGAACCAGCTGGCTATACTTTGGACAATGCCAGGAAGAGGTGTCCCTGCGGAGTCAGCTCTCTCTGAGTGCTCAGGCTGACTGCGCCCCGGATGCGGGGACTTCCTCCAAGAAAGCCCCCTTCCATCCGCATGCAGACGGAGGGAACACGAAAACCGGAGAAGAGGACGGTCCTGTATCCGCAAGGCGGCCGGGACGGCCTCGGATTCACTCTCTTTTATAGAAGAGACTGTTCCAGCCTGCTTCAGTCATACAGAACCGCCCCGCTTCAGATCGTCCCTGGAGAGCGGTTTTCTAGGCTGCTGTCCTACACCTTTCCGCCATTTTTCTGCCCGGCCGGAGAGCAGGCTGCGCTCCACTTCCAAAAGCCCGCTCCCCGGAATATGATGCGCACGTATCCCGTTTTCCGGGAGGTTGGGGAAAATGCTGTTCAGAACAAAAAACAAAAAAATGTCATCCGGACCGGCGCTTTCCGGGGAAAAGGCCATACGCCGCGCCATGGTAGCAGACGGACGCGTGCAGGGGGTGGGTTTCCGCTATTTCGCAAGGAGCCTCGCGCGTGAACATGGCGTAACGGGCTGGGTTATGAACATGCCCGACGGCACCGTGGCCATGGAGGTCCAGGGCCCCGAGGACAGGGTGGACAGTTTCGCCGGGGCTATATCTAACCCGCCAACGGACTGGTACATCCGCGTCACCAGTCTGAAGATCCGGAACATTCCCCTTGTCCCGGACGAATCCGGTTTTGACATCCGGTTTTACGGTCAGCGGTTCTGACCCTGCCCCCCTGGGAAACTGAATGGCGCCGCACAGGGCCTATTTTCCACTGCCCTGCCCTCCGCCCCTGTTTTCCACAGAGGCAAGCCACTCGAGGGCCAGCGCGGCCGCGTTCTGCTCGGACTTCTTCACGCTGGTGCCCTCCGCCGTAAATTTCCTGCCTCCGGGAAGAAAGACGCTTGACGTGAAGACCCGGGCATGGCTCGGGCCGACAGAGCCCTGCAGCGTGTAGTACGGCCTCTCGCCGCCAAATCTGTGCTGCACGCATTCCTGAAGGGCAGTCTTGTGATCACGTTCCTTCTGGGCATCATTGGGGCTTTTGGGCCAGTGCCCCTCAAAAATGCGGGCAACGGTTTTCTGACAGGCCTCAAATCCGCCGTCCTGATAGATAGCAGCCATGACGGCCTCGAAGACGTCACTGAGATTGGTATCCCGTGTTCTGCCGCCCTGGGCCTCCTCGCCGCGTCCAAGGAAAAGAAGGCGGTCTATGCCGGTCTGTCTGGCAAAGTTGGCGAAACTGTGCGTGCTCACCAGGCTGGACCTGAGGCGTGTCAGATCGCCTTCGCGCGTGTCGGGGAACCGTCTGAAAAGCTCGGCGGAAACGCAGAGTTCCATAACGGCGTCGCCAAGGAATTCCTGCCTTTCATTATGTGCCGCGTTGAGTCCCTGCTCATTGGCGTACGAGGTATGTGTCAGGGCTCGTTCGAGGAGCTCCACATTCCTGAAATGGTACCCCAGTTTCGTCTCCAGCTCATTCAGCTTCTTTTTATCTACGGTCGGATAGCTGCTCATAATCTGTACGCTCCCCCCTGCAGACACTTTTAACCGGATTCCCGGCAAATTTACTGCATTTACACGTTAAATAATCACTGACTCCCGTTGTCAAGCAAACCGCACTTTGGATTCAGGATGAGGCATGCCTTTCCTTGACTTTGAACATCCTTATGCTAACTCACAGTCACACTAAATTCCTTTGAGGAGAACATTATGGCTGCATATGATATCAGAATGATGAAGCTCGTTTCGGGCGAGATCGTCCTCGGCAAGTACGATGCTGAAAAAGATCAGCTCACCGACGTCGCCCAGCTTCAGAACGTGCCCACCCAGCAGGGCATGCAGATGCTGATCACCCCTTACGGATTCCCCTTTGAGAACAAATTCCACGCTGTCATGGAAGGCCGCTTCATTCTTTACCGCTTCTCCGATACCCCGAAGGAGCTCCAGGACAAGTACATCGAAGTGACCACCAATCTCACTGTCGCCAACGGTCTCGGCAAGATTCACTTCGGCGCCGCCGGCGGCTCCACCTCCGGTTCCGGCCTCATCAGCTAGCGGATCATCAGCAGCGTCATAACCGGGGCGGCGCCCATGGCGCCGCCTTTTGTGTCCCCGGCCTTTCCTTCATTTCTGAACACGAACACACAGGTATATCGAAGAAATGCGTTCTCTCCTGCCCCGCCTCAGACAGCCCAGCCGCTACACCGGCATTGAACAGGGTGCCGTCCATAAGGATCCGTCCGCCGTCACCGTGCGCGCCGCGCTCTGTTTTCCCGATCTCTATGAAGTCGGCATGTCCCACCTCGGACAGAAAATCATCTACGGCATCATCAACAGGCATCCCTCATGGTGGGCCGAGCGCTGCTACGAGCCTGACAGGGAAGACTGCGATATACTCAGGGAAACCGGCACACGCCTCGCCACCCTCGAATCCGACACGGATTTGAAGGATATGAACCTGGTGGGTTTTTCCATCACACACGAACTCTGCTATCCCGACGTCCTCAACATGCTGGATCTCGGCGGTATCCCCCTGCACACCAGTGAGCGCCCGCAGGATTTGAAGGCCTGCCCTCTGGTCATCGCCGGCGGCGGTGCCCTCCTCAGTGCAGAACCCATGGCACCATTCCTCGATCTCATGATCCTGGGAGATGGCGAGGAAACCATGGTGGATCTCCTGAACGCCCTCGAAAAAGCCCTTCAGGAGGGTACCACACGCTCCGATTTTCTGCGCACGGCCTGCGCCATACCGGGCATCTACGTGCCCTCTCTCTACAGGGAAGGCAGTGACGGCCGCATGGAACCTCTCATTCCTGAAGCCGCCCACCCCACAAGACGCGTGGTGGCTGATTTTGACAGCCTCTTTTATCCCACGAATCAGGTCGTCCCCATCGCCACGGTGCACAACAGGCTTTCCCTGGAAATCGCCCGCGGCTGCACGCGCTTCTGCCGCTTCTGTCACGCCGGAGTGGTATACAGGCCGGCCCGCGAACGGAGCGTGGAGACAGTCACTAAACTTCTGAAGCAGTGCCTCGACGAGACCGGATTCGATGAAATCAGCTTTCTGTCCCTGAGCGCGGGCGACTACTCGGCGCTCAGGACGCTGTGCTCGACCACGCTGGACCGCTGCGCAGAGGAACAGATTTCCCTTTCTCTGCCCTCCCTGCGCGTGGGATCCATTGACGACAGCATCATGGACCGCATGTCCTCCATCCGCCGCACTGGCATGACGCTCGCCCCCGAAGCCGGCAGCCAGCGCCTGCGCGATGTCATCAACAAAGGCATCACGGAAGAGGAAATCATGCTGCACGTCCAGAAGCTTCTGGAATACGGATGGAGGCAGGTCAAGCTGTATTTCATGGTGGGACTGCCCACGGAAACTGATGACGACCTGCGGGCCATTTATGAGCTCTGCGAAAAAGTACGTCTCGCCGGCGGACCCGGGCGCCCCAAGCTCGCTGTCACAGCCGCTCTCTCCCCCTTCGTGCCCAAGCCTTTCACGCCCTTCCAGTGGGCTGATCAGATTCCCCTTCCTGAAATTAAGCGGCGCATCGAGCTCGTGCACAGCCTCTTCCGCGGCAAGCGGGGACTCACCATGCGCTGGCACGAGCCCCAGGTCAGCCACCTCGAGGGCATTCTTTCCCGCGCCGGCCGCTCCATGGCACCTGTTGTTGAAAAGGCCTTCCGCAAAGGGGCTATCTTTTCGAGCTGGATGGACAAGTTCTCCTTCGAGCCCTGGCGCGAGGCTCTTGCCGAGTGCGGCTTCGACGAGGAGGAATGCATACGGGGAAAGGAACCTGGCAGTGTCTTCCCCTGGTCTCACCTCGAAAGCGGCGTCAGCGAAGAATTCCTGCTCAGGGAGTGGAAACGGGCCCATGAGGGCAAAGTCAGCCTGGACTGCCGTTACAATCCCTGCAACAACTGCGGCGCCTGCGATCGCGGAAAAATCCCCTCGCGCCTGCCGCACACGGACGGAAACAAAATATGCAACCGCCTCGTCTTCCCCCAGCGCGACCAGCAGCCCAACCAGCCGAAAAGAGACGAAAACGGGCGCATTGTTCTCAGGGAAATTTCCTCGAAGCCGCCGCAGATTGCTCCGGAGCTCATCGTCCGCGCCATAAGCTACCGCATCTGGCACGAAAAGATGGCCGAGAGCTGCTGGCTTTCCCAGCTTGAGCTGCAGGCAGTGCTCGACAGAGCCCTGCGCCGCGCCCACATCCCCATGGCCTTTTCCCAGGGCTTCCACCCCCTGCCCCTCATAAGTTTCGGGCGGGCTCTCCCCGTCGGCGTGCAAAGCGCCTGTGAATGGTTTTCCGTGACACTGCGCGAAAATCTTTCCGCCATGCGCCTCATTAACGAACTCGCTCCCTGCCTGCCCAGGGGCATTCTGGCCTACAGGGCCGTCCCCGTTCCCTATAAGGACAAGACTATGCAGGCTGTCTCCGAACGCTTCCATGTCACACTGGATGGCGGACAGGACGAACTTGAGCGCTGCTTCAGGGTTTTTCAGGACGCTTCAGCTTTCCCCTTCACCCGGGAAACCAAGAAGGGCGAACGGACCTGCGACGTGCGTCCCCTTGTCCAAAACATCGTATTCCCGGGAAATCCCGGAGAAACGGGGGTGACATTCGACGGGGACTGGGGTACGGGGTACCTGTCACCCCTGCTGATCTGCAGGGCCATTTTAGCGCCTCTCGGCGACTTTACCGCCCTCGCCCAGACGCTGCATATCACCAAAACCGCCCAATTCATGCCGGACGGCACTGTCGAAAGAGGAGTGCATTAGTATATGGGACGCGATCATACGGATACGTGGTTCTTTTTCGGCGACTCCGTCACGCTCGGAGTCAATGACAACGTTACCCCTGGCGGATTCGTGAGCAGGCTCGCCCTCAAGGGAGCCCAGAAAGGCCTTTACGAATTTCCGCCGGCCACGTTCTATAATCTCGGCGCCAGACGCCAGACCATGGCGCAGATTCAGGATCGCTTCAAACGTGAATACGAGGCCAGGCTTATGCCCGGCATTCGCTCCCGTTTCGCCTTCTGCACCGGCACCGTTGATGCGCTCAGGGGAACCGCTCCCGAGGCCATGGCAGAAAACCTTGCCGGTCTTCTGAACGAAGCCAAGGGCATTGCGCCCACCCTTTTCATCTGCCCCCCGCCGCTTTTCGACGACGGGCCGCGTGAATGCCTCTCCCGCTTCGCCGCTCTGGCCTCCGATATCTGCGGCAGACTTAATATTCCCTGCGTTAACATCTTTGACACGCTCATGAGCAGAAGTTATGTAGCCCTCCTTACGGATCACATTCATCCCGGACCGGAAGGCAATGAACTTGTCGCCAGCCTGCTCATTGAGCAGCCCGAGATGCTCACCTTCCTCAAGGCAACAGACTAGGAGCCACGCTGTATGGGATCTGATTCACCCTTTTTGGACGACACCATTCCTTTCTCTGAACACGCACGTGGAATGAAGGATGATGAACTGCTCGACATCTGGGAACAGGTGCAGCGCATCATGATCGCTCTTCAGGATCACATTATCCCCGGCGTTGAAATGAAATCAGGAGTCGAGGACGCCGTCCTCGTGGAACTCCTGCGCCGTGATACGCTGCGCCGCCAGACTCACCTGCGGCACACGCAGCGCAAGACGCACCTGCAGCCCATTCCTCAGGGACGGCGCAGGCAGCACTGCGCGTCGAGGCGTGCCAGCCAGGCCCGTTAGCCCGGGATTCTCCCAAAAAACAAAGCGGGGCGTTCTTCTTCGGAAGAGAAGAAGAACAGCCCCCTTTTTTTGATCTTTTCTCAGACACGGGGAGAAACCACATACGTGCCATGTCCTCGAAAAGCGCAGGACTCCACAGAGAAGCCGGGCTCCGCTGTGCCGTTCTGAGTCCTGAAATTCCCTTTTCCCACTCCATACTTTTCATTAGCAAAAAAGTATAGATCTCCAGGCTTGGTTTTCCGGATTTTTTTTGGCGGCGCCAGCAGGAGGCCTCAGCCTTCACAGGCAGAGATATCCATCCTTTGCGGAGGAGCCAGTCACACAACGGACACTCACCGCAGTACAAAAATTCCGGCGCTCAGTAGCGGAATCATCCCGCTGAAAAACCGTGCAGTATGAATAACCGGGAAAAGCTTCCCGCACTCAGTCATCCGATTCCGGACGGCAGGGAATAAAGGGCAGGCGCACCGTAAACACGGTACTGCCCGGATCACCCCGCTCGAGAAAGATACGTCCGCCCATTTCCTGCACCAGGCCGCGGCAGACGGCCAGGCCATGGCCAATACCGCTCTTTCCCCTGCTGGTGCTGAAAAACGGAGCGAAGATCTGTCTGCGGATTTCCTCAGGCACGCCGCGGCCCGTATCAGTGACACGGATTTCCACGAATCTCGGGGCCGCTCTCATCTCTCCCCCTTCGGGATAACCGGAGTTCTCCAGCTCGGAAAGTTCGATCATGGCACGCTCCTCAGGCGTACGGGCTTCCCTGAGCATCGTTGCAAGACCGAGGACACCGCCCTGAGGCATGGCATCGAGAGCGTTTTCGACAAGATGCAGAAGCACCTGTCTGAGACCGAAGGGCTCGCCCATAAAAACAGGAATAGCACTATCTGTTTTTACATGAGGTCTGACCCCCTGCGCGCGCATCCTTTCCTGAAAGATGACAATGACCTCACGCACGACATCGCGCAGCAGGATCCCCATCTTTCTGCGTCCCGTCCCCTGACTGAGCACGAGAAGGCTCTGCATCATGGATTTCACCCTGCGGCTCTGCCGTTTGATGGTTTCCACCGCGTCCTTCAGTTCTTCAAGTGTGGCTTCCGGCAGATGGCAGGCGGGTTCCTCCTGCAGGATGTCGCCGATATCCCCCGCAGCCTGGACCATAATGTTGACAGGATTATTCACGCCGTGAGCAACCCCCTTCGTCAGCCTGTCCAGGGTGCGCATGCGCGCTGCCTCAGCGTACAGTTCGTGCTGGCGTTCGGCCTTCTGCCTTCCGAGCGCTCTTTCCAGCGCCGATTCCACAGACGCCATGGAAACCGGCTTGGCCAGCCAGTCGTAGGCCCCGAACCGCATGGCTTCGGCTCCCTGTTCAGCCTGTGCCGGCTCTGTCAGCATGATGCAGGGAGTCTGCGGCCATTTTCTGCGCATGCGGGAAAGCAGCTCGAGTCCGCTCATGCCCACAAGATGCACGCCCAGAAGAGCCACGTCACAGGGACGTTCCTTCAGCTTCTTCAGCGCTTCCTCACCGCTCCCGGCTGATCGGGCGCTATAGCCCTGGAGTTCCAGCCTTGCGGCCAGAAGTTCGGCAAAGGCCGGTTCGTTGTCGACGATGAGAACATCCATGAAAAACACTCCTGAAAATAAGCCCGCGGGCGCAGACGCTCCGGTTTTTCCGTTTTCACTTTTTCTACCCGGTCATGTCACCGGAAATCCGCAAACTCCGGACGCAGCAGAACAGGCACGCAATATAACTCAAAACGCATATCTTAATTTACACCCCACCGCTATTGGAATATATACTCTAATTCCGGGTTAAGGCTGTTCCGGCCCGTTC
>ONPA01000252.1 GCA_900319575.1 uncultured Desulfovibrio sp. | reverse complement strand
TTCGACAGTTGGACGGCCTTCCGCGAAGGAGAAAAGGCATGGAATGACAAGTGCGCCATAAGCCTTCTCCGCAACTGGAACCTGGTGGAAGTGGGTGATGTGGTGATCGCAGACGGTCACACCCTGAACTTTGAAAGCATTGACCCGGACACGGGCAAGCCCAAGCGTATGACGCTTGTGCTGTTCTACGACGGCGCGAGCAACTGCCCATTGGGCTGGCAGATCATGGCAACGGAGAACACGGCCTGCATATCGGCGGCGTTTCGACGCAGCTGCATCATTCTGGGCAAGTTCCCGCGCGTCATCTACCTCGACAACGGCAGGGCTTTCCGGGCGCGGTTCTTCGAGGGCTGTCCGGATTTTGAGCAGGCAGGATTCCTCGGCCTGTACCGCGACCTCGGCTGCACGGTCATCCACGCATGGCCCTACCACGGTCAGAGCAAGCCGGTTGAGCGTTTCTTCGGGACCATGCACGAGCTTGAAGTATGGATGCCCTCGTACACAGGCTACGACATTGCCCACAAGCCAGCCCGCATGATGCGCGGAGAAAAAATGCACCGCAAGCTGTACGAGAAGATGGGGGCACGCCCCCTGACCCTGGAGGAAACTAAGCTGCAGGTAGCCCGTTGGTTTGAGGAATACAAGGCCCGTCCCCAGTTCCGCACACACCTGCACGGTGCAACACCAGGAGCGGTGATGGAAGCCGGGCGCGGCCCGGGCCTTACTCCGGAGGAGATGCAGCGCCTGACCCTGCTGATGATGCAGAAAGAAGTGCGGACCATCACCAAGGATGGCATTCGCATCAACGGGCGTCTGTACTGGCACGAGGCACTCTTTTCGCGACGCCATCCCGTCCTTGTGCGTTACGACGAGTACCTCAATCCCTTCAGCGTATTCGTCTACACACTGGATGGAACTTTCCTCTGCGAGGCGCTGGATCGTGAACATCACCGGATTGCCTGCGGCCTGCATCCCGTGGCCAGGGTGCTTGGCACGGCGGAGCAGCAGGAGGATTTCCGGGCAGCGGCAGAACTGAAACAGGGACAGAAGAAGCAGAGTTTCGCGGGTATTACGAAAATGCTCAACGCGGATGTTCTGCCGGAGGCTCAGGCCCGAGTGTTGTCGGTTACCCAACTGCAACCCAGGCCACTACCTGCAGCGCGTCCCTCTGAACCGAAGCCTCCCACTGCAGAGGAAGAGGCGGCGTTCGCGGCACAGAGGGATGCTGCTGTCGCGGCCATGAACGCCGCTCCGGCTTACACCCCGTCTGCCCTCAAGCGATGGAAGGATTCTCAGGAACGGTACGCTTATCTGTTCAACGTTAAATTCGAGCAGTCCATCGAACTTGTGCCGGACGATGTCGCGTGGATGGAGGCCTGGGAACAGACCACGGAATACCTGACCTACTGGAAGAAATATTTTGACGGGCTGCGCCAGGTGTACGCGAGGGAACAGGCCCGTGCTGCACAGGCATAGCGTTATGGAGGAACGAGATGCGCGAAACTATCATTGAGCCTAGGGCTATGACCAGATTCGGCAACGCCGTGGACGAAGCCGCAGGTGCTCATCGGGGGCGTACGCTGCTGACGGAGCGGCACCAGCATATCATCCTGTGGCACGTCCTGAACCCGAATGCCCCGGCCATCAGCCAGTGTGTGCGGGAAGTGCAACGCAAGTTTCAGGCGGAGGGGCTGTTTGTGCCCTCCGACCCCACCATCAGGCGGTTCGCGAAGGCCTACATGACTGAGTGCTTCGACAGTTGGACGGCCTTCCGCGAAGGCGAAAAGGCATGGAATGACAGGTGTTCCATAATGGAGGAACGAGATGCGCGAAACTATCATTGAGACTGGGGCTATGACCAGATTCGACAACGCCGTGGACGAAGTCGTAGGTGCCGGGCGCAACCTCTCGGGCTTCGTGCTTGCCTACGGGCAGGCCGGGCGAGGGAAGAGCGTAGCGGCGGACAGGTATCACATCCAGCGTGGCGGCGCGTATGTGCGTGTCTGGCAGGGATGGAGCCAGACCAGCTTCCTGCAGCGCCTGCTTTTCGAAGTCAGGGGGAAGAACATGGATATGCCCCGGCACACGGGGAACCGCTGTAAGGAACTGATCGTGTCCCTCCTGGAGGAGAACAGGCAGCCTATTTTTATAGACGAAGCGGACAGGCTGAAGATCGACAGGATTGAAGACCTTCGTGACATCCATGAGATGACAGGTGCCCCTGTCATTCTCATAGGCGAGGAAGGAATCTTCGGGCTGCTATCCGAGCGGCGGCGCATCTGGTCGCGCGTGGCCTACGAAGTGGAGTTCGGCCCCATATCACCCTCGGAAGTGGCCATGTACGCCATGCAGGCGGCAGGGCTGGAAGTGCCGCTGGCGCTGGCCTCCGAGATTACCCAGAAAACAGAGGGAGACTTCCGGCTGGTACGAACCCTGTGCCTGCTGCTCGAAAAATCCGCCAGGGCGGGCGGCAGTTTCACCGTTGATCAGGCCATGCTGGATACGGCTCTTTCCGCCCACACCTGGCGGCGAAAGTAGGAGGGCAGTCGTGAAAATCTCCACCGACATGGTACGCAAGGCCATCCGGGCGCTTGGCGACGGAGGCCGTGAAGTCAGCTACCGGCAGGTTTATGAGGCTCTGGGACTGAGCAGTGAAGCAGAGCAGGCCGTGGTGCGTTCCCGCGCGGCCGACATGAAGAGACATGGTGAGATACAGCCCGTGCGTCCCGGAGTATGCACCTATGACGAGCAGCGCCGTCCCCGCGGAGTCCGGATGCACACCATCATCTGGCGTTTCGTCCGGACTACAAAAGCGGGCTGGTCTATCAGCGACTGTGCCCTGATGACCCGCGTCAGCTACACGCACATTCTGCGTTATGTGGCTTGGCTGGAGGGCGAAGGTTTTCTCGAACGGGTCGGGCGCAACAGCAGGAGAGCGGTTCTCTTCCGCGCTACAGGCAAAGCACAGGCTACGCCGGAAACCCCATACCCGCCAGTCCGCGAGGCAGATCCCTTCCAGAAGGAGCGGGCAGCAGCGGCGACAATCATACGCCTGATGCTGTGCGCCGACCCCTACGCGCTGCGTACAGCCCGGGTCATCGTGAATTCAGCCAAAATTCTTTTGGCCAGGTTTGAAAAATCCGTCAACCAAAATGAGAACGTGGAGGAATAGTATGTTGTCTGAAAAGTTGCGAAGCATCAGGATATCTCTGGAAGACGTCCAGGCGCAGGAGGATGCTCCTGATATTTTGCGCGTCATCCGGCGGGAGCTGGATGCTGCGGCTGAGCAGGCCGAAACCATGGAAGCCTCGCTTATCGTACCGGATAAGCCTGAGACCTTTGCACACGAAAATATATGGGAGGCTATGCGTGATGGCTGCGCGGATTAAACCCAATCCACACATTGTAAATGACCGCCAGCAGGCGGAAGGGGCGCTGGCGGAAATCGCGTCGCTGGACCGCAAACTGGAGTCTATTGAACACTCCATGCAGGAAGCCATAGACGCCGCCAAGATGCAGGCTAGCCAGAGCAGCGCCCCTCTGCAGGCCCGGCGCAGGGAACTGGCGGACGCCGTGGCAGTCTTCGCCAGGCTGAACCGGGCGGACCTCTTTACCAAAGCCAAGAGCCTTGATCTTGCCTTTGGCACCATTGGGTTCCGGGCCAGCACCAGAATAGTGCAGATGCGTGGAATCACGTCAGGGATGACACTGGAAAAACTTCACCAGTATAACTTCACGGACGGCATCCGCATCAAGGAAGAGGTGGACAAGGAAACGGCCGCGGACTGGCCGGATGAGCGCCTCGAACTGGTAGGCCTCAAACGTCAGACGACAGACACCTTCTTCATTGAGATCAGGCGGGACGCGGTGCCAGAGCAGATCGGACAGGGGGAAACTCATGGTGCAGCCCGTATTCAGGAAGTCGCAGATTGAAGCATTTGCGTTGGAATATGCCCGGAGGGTGTTGCGGGAGCAATGTCCTTCTGGCCCGACGGAGCTGGACAATTTGACACGTACAGCGCAATGGGCAAACGCCA